>NZ_JBANFL010000009.1:0-219485 GCF_037154135.1 Sphingobium aquiterrae
TAAACCATCGAAATGAGGGGTCCCTTTTAGACGCCGATCACCCCGCTAACGGGGTCCTTTTTGCACGCCGATCCACAATTACAGGACCAGTATCGGCTTGAAACGCCGCACATGATCGACTCGATCGTCGAGAATGAGATCGTCTTGCTCGACCCAGCTATGCGCCGAGAAGGGATGCAACTGCACACCAAAGACTAGCCTCGCATCATGGCCGCGCTGCTGCGCGTGGCGGTAGAGCGCCAGTGCCCGGATCAGGCAATTATCGACTGGGAGATAGTAGCGACGCGACGCTTCATAGGCAGCGCACAGGCGCCGCATGCCGGGCGCGTACGATCCAGGGACAACACGCAGTGGCGTTGCTTCCCTAAGCCGACGCAGGGTAGTCGGCAAACCCTGCCGCCTCAATGTGCGACGCATTGCCGCCAAACGGACAATAATTTCAGGAATCTGGGCCGCCGTGCGTGGGGCGCCATACTCTTCGTCGAATATGCTGCGCCCAGCTTGTACATGCTGGCAGGGTTTGAGTGGCCGGGCGCCTTCACCGTGGCCTATGATCCCAACAGCGCGCAGCGGCGCTATCTCCTGTTCCGTAACGCCCGCGTCGGAGGACTTCAGGAGCTTTTGAAGACTGTCGCGCGCAGGCCCTGTCAGACTGAAATAGCGATCCGCCTCATAATCCATGAAGATGAGGTGATGCTGGATTTCACAGAATGTCAGTCCGGGGCGAAGCGACAAGGCCATGACGGCGCCTTTCCGATAACCGGTGCGCGGGAGCACCGCGCACCGGCAGTGGTGTCAGTCGTCGGAAAGGCCGACCGGGTTCTGCAGCCCGATCTCGTCACCCTGGCCAAGGCCCGGGCCCTTCGTCTCGACGCTGATTGCGCCAAGGTCGATCATATCGTCGTTGCGACGTTCGACAGTGTTTTCCATCACACGTTCCTCTTCGATAGACCGCGATCCATTTCGCGGCACCGACAAGGATGTGCCCAGCGATCGACTATAAGAATTTTATAATCCGATTATAATCGCGACCGACCTTCGATCCCCACGCATAATGGACCTCTGAGCAAATGCTAACAGGGAGAAGGCAGCCTATTTCCGACGCGGGACGCGACCGTGCTGTGAGACATGAGTTGGGATCATGCGCCGCCGTCTTTAGCAAAGCCTGGACATACACGACAGCGACCCGGTCACGCCCGCTCTGCCGGCGGCATTGATCCAAATCTATCCCGACATTTCTGCAATCGCAAATTCTGCCGTCTGTAGGAGGTGCCGCGAGGGTTCGTTTTTCCCCCATTTCTGGGGATTTTCAGCATGAGTGAACCGCGAAACATTGGGTTTGTCTGAAGAACCAATGCGGCGAGGGCTGGAGCATGATCGAAATCCGTCACCTCCATTATGTCATAGCGACGGCGGAGCTTGGGAGTTTTAGCCAAGCGGCCGAGTCGCTGCGCATCAAGCAATCTACGTTGAGCCAACGGATCCGCCATCTCGAGCAGCGGCTTGGCACCGACCTGTTCGAGCGCTCGACCCGCGGCACCCGACTGACACGCGCGGGAGACCATTTCATATCGGGCGCGCGCCGGCTCGTGGCTGATCTCGACAGCCTTCATCGCAACACCATCATCTTTGGACAAGGGCGCCGCGGTGCCCTGAAGCTGGGCTTTTCAGGAGCAGTGCCCAGTAGCGCGGTCCAGTCTCTCATGCTGGAATTCAGCAAACGCCATGCAGACATCCAGCTATCTGCTGCGGTCTGTGACAGACAAGCGCTTGTGCGCGACTTCGAGCGCGGCCAACTCGACGCCATCATCGTTGCAGGCCATCTGGCCCCGCCGGGCGCGGCCTATCACGCTATTGGCAGCAGCCGGCTTTTTGCCGTCATGGTCCGCGACAACCCTCTGGCATTGCGTGCGCCGCTCTTCTGGTCGGATCTGCGCGACCTTACCCTTCTACTTGCGGACAGCGCGCGCGGGGACGATCTGCTCTCCCAAGTTGCGGGACGTCTTACCCTGGCCCAATCGCAGGCTGGTCTGGATCGCGCGGCGATCGTCCGTAGCCCGCTGAATTTGAATGGGCTCTACCAACTGATTGATGCAGGCTGTTTCACAATCGTGCAGGAGGGCGCGTTCGCTCGCTTGCCCCCGCATCTCGTCGCCTTGCCCATCCACGAGCCCCATGGCCATGCGCGCATCGATTTTGGCCTCTGCTGGCGCGAAGACGCTAGCAATCCTGCACTTGCCCCTTTGCTTGGGACCATCATGACGGTTGCCGAGAAGCCTTACCGCTGCGATGCCTTGCAAAGGCGCGGTCCCCTGCCATGAACCGTTCCAACATGGGGCCGATGAGGCGTTCGGGAGAAACCTGCGCTTCCCCCGTTTCAGTGGCCAACGCCGCAGCATAGCGCACTAGGTCGCGATGGACATTGGCAGGCAATTCCAGACTGATCTTGACGGGCTTGTCGTCCGCCAGCGATCCCAGGCGCAGCTTGGCCATCACCGATTGCCCAGAGGGGGAAGGATAAGGTCGCGTGTGATCATCACGCGCAGCGGATGGCCTGGCCGGATAGTCAAGGTTGGAGCTATCGCTACTTGACGCTGTATGATCTGTTGCCCGGCCTGATTGAAGCTGTCCTGCGACCCGCGGCGCAGCGCCCGGATGATGTCATTATCGCTATCGGCCGCCAATTCCGTGCCAAGGCCCAAAAGAGTCGAGATCATGGCAGCGCGCGCAACGCCACCCCAATGATTGTTTACGCTGTCCTGCAAGCCCGAAAAGCCGCTGGTATCGGCAGCAGGTTGACGCTCGAGCATCATCGAACGCCCGTCAGGCATGATGAGGCGCGTCCATGCCATCAAAAGCCGCGACTGACCGGCATCGATTTGCGAATCATAGTCCCCGATCAACCTTGCGCCCTGCGGAATGAGCAGGATGCGCCCCGTCGGGCTGTCATAGACATTCTGCGTGACCTGGGCGCTGATCTGACCGGGCAGGTCGGATCGGATGCCAGTGATCAAGGCGGCGGGTATGATGCTGCCGGCCTGCAGGATGTTAGCGGACGCCACGGGTTCGACGGTCGATGAGGCGAGCGAGCGCGTGTCCATGGTGCCCGTCATGAAAGCACGTTTGGCCGCGCTACCCGATGCCGTCATTGCCGATGGGGCGGCAAGGTCCGGCCCGAACGCTGGCGCGGCGGTCGGCGACCCCGTGGCGACATGCTCCGGCGCGCCGCCCGTCGATTGGGCACTCCCCTGTCCTGTAAACAACTGGCTTGCCTGCGCAGCGTCCCGTTCCTGACGCGCCTTTTGCCGCGCTGCGACGGCCGGATCGATGGCCTGGCGATCGGATGGATAGCCTTGCCGGGAATCTTGGCTGTCGTTGCCGCCCTGTTGTGCAGCAAGGATCGGCCGTCCCAGGTCGCCCGGCAATGGCGGTCCCAATTGCGGGACCTGGCTGTAGTCCTTGGGCACTGATCCCAGCCCGTCGGCCTTTGCCCGGCCCTCGGTCGCGTAGACTTCCTGGCCGACCGGTTTCTCCGGCGGCTGTAGCGCATAGATGAGAGCGCCCCCGATGCTCAGTCCTGCAATCACGCCCATTCCGGCCAATGTCTTGCGCGACAGGCGCATTACCGTTGGCGCATCGCCTCCCAACTTGAACGGCGACACAGACGACGGCGCGGGCGCAGCCGAACTATCCTGCTCGTTACGGTCGCTCATGGTCGGTTCCCCTCCCGCTTGCGATCGATCCGTGTCAGACGCACCCGCTGCGCCGTCTTCTTGTCCCCCATGCGCAACTCGGCTGCGCTGAAGAGTCGGTCGATGATGATGAAACGGTCCTGCACCCGATAATTGACGAGCTCGGCATTGCCGCCACTCCCCAGGATGAAGACTGGCGGCATTTCGCCCTGCGCGACGCTTGCGGGAAACTCGATGAAGACCTGGCTACCGTCGTCGAACGCGCGCAGTGGTCGCCAGCTCGGCTTGTCCCCATCGATCGCGTAGCCGAAATCGAGCGAGGCGATGTTGATGCCCGCGGCAATCGGCGTCTTTACGGCGATAGCGGCGTTGCGCTGCCGCAGCGCTAACAGTTCATCCTGAGGGTAGGACCAGGATACCGACGCCATATAGGTGGTCGGGGTGGCGCGCAGTTCGAGATGATAGGTCCGCCGATCGGTGTTGATCACCAGGTTGGTCAGGAGATCGGGCCGGGTCGGCTTTGCCAGGATGTGGACGCGTTGCGTCTCACCCGTACCGCTGAGCGTATCGCCGATAATCCATCGCACGGTATCACCCGCAGCGACGGGCCCCGCGCCGACAAGCGTTTCTCCAGGCTGAAGGGCGATGTCCGTCACCTGTCCGGGTGCCGTGTAGACCTGATAAAGAGCGCCTTCCGCCCAGGGATATTGCTGCATGGCGTTGATGAAACCATTGCGCGCGGGCTCTATGCGGGCTGCGGCATTGGCAGCGACGATCCGGGTTTTGGGATCGGCAAGCCCCGGGGCGGGAGCTATGGGCGGCACCGGCTTGAGTTGCCCCGGCAACGGCAGCGGCTTTGCGACAGTTACTATCTCGACCTGTTTCTCAGGTTCCGCAATGCGCACTGCAGGCGTCTGCGTTGCCCCATACAGGGCTGGGCGCGTCGCTGCGCAGGCCGTGGTCGTGTTTACGGAAATCAGCAAAGCCGCAATTGCGGCCCCGGAACGATGAACGTGCATCATTGGGAAAGCTCCTTCGACCAGTTGATGGCGTTGACAAACAGGCCGAGCGGGTTCTTGCGCAGGGCATCGGGCGCGGAGGGTGGCTGGATCACGACCGTCACGATGGCCGACCACCGGCTTGTCTCAGCCAGTGCACCATCCTGGTATCGCCGCTCGGCCCAGGAAACGCGAAAGCTGCTGTCCGACGACCGGATCACGCTCGATATATCGACCGCAACCTGCGTCTTGCCGACAAGCGCGAACGGGTCATTCGCCCGCGCATAATCATTGAGGACCATGGCGCCGCGATCCGTGGCGAAGTCATAGGCGCGCAGCCATGCCTGGCGCAGGACGATCGGATCGGCCGGGATGCTGCGAACCTGCTCGACGAAGCGCGCAAGATGGAAGGCGATTTGCGGATCGGTCGGACGGTATCCCGCATCGGCGGGGCCGACGGCCTGTGCTTCGCCGAACTTGTCCACCTGCACGACCCAGGGCACGATCGAGCCGCGCGCCGATTGCCAGATCAAGCCGGCGGCAAGACCACCAGATAGCATCAGCGTGCCGAAAAAGGCGAGACGCCAACTGCGCGCCTGAACGCGCGCCGAGCCGATGCGATCGTCCCAAGCCTGGGCAGCGCGCTGGTAAGGCGTGACCGGCTCCGGGGTCTGGCCGTACCGGATGGATGGTCGTTTGAACATGATCAGTCCCTTCCGCTAAGATCGATCGACGCGCCGCCACCACCGCTGTCGCCGCCGCGCAATGTGTGGGCGGCGGTCGAAACCCCGTGGGCGATCGTCTGCCGCTGGCGCATTGCCGTCGCCCATTTGGGCGGCCCGGACGTAGCTTCAGCGCCACCACTGTTCGTCGATGCGCCCGATTTTCCGGCTTCGAAGCTTTGTTTCATTGCATCTGCAGCGCGGCGGAGTGGGGACGTGGCGGCAGAGCCGGCCGCTCTTCCCAACGCACCGATCCCGCCCGCAACGGCGTCTCCCCCGCTCTTGCCCGCTGCACCGGCGCTATAGGTGGCGCTGGTCGATCCGGCCGCACGGGCAGCGGCGCTCGATGCGCTCGCTACGGCCCCCCCGACAGCGCCGGCCGCGAGCCGTGCGCCTGCGGCCCCGCCGGCCAGGGTGGCGCCGGCTGCAATCGCCGTACCCGCCGCTGCGCCTGCACCAAGCTGCGGACCTCCGGTGACGATGCCATTGGCGATGCCGGGGCCGAATATGCCCAGACCAAGCAACGCCAATGAGGCGAGCGCAATCGACATGGCCTGTTCCGCAGTCGGTGCTGTTCCACCCAGCGCATTGATGAACTGGTCGAACAGTCCTGTGCCGATGCCGGTGATGACGGCGAGAACCAGAATCTTGATGCCGCTCGATACGATATGGCCAAGCACCCGCTCCGCCATGAATGCCGTCCGCCCAAAAAAGGCGAAGGGCAGCAGGACGAACCCGGCCAGCGTCACCAGCTTGAACTCGATCAGCGTGATGAACAGCTGTACGGCAAGGATGAAGAAGGCGAGGATTACGATCATCCAGGCCAGCAGCAGCACGGCAATCTGGACGAAATTGGCGAAAAACGAGGTGAATCCCATCATCTCGGACGCGGAGGTGAGAAGCGGTTCGCCTGCATCAAGCCCAACCGCGGCAACGCTACCCGGCTTCATGAACTCGGTGAGGCCGATGCTGGCGCCGCTGGCCTTGAGGCCGAGCCCGGCAAAGGACTGGAACAGAATCTGCGAGAGCGAGGAGAAGTTGCCGATGATGAAGGCGAAGAAGCCGATATAGAGCGTCTTCTTGACCAGGCGTTGCAGGACATCCTCATCGGCACCCCATGCCCAGAACAGCCCGGCAAGTGTCACGTCGATTGCGATCAGCGTGGTCGAGAGAAACCCGACCTCCCCGCCAAGAAGCCCAAAACCGGAATCGATATAGGCCGTGAAGGTCGCGAGGAACCCGTCGATGACACCGACATCATTCATGTCCGGTACGCTCCTGCCAATCGGATCGGGCGCTGCCGCCATCATCTCTGCCGAAGAAGCGGCGTCGCTCGGCTTCCCAGGCCGCTTCGCAAGTTGGATTCTGTGCCTTGGCGTGCCGACAGCGAATAAGGTCGGCCGCGCGATGCTCGTTCGACCCCGGCATCGGCGGTATCTGTTCAGTGGGCGTGTTTCTCTGCTGGTGCATGACCGTGAGCACTGCAACCGTCAGCATGCCACCGCCGGCGAGGCCTGCCAGTGCCAGGCGTCCGCTCCGCATCCTATTGGCCCGATCGCGCCATGAAGCGCTGGAATCGAACGCGGCCCTCCGCCTCCGCAGTAGCGGCGCGGGCCGCCTCGATGGTCTGTGCGCGGCCCTGCGCCGCGAGCATAGCGGTGATATCGGCCAGTTGCTGGGACTGGAGCGCGACAAGCTGGTTCCCGGCCTGGGCAGCTTGCAACGCACCCGATGCCGACTGGCTGGCTGAAACAAGATCGTCCATTGAGGTTCGGGTGCCGTCGATGTTGCCGACCACCCCGGCCTGGACCTTTAACGCATCCTCGAACGCATCGACGCTGGTGGACCAACGGTCCCGTGCGCCGGCGACCAGATCGGCGTCTGAACTCGACAGCGCTATATCGCCATATTTGGTGGAGAAGGCCTGCTCGATCTGGGTCACGTCATAGGCCAGGCGCTGTGCTTGCCCCAGCAGCCGCTGGGTCTGCTGCACCTGCTGCTGGAGCCCCTGAAGGCTGCTGAACGGCAAACTGGCGAGGTTTTTCGTGTCGTTGAGAAGCGAGGCCGCCTCGTTCTGCAACGACCGGATCTGGTTGTTGATCTGCTGCAAGGCGCGCGCCGCCTGCATCACATTGGAGGCATAGTTGGTGGGGTCATAGACGACCAGTGCCTGTGCCGGTGTCATGGCCAATGCGAGCGCAGCAGCGCACAGGCCAAGCGGGCGAACGATGAAGCGCGATGTCATGAACTTTGCTCCTTTGGCTCTTGCGTGGAAAGCAGGTCGGCCGCCCAGTCGTGGCCGCATGCGCGCAGCCAGGCCGCTGCGAACTGTTCCTCGCCCGGTTGGCTCAGTATGTGGTCGATCTTCAACTGGTCGGACTTGGAAGACGCGGCGGTGAAGGCGAGCGCCACCTCCTTTAGCCCTAAATCCATCAGGCGATTGCCGCGCCGTGACTGGACATAATAATCGCGCTTTGGCGTCGCCCGCGCCAATATCTCGATCTGCCGCGCATTGAGCCCGAACCGGGCATAGATGGCGCTGATCTGCGGTTCGGTCGCCCGCTCATTGGCCAGGAAGATCCGGGTCGGGCAGCTTTCGATGATGGCTGGCGCAATGGCGCTGGTTTCAATGTCGGCCAGGCTCTGCGTCGCAAAGATCACGCTCGCATTCTTCTTGCGCAGCGTCTTGAGCCATTCGCGCAATTGCGCGGCAAAGGTCGGGCTGTCGAGCACCAGCCAGCCCTCGTCGATGATGACGAGGCTTGGCGATCCATCAAGCCTGTTCTCGATCCGGTGGAAAAGATAGGCCAACAACGGAGCGGCTGCGGCGCAGCCCATCAGTCCTTCGGTTTCGAATATCTGAACATGGGCATCGCCCAGTTGCTCTGCCTCGGCATCGAGCAGGCGACCCCAGGCGCCGCCCACGCAATAGGGCTGCAGCGCCTGTTTGAGGGCCTGGGATTGCAGCAGCACCGCAAGACCCGTCAGCGTCCGTTCGTCGGGCCTCGCGCTGGCGAGCGATCGGAGCGCCGCCCACACATGGTCCTTGGCCTGGGGATCAAGCGTAATCCCCTCCGCCTCCAGGATCGAACCGACCCATTGCGCCGCCCAAGCCTGTTCGGCCGGATCATCGATCCTTGCAAGAGGCTGGAGTGATACAGCCGCATTCTCGACGTGAAGCCCGGTCCCCAGATCCTGCCATTCACCGCCCATCGCCAGCGCTGCGGCGCGCATGCTGGCGCCAAAGTCGAAGGCGAAAATCTGTGCGCCCGGATAGCGGCGAAACTGCATCGCCATCAGGGCGAGCAGAACTGATTTGCCCGCGCCTGTCGGCCCCACCACCAGCGTGTGCCCGACATCGCCGACATGCAACGAGAAGCGGAAAGGCGTCGATCCTTCGGTTTTGGCATGGAATAGCGGCGGACCATCGAGATGCGCATCGCCCGGCGGTCCAGACCAGACGGCCGACAGCGGCATCATATGCGCCAAGTTGAGCGTGCTGATCGGCGGCTGCCGGACATTGGCGTAGACATGGCCCGGCAGCGATCCGAGCCAGGCCTCAACAGCGTTAAGCCCTTCGGTCGTGCAGGTGAAATCCCGGCCCTGAACGACTTTCTCGACAAGGCGCAGTTTCTCGGCGGCGATTGCAGGGTTTGTGTCCCACACCGTCACTGTGGCGGTCACATAGGCCTGGCCGATCATGTCCGAGCCCAGTTCCTGCAAGGCCAGATCGGCGTCTGCAGCCTTGTTGGATGCGTCCGTGTCCAGCAGGGCCGAGGCTTCGTTGGTCATCACCTCCTTGAGAATGGCCGCGACCGACTTGCGCTTGGCGAACCATTGTCGCCGGATCTTGCCGAGCAACCGGGTGGCATCGGCCTTGTCGAGCATGATCGCCCGCGTCGACCAGCGATAGGGAAAGGCCAGACGATTGAGTTCGTCGAGCAGGCCAGGATAGGTTGAGGTCGGAAAGCCGGTTACCGTCAGGCTGCGCAGATGGCTGTTGCCGAGGCGGGGTTCGAGGCCACCGACCAGTGGATCGTCCGCCAGGAGCGCATCCAGGTGCATCGGCGTTTCGGGCACGCGCACGTTCTGACGCTTGGTCGAGATCGTCGAGTGAAGATAGGTGAGCGTCGCGCCATCGTCGAGCCAGGCGATTTCCGGCAGGAATCCTTCAAGCAGCTGGACGATCCGGTGTGAGCGGTCGATAAAACCAGCGAGCAGTTCGGCTCCGTTGGACGCCGTTGTCGAACGGCCCTCGTAGAGCCATCGCTCGGCCCGGGCGCTGTCTTCCGCTGGCGGCATCCACAGCAGGGTGGCATAGTAGGCGCTGTCATAATGTGCGCCTTCTTCGTGGAATTGTTCGCGTCGTTCCCGGTCCAGCAGCCGCGAAGCCGGATCGGGAAAGACGTCGTCGGGATAATCGTTCGCTGGCACCCGCTGCGCCTCGGTGAACAAGGCCCAGCCCGAGCCGAGCCGACGCAGCGCGCTATTCAGCCGCGCGGTCGTCGCCACCAGTTCGGCGGGCGTCGCGGAATCGAGGTCCGGTCCCCGGAAACAGGCGGTGCGCTGGAACGAGCCGTCCTTGTTGAGGACGACGCCCGGCGCGACCAGAGCGGCCCAAGGCAGAAAATCGCTCAGGCTGCTCGCGGTCGAGCGATATTCGCGCAGCGACATCATGCCCGAAGCCAGGTCGGATAGCGAACATGCCGCCGGACGACATCGACGAAGTTCGGATCGTGGCGGGCGGCCCAGACACCCAGCACATGACCGATGGCCCAAAGCACAAGACCCGCGATCCACAAACGCAAGCCGAGACCGACGGCGCCTGCCAGCGTCCCGTTGACGATTGCCAGCGCGCGCGGCGCGCCGCCCAGAAGGATCGGCTCGGTGAGGGACCGATGGACCGGCACCTCAAAGCCTGGAACCTGTCCAACCCTATCCATCAGACGAGCGCTCCGCCGCCGAACGAGAAGAAGGAGAGGAAGAAGCTCGTTGCGGCAAACGCGATACTCAGACCGAATACGATCTGGATGAGCTTTCGCGCGCCGCCTGACGTATCGCCAAATGCAAGGGTCAGGCCGGTTACCGTGATGATCATCACGGCGATGATCTTGGCGACCGGCCCTTCGATCGATTCCAGGATGGACTGGAGCGGCGCTTCCCAGGGCATCGACGATCCGGCCGCATAGGCCGGGATCACGGACGCCATAGCGAAGATGCCAGCGAGCGCCAGATGACTGGCACTCCGGCGGATTGGCATGACAGGCTGGATCATCAAACGTCTCCTTGGCTGGTGAGGGAATATTCGCCCTTGGGATTGAGGCCATCGACGCGAACAAGTTCGGCCAGACGGCGGCCATGGCCGTCGCGCACAAGCACCGCGACGATGTCGATCGTCTCGGCGATCAGGGCGCGAGGAACCGTGACGACGGCTTCCTGGATGAGCTGTTCCATTCGCCGCAGTGCGCCCATGCCCGATCCCGCGTGGATGGTGCCGATCCCGCCCGGATGGCCCGTCCCCCACGCTTTGATCAGGTCGAGGGCTTCGGCCCCACGCACCTCACCGATCGGAATGCGGTCGGGCCGCAGGCGCAGGGCGGATCGCACGAGATCGGACAGCGTGGCGACGCCATCCTTGGTCCGCATCGCGATCAGGTTGGGAGATGTGCACTGGAGCTCGCGCGTATCTTCGATGAGGACGATCCTGTCGGTCGTCCTGGCGACCTCGGCCAGAAGCGCGTTGGTGAGCGTCGTCTTGCCGGTCCCTGTGCCACCGGCCACCAGGATGTTCTGGCGCGTGGCAACGGCTTGCGCCAATATGTCGGCTTGGCGCGCAGACATGATATTGGCGGCGACATAATCCGCGAGCGTGAACACAGCGACGGCGGGCTTGCGAATGGCGAATGTCGGCGATTGGACGACGGGCGGAAGAAGCCCCTCGAACCGCTCGCCGGTATCGGGAAGTTCGGCCGACACGCGAGGCGCTCCGTCATGAACCTCCGCGCCGACATGATGCGCGACCAGACGGATGATCCGCTCGCCGTCGGCGGCCGACAGGCAGGCTCCGGTATCGCTGAGGCCTTCGCCCAGCCGGTCAATCCAGATATGCCCGTCGGGATTGAGCATAATCTCGATGACGCACGCATCGTCGAGCCAGCCGATGATCGCCGAACCGAGCGCCGTGCGCAGCATACGCGAGCCGCGTGTCCTGGCTTCTGTACGGAGCGGATATATGCTCATGGATTGACCCTGCCAATCGCCGGACCGTTGGCGGTCCAGCTCAGGGGATGATCAAGAAAGCCACATTGCCTCTATCCGCAACATCGAAATCGCTTCGGCGTAGGCTGGCGCAGAAAGACAGGGAAACGGCGGTTTTACAGGAGCCATTCGATGAGGGGACGGCGCACCGCCCCCTCGACTTGAGGTTACCAATATCGGTGTCGCTGGAAGATTTCGGAAAAGGAGATCAGGCCGTCGAACAGCGCCCGGATCACGAGCGACGTTCGCTTCCGGACGCCATAGCGCTCGCGCGCGAACTTGAGATGCTGGATCACGGTTTCCTTGGAGATGCCCAATATGTCCGCAATCTCGCCGTCGGTATTGCCGCGGGCGGCCCATAGCACGCAGTCGCGTTGACGCTCCGTGATCGCGGAATCACCGGACAGGGTCGTGCGCCCGAGGAGGCGTTGCCCGCATTCGAACGCCAGCCCGCCTATCAGTTGGGCCGTCCAGATCTGATCGCGAGGCAGCGGCTCGTCGGCTCGGGTGACAAATGTACAGGATCCGCTGACTTCACCAGGGATGTGTGAGGGGATGGTAAAACCTTCGCCCAGCCCGTGGGCTTGACCGGCAGCTAGAACGGCCCGGTCGGCAGGCGTTAATGTCAGAAACCGTGGGATAGTTATCCACGCAAAGCCCAGATGCGTCCGGTGGCTGGCCCGGCGAATGGGATCTCTTGGGCCCAGGTCTCTATCGACATAATAGGCTGCCCAACCGGACGGATAATTGTGGATTTGAAGGGGAAGGGCGTGCGGCACTCTCAGATTGATATGCTCGGCCAGAGCAAAATAATCGAACCCCATCTCCCGCGCGATCTTCGCCAGGACTTCGTAGAGTATGTGTATGTTGGACGCCTCGGCTAATGCTGCGGCGAGGGCATCCAAACGTCGATATCGACCCATGATAATAGCATAATCGACCGCAAGGGCGTTCCCAACCCGCAGGTCTCGCGATTCGCCTTCCTCCTTCTGTGCGCTCCCCAGTCGTCCTCACAACGATCAGTGAAACGAGATGAGCGGACAGCTTATGGCATTTTCGCTATGTGACAATTGCGTGACGGTCATGTGGGATTGCCAACTGTGCAACCTGAGGCGTCTGCGTACATATGAACCACAGGCTCGATACACGGGTGGTCGAGGTTGGTCTGCCGCCAGCTAATCTCGGATACCAGCACATCCGTTTCGCGCCATGGCATGAGGTGCCGACACGATCACTGCTTTTCAGCCGCTGGCAAAAGTCCGACTCTTACCTCTTGTAACGCAGCAGCGAACCTTAACGCCCACCTGTTTGAATCAACGCCGAGTGCGAAATGCCAACGACAACCCGGCTACGCCAGACAACGCCAAATACCGCTACAGTTGCAAATTTGGTGGAGACAATGTGGAGACAGCGACCAATTTAAGGAGCTCTGTCTCCAACATTCTGATCGCATCATGCCCCAGAAACCATTGATTTTTCGATGATTTCTGGAGCGGGCGAAGGGATTCGAACCCTCGACCCCAACCTTGGCAAGGTTGTGCTCTACCCCTGAGCTACGCCCGCTCTGGCGGCCGGGGAACTAATCCTTCCGGCGGGTGAGGCGCGGCTCCTAACATCGGTTTTGGTGGTCGGCAAGGGGATAATTGGGAAATGCGCAAACATTCTTCCCAGCCTTGCGAAAGGGCACCTGTCGCCCACATAATGTACCAGGATTTCCGCGCGACCGCGCATGGACAGGAGAATGGCGTTGGCAACCCTTGGGCTGAGTGAAACCGAGAAGCAGGCGGTGGAGGCATTCCGCCGTGACGTGGTGGAGCCCTCCATGGGCGCGCTCGTGCTTGTCGACTTCTGGGCCGAATGGTGCGGCCCCTGCAAACAGCTGTCCCCGGTGATCGAGAAGGTCGCGGCCGATTATGCGGCAAAGGGCGTGAAGCTGGTGAAGATCAACGTGGACGAAAACGGCTTCATCGCCAGCCAGTTCCGCGTGCAGACCATCCCCACCGTCTATGCCGTGTTCCAGGGCCAGCCCGTTGCCGACCTCAGCCAGGCGCGCACCGAGGGCCAGTTGAAGCAGATGCTGGACCAGGTGCTGGCCCGCCTGCCCATCCAGTCGGACGAAAAGGCGCTGGAGCAGGAGATCGCGCCGCTGCTCGCCATGGGGGAAGAGGTGCTGGCCGGGGGCGACGCCGAACGCGCCCTGTCCATCTTCGCCCAGATCGGCGAGATGGCGCCCGAAGAACCCGAAGCCCTTGCCGGGCAGGCGCGCGCGCTGGTGGCGCTGGGGCAGCTGGACGAGGCACAGGCGTTGCTGGACGGCGTGCCCGCCGAAATCGCCGGCGATCAGGCCATCGAGCGCGCCAGGGCGGCGCTGTCGCTTGCCCATACCGCGCAGCCGGTGGCCGACCTGTCGGGGCTGGAAGCACGGCTTGCCGCCGATCCCGACGATCATGAAGCCCGATTTGCGCTGTCGGGCGGGCTGATGGCCAATGGCGATCGTCAGGGTGCCGCCGACGCGCTGCTCGACATCATCGCCCGCGACCGCGACTGGAACGAGGGCGCAGCGCGGCAGCAGTTGCTGAAACTGTTCGAAGTGGTCGGGCTGGAAGATCCGTGGGTGTCGGCGCAGCGCCGTCGCCTCTCGGCCATCCTGTTCGGCTGAGCGCGGACGGGGCGCCGCCATGATATCTCCCACGGCATCACCCTCGGCGTCGCCTGTGACATCGCAGCGCATCTCCATCTTTCCGCTGGCGGGCGCGCTGCTCTTTCCCGGCATGCCCCTGCCGCTGCATATTTTCGAGCCGCGTTACCGCGCACTGATCCGTGACGCGCTGGCGCGGGATCGCCGCATCGGCATGATCCAGCCACGCAACGACGCGCGCGTGCCCGCGCTCTATACGATCGGGTGCCTCGGCCGGATCTCGGAGTTCGAGGCATTGGACGACGGGCGCTTCAACATCGTGCTGACCGGGCTCGCCCGGTTCACCGTCCTGCGCGAGCTGGATGTCACCACCCCCTTCCGCCAGGTCGAGGCGGTGCTGCAGGATGAGGCGCCCGATGCCGACGCGCCGCTCGCCATTGCCGAGCGCGCCGCGCTGGAGCAGGAATCGCGCAGCTTTGCCGAGCGGCAGGGCTATCTGGTGGACTGGAACGCGGTGTCGCGGCTGGACGATGCCGCGCTGGTCAACGGCATTGCGCAGGTCGCCCCTTTCGATACCGCGTCCAAGCAGGTGCTGCTGGAAGCATCCTCCCTGCGCGAGCGGGCGGAACGGACGATCCAGCTGATGCAGTTCTTCGGCCGGACAGACGGCGAAAGTGGCGCGACGCTGCAATGAGCACGCCCGCCATCATCGATCCCGCACTGCTGGCCAGGCTCGTCTGCCCGGTCACGCGCACGCCGCTGCGGCTGGACGCGGACCGGCGGCTGCTGATTTCCGACGCGGCGGGCCTTGGCTTTCCGATTCGGTCCGGCGTCCCGGTGCTGGTTGCGCGCGAGGCCGTGCCGCTGGCGTAATGGCCGCGCTATTTGCCGGCTTCAGGCATCCGATAGGGGGTGAAATCGCCCAGCGCGCAACTGCCATGGTTGATGCCCGTCTGCAGATCGACGACCTGGGCGATGTCGCCCCGGCAATATTGCGAACTGAAGCTGCGGATGACCAGCGTATTGCCAAAGCTCAGCCCCGTGCAGCGCCCGATCACATTGTTGACGTAGACGAGCTTTCGGCCCGCCTCATACAGCAGCACTTCGTCGCTGATGACGCGCAGGTTGGTGGTCGGAAACCGATCGACGCAGCTTTGCTTCTCGCCGGCGACCTTGCCGGCCAGCGCCTTGTCCAGATCGGCGGTCTGGCGATCGGTCAGCTTGGGCGCCTGCGCCGTCTGCGCGGCACAGGCCGCCAGCAGCGCAAGAGGGGTCAGCCGAAGGAAGGATGTGGCACGCATGGCACTCTCCAATCTCTCATCTTTCTCCTGACGGGCCGCAGATCGCCCTGCCGGACCATGAGAATGACGGCAATATAGCATGATTGCCCTCAGGCGGCATCCTTTGCGGCGCGCAGGGCGGCCAGCGCCGCCACCGTCGGCGCCCGCATGAAGAGGTTGGTCGCCTGCTCCAGGGCGATGGTGGTCGGCACCGTCGCCTCGCCCCGGGCGCGGGCCGCATCCACGGCGGCGACGCGGGCGGCGATGGCCGCGTCGTCCGGCGCCATCGCCTGCGCGAATCGGCCGTTGCCCTGGGTATATTCATGCGCGCAATAGACCATGGTGTCGCCGGGCAGCGCGGCAAGGCGCTGCATATTGCCGAACATCTGCGCCGCCGTCCCCTCGAACAGCCGGCCGCATCCCATCGCGAACAGGGTGTCGCCCACGAAGATCACGCCGTCGCCGGGCAGATGATAGGCGATATGCCCCGCCGTATGCGCCGGCACCGCCATCACCACCGCCTCATGGCTGCCGATCCGCACGACGTCCCCTTCGCCCACCAGCCGGTCGAGCGTCGGGATCTTGCCCGCCTCCGCCGCCGGCCCGGTAACGGTGCAGCCGGTCGCGGCCTTGATCTCCCGATTGCCGCCGATATGGTCCCCATGCCAGTGGGTGTTCCAGATCTGGCCTATCGTCCAGCCGCGCGCGGCGGCAGCATCCAGCACGGGCTGCGCCACCGCCGGGTCGATGACCACCGTCTCGCCGCTGGCCGGATCGTGCATCAGCCAGATATAATTGTCGTTCAGCACGGGGATGCGGAGGATTTCGAGCGTGGCGGTCATCTGCGCTGTCCTTACCAGACGCCGGTATTGGGCATCGACACCCATGGTTCGGCCGGTTCCAGATGGCCGTCCTGCAGCAGTTCGATCGAAATATTGTCCGGCGTGCGGATGAAGGCCATGTGGCCGTCGCGCGGCGGGCGGTTGATGGTGATGCCCGCATCCATCAACTGCTGGCAGGTCTCGTAGATATTATCGACCCTGTAGGCGATGTGGCCGAAATTGCGACCACCGTCATACTCCTCCGGGTCCCAATTATGGGTCAGCTCCACCTGCGCATCCTCGTCGCCCGGCGCCGCCAGATAGACCAGGGTGAAACGGCCCTGCGCGCTGTCGAACCGCTTCTGCTCCTCCAGCCCCAGCAGGTTGAAGAACCGGATCGTCTCATCGAGGTCGGTGACGCGAATCATGGTATGGAGATATTTGGGCATGAAAGGCAAAACTCCGTTCGTCGCTCGTCAGCAACGGTTCATCTATGGGATGGCAGGATATGTGCCATGAAAATAGGGCGGGATACGCGCCGCGTGAAGAGCCGGGAGGAAAAGATATGGCGCTGGACAATCGCAACGTCGTGATGCTGGCAAGCGCGGGCCTGCTGGCCCTGGGCATGGTGGCCGGCGGCTATCTGCTGGGCGACGGGCTGACCCGCGCCAAGGCGGCGGACCGCTCCGTCACCGTCCGCGGCCTCGCCGAAAAGGATGTGACGGCGGACCTTGCCACCTGGACCATCGCCTATTCCGCCACCGGCTTCGACCTGCCCAGCGTGCGCGCGGAGATCGACGCGAACACCAAGGCGCTGCAGGCCTATTTCCGCGAACTGGGCTTCAGGCCGGAGGAGCTGCGGCCGACCGGGGCGGGCGTCAACCAGTGGATCAACAACGGCACGCCCAATATCACCATCACCCAGCGCATGGTGCTGCGCACCCGCGACATCGCCAGGGCGCAGAAGGCCGTTGCCGGGCAGTTCGACCTCGTCCGCCGCGGCGTGACGCTGCAGGAAGGCTCCGGCATGGTCTACAGCTTCACACGGCTGAACGACGTCAAGGCGCCGATGGTCGCGGAGGCGACGAAGGATGCGCGCAAATCCGCCGAGCAGTTCGCCAAGGACAGCGGCGCCGGCGTGGGCGGCATCAAGAGCGCGACGCAGGGCTATTTCTCCATCGACGCGCGCGATGGCGACCAGTCCGGCGGCGGGGGCGACACGCCCTACAAGAAGGTGCGCGTGGTCACGACCGTGGATTTCTACCTGGACTGAACGGCGACCCGTGTCCGATCCCAACCACGTTCGTCATGCTGAACGCGTTTCAGCATCCATCGTGCCCCAAGCGCCTTGAGGCACAATGGACCCTGAACCACGTTCAGGACGAAAATGGCAAGAGAGAGCGATCCGAAGCCCCTCCCCCTGCCTTCAGAAGGGCACTTCGTCGTCCAGATCATTGTCGAAGCTGGGGCTGCTGCGGCCCGCGCCACCAGGGGCGCGACCGCTGCCACCGGCAAAATCGTCATAATCGCCGCCGCCAAAGCCGCTGCTGCCGCCGGACCAGTCGCTGCCGCCAGTCCCGCCGGACGATGCCCGACCGCCACCGCCAAAACCGCCACCCTGGCCGCCACCGCCGCCCGGCGCGCCGTCCAGCATGGTCAGCACCGCGCCGGGGCCCTGCAGCACGACTTCGGTCGTGTAGCGGTCGTTCCCCGACTGGTCCTGCCATTTGCGGGTGCGCAGCTGGCCTTCGATATACACCTTGCTGCCCTTGCGCAGGAAGCGTTCGGCAACGCCGGCCAGACCTTCGGAAAAGATCGCGACGCTATGCCATTCGGTGCGCTCCTTGCGCTCGCCCGACATGCGATCCTTCCAGCTTTCCGACGTGGCGATGCGCATGTTGCAGACCTTGCCGCCATTCTGGAAGCTTTTGACCTCCGGGTCGGCTCCCAGATTGCCCACCAGAATGACCTTGTTCACCGAGCCTGCCATGATCCCTCCGAAGCGTGAAAACGGCTCTTATAGACCTGCCGCCGTTGCGGTCCAGAACGTAATCCCCGCCGCGACATAGGCGAGCGCGAAAAGATAGCCGACCATGAACATCGGCCATTTCCAGCCATTGGTTTCGCGGCGGGTGACGGCGATGGTGGAAATGCACTGCGGCGCGAAGACGAACCAGGCCAGGAAAGCCAGCGCCGTGGGCAGCGACCAGCGGCCCTTCAGCCGATCCCCGACGCTACGCTCCAGCACCGCCTCGTCGTCGCTTTCCTCGATCGAATAGACGGTGGCGAGGGCGGAAACCGCCACTTCACGCGCCGCCATCGCCGGGATCAGCGCCAGCGAGATATCGCGGTTGAAGCCCACCGGCTCCATGATGACGTTCAGGCCGCCGGCGATCCGCCCGGCGATGCTGTAGTCGATGGGCGATGTCGTGCTGCCCTGCGGCGGCTTGGGATAGCTCAGCAGCACCCACAGGATCACGGTCGAGGCGAAGATGATGGTGCCCGCGCGCTTCAGGAAGATCACCGCCCGCTGCCACAGGCCGAGCAGGATGTCGCGCACGCGCGGCCATTGATATTTCGGCATTTCCATCAGGAAGCCGCTGCTGGTGCCGCGCGTCACCGTCAGGCGCAGCACCAAAGCCGCGACCATCGCGCCGACAATGCCCAGCACATAGAGGGTGAACAGCACCAGCCCCTGCAGCCCGATGCCCGGCCCGATGGTGCGCGCCGGGATGAAGGCGCCGATGATGACGGCATAGACCGGCAGCCGCGCCGAACAGGTCATCAGCGGCGCGATCAGGATGGTCGTCAGGCGATCCTTGGGGTCCGCGATCGTCCGCGTCGCCATGATGCCCGGCACCGCGCAGGCGAAGGAGGAGAGCAGCGGAATGAAGGCCCGGCCGGACAGGCCGACCCGCGCCATCACCCCGTCCATCAGGAAGGCGGCGCGGACCATATAGCCCGTCGCCTCCAGCATCAGGATGAAGAAGAAGAGGATGAGGATCTGCGGCAGGAAGACCACCACCGATCCCACGCCGTTGATGACGCCATCCACCAGGAAGGATCGCAAGATCCCGTCGGGCAGTGCGGTGGAGACGAAATCGCTCGCCGCCTGCACCCAGCCCTCGATCATCGCGATCGGCGCCTCGGACCAGGCGAACACCGCCTGGAACATCACGAACAGCAGCGCCAGCAGGATGACGAGCCCGAAAAAGGGATGCAGCGCCACCCGGTCCACGGCGGCCGTCAGTCGGCGGGACGCGGTTTCGCGCACGATGGCGGCCCGCGCGATGCGCTGCGCCTCGCGCCGGCGCGCATCGAAATCGGCCAGCGGCACGGACGGGCGCAGCGGCCTAGCCCCGCCCTCCCCCAACAGGCTTTCCAGCGCCTCGCGCAGATGGTCGAGCCCGCGCTTACGCACCGCGACGGTCGGGATCACCGGCACGCCCAGCTCGCGCGACAAGATCGCCGCGTCCAGCTCCAGCCCGTCGCGCGTGGCCAGATCGACCATGTTGAGCGCCACCACCGTCGGCAGGCCCAGCGCGATCAGTTCCAGCGCGAACCGCAGATGATTGTCGAGATTGGAGGCATCGACCACGATCACCAGCGCGTCGGGCAGCCTTTCGCCCTGCTGGCGGCCCAGGATGACGTCGCGCGTCACCTGCTCGTCCGGGCTGGTGGGATCGAGGCTGTAGGTGCCGGGCAGGTCGACCAGCTCCACCGGCCGGCCGTCGGCCAGCGCCAGCCGGCCCGATTTGCGCTCCACCGTGACGCCGGGATAATTGCCCAGCTTCTGCCGCGCGCCGGTCAGCGCGTTGAACAATGCACTCTTACCCGCATTGGGATTGCCGACAAGGGCGACCAGCGGCGTCGCGTTCATGCCGCGATATCCCGGTCCACGGCGTGGCGCGGGCCGAAGGGCTCGGCGCCGATACGCACCGTCACCGCCGCGGCATGATGCCGCCGCATGGCGATGGTCATGCGGCCGATGCGGCAGGCGATCGGCCCCCGCCCCCATATCCCGCCATGGTGCAGCGCCTCGACGCTGGCGCCTTCGCACAGGCCGAATTCACGCAGGCGCTGGGCCTCGGCCGGTGAGAGGCTGGGCCAATCGATGGTATCGACATAGGCAGGCTGGCGAAGGGGAAGTTCGGTAAGGCGCAACACAGGGCACTCGACAACGGGTTTCGAAACCAAAACGCTGCGAGTGATTATCAATATGCATTGACAAGCGCCAGTGCGGATTTACCCTATCGTGCAGAAGCCCTCAAATGGCGGGATAACGCAGCCGCCCGACAAAGCGGGACAGGCTGAAATAGCGGTCGCTGCCGCCCGAAAGCCGGGCCTTGGCCTTTTCAAAGCGCATGACGCCGGCGATTCGCCGGGCCAGGAATGCCCGCGTCTCCGCCTGCCCCTCGCTCTCATCGTCCAGGAAGATCATCAACGTCGCGGCATAGACGCCCGCAAGGATGGTGCGCTTGCTATAGTGATTATAGTCGGTGGCGGTATCGCCGGCCAGCCGCCACATCAGGTCCGCCGCCCGCCAGCCGAGCCGCGTCGCCAGCCGGAAATTGCCCGGCAGGGCGAGGATCGACACGGCGCGGCGCAGCGCCTCCCGGTCGCGCGCCAGCAGATCGAGCCGGGCCTCCACCAGCGCGGCGATCCGGGCGCTGATCTTCATGCCCGCCAGCGCCTCGGGCGGCAGCGCTTGCGCCATGCGGCGATCGACGCTGGCAAACCATGCGTCGATCATGTCGGGCGCGCCGCCGGCAAAAGCGAGGCGCGCGATTTCGGGATCGACCCCGGCATTGCGCGCGGTCACGGCCACGGCGGCCTCGTTCCACCCGTCAAAGGCGGCATTGCTGGGCAGCAGCGGGGCAAGCGCATCGCGCAGCTCGTCCAGCGTCGGATCGGCAGGGAGCGTGGTCATGCCGGACCTTCTAGAGCGTTTCCACATCGAGCGGAAACGCTCTTTTCCCCGCAGCCATATTTTCGCGGCCCCTTTTTCGCGCGCCGGAGCACAGCAACCCGAGCATGGTAAAGCGCGCCTTGCAGGGCTGAATGGGAACGGCCCTAGGCGCGCTGCGGCAGCCGGACAAGCACCAGCGCAATGGCAATGGCGACCGCGCCGACCCCGTCGGTCAGGTTCATCGTCTCGCCGAACACCAGCCAGCCGATCAGCGATCCGACCACCGGCTGCGACAGCAGGGTGAGGCCGACCACCAGCGGGCTGAACCATGGCAGGGCGAAGATCAGCAGGCCCTGGCCCAACACCTGGCTGGATACGGCCAGGATGAGCAGCGGCGTCCAGTTCTGCGGGATGACATTTTCGCCCAGCATCATGGCAAAGACCAGCACCGGCAGCGTGCTCGCCGCCGTCGACACCGCCAGCACCGCCCAACTGCCAAGCACGCCGCGCGAACGCTGCATGACGATGATATAGCCGGTGTACATCAGGCCGGCGAACAGACAGAGCAGGTCGCCCTGCAGATAGCGGGGCGACAGTTCATAGCTGCTGCCCATCAGCAGCGCGATTCCCGCGGCGGCCAGGATGAAGGCGGCGACCTGCAGTCGCGCGGGCCGGTGGCGGAGCACCAGCATGCCCCAGAGCGGCAACAGCAGGCTGGTGGAATTGCCGAACAGCGTCGCATTGGCGACCTTCGTGCGCATGATGCCCAGATGCCAGGCCGCAAGATCGCCGGCAAAGAACAGGCCGCCCAGCACGATCATGCCCCACAAGGCGGGTTTAAGCCCCCGCAGCGCCTGCCCGCGCGAACGCATCAGCAGGAACAGCATGGGTGTCGCCAGGATCAAGCGCCAGAAACCGGAGGCGACGGGCCCCGTATCCGCCAGCCGCACCAGCAGCGGCCCGAAGGCGAGCAGCACATTGGACGCAAGCAGCGCCGGAAATGCCAGAGGGGGGGCCGCGGGCCGCCCGGAGTCCATCGCCACCGACCTGTCATCGGCGGACACATAGGGATCGGCCGATTCGATCGGCGCGGTGGCGGGGCTTGAAAGGGTCACGTCCTGCCCCTAACTGCCCCGGGAGCCATTGTCTCGTTTCAATTTGAAACCTTATATAAGGAGTGCTTATGACGAGCCTGTTCGATCCTCTTTCCCTTGGCACCCTCACCGCGCCGAACCGGGTCTTCATGGCACCGCTGACGCGCGGCCGGGGCACGCGCGATCATCTGCCCACGCCGCTGATGATCGACTATTATCGCCAGCGCGCGGGCGCGGGCCTCATCATCAGCGAGGCCATCGGCATTTCCCGGGAGGGGCTGGGCTGGCCCTTTGCCACGGGCCTGTGGAGCGACGCGCAGATGGAAGGCTGGAAGCCCGTCGTCGATGCGGTGCATGCCGCCGGCGGCCGCATCTACGCGCAGCTGTGGCATATGGGGCGGATCGTCCATCCCAGCTTTCTCGATGGCGCGCGGCCCGTGTCGTCCAGCGCCACCACGGCACCCGGCCTTGCACACACCTATGACGGCACGGTGCCCTATGCCGAGGCGCGGCCGCTGGAGATCGCCGAAATTCCGCGCCTGCTCGACGATTATGAGCTGGCGACGCGCCAGGCATTGGCGGCGGGCTTCGACGGCGTTCAGCTGCACGCGGCGAACGGCTATCTGATCGACCAGTTCCTGCGCGACGGCGCCAATCATCGCGACGATGCCTATGGCGGCCCGGTGGAACATCGCGTGCGCCTGCTCCGCGAAGTCACCGAGCGGCTGATCGCGGTGGCCGGCGCCGGCCGGACGGCGGTGCGGCTGTCGCCCAATGGCGATTCGCAAGGCGTGATCGACAGCCATCCCGAGCCGCTGTTCACCCTCGCCGCGCAGCAGCTCGACGCGCTCGGCATCGCCTTCCTCGAACTGCGCGAGCCGGGGCCGAACGGCACCTTCGGCAGCACGGACTCCCCCCGGCTCTCGCCGCTGATCCGCCAGCACTTCAAGGGACCGCTGGTGCTCAACAGCGATTATGACAAGGCACGCGCAGAGGCCGACATCGCCAGCGGGCTTGCCGATGCGATCAGCTTCGGCCGCCCCTTCCTCGCCAACCCGGATTTCGTCGCCCGGCTGGCCCGGAACGCGCCGCTCAACCAGGGCGACATGGCGACCTTCTATTCGCGGGGGCCGGAAGGCTATATCGACTATCCGGCACTGGCGGACGCTGCCTGACGCCTTTAACCTCTGGCCGTCAGCCGTTCCGCCGACGGCCGGAGAATTCCGGATAATGATGAAGACCCGCCCGGATCATGCTCCGGGCGGGGCGGGATCAGGAAAAGCGCTGGCGAATGTCCAGCATGGCGATGGCGGCCTTGGCGGCCTCGCCACCCTTGTCCTTTTCGGTCATGCGCGCACGGGTGAGCGCCTGCGCCTCGTTCTCCACGGTCAGGATGCCGTTGCCGATGGCGATGCCGTCCATGGCGAGCGCCATCAGGCCGCGCGCGCTTTCGTTCGAGACGACCTCGAAATGATAGGTCTCGCCGCGGATCACCACGCCGATGGCGACGAAACCGTCATAGCGGCCGCTCTCCGCCGCCAGCGCGATGGCGCCGGGGATCTCCAGCGCGCCGGGCACGGTCAGCACGTCATATTTATGCCCGGCATCGTCCAGCGCGGCGGACGCGCCCTCGATCAGCAGGTCGTTGAGATGGTCATAGAAGCGCGCCTCCACGATCAGAAATTTTGCCATGAAATCGCTTATCCTTCCGTAATGCTGCGCTGGCCGACGACCGCCAGGTCATAACCGTCAAGCGCCACCAGGCTGTGATGGCTGTTGGTCAGCAAGATCATGTCATGCACGCCCAGTTCCGCCAGGATCTGCGCGCCCACGCCATAATCGCGCAGTTCGTCCATTTCCTGCTCCGTCACCGGCGTGCCCCGCGTCTGCAGTTCGAACATGCGGGTGAAGGCATTGGGGGAGTGGCGGTTGAGCACCACGATGATGCCCGCGCCCTCCTCTCCGATGATCTCCATCGAACGCGACAGCATGCTGCTGCGCGGGCTCATTTCGCCGAACACATCGGCCAGCGGCGCGATCTGGTGCATGCGCACCAGCGTGGGCTGCTCGGGGTCGATCCGCCCCTTCTGCAGCACGATCTGTTCGGTGCCGGTTGCCTTGTTGAAGAAGGTGAGCGCTTTCCAGTCCCCGCCCCAGCGGCTCTGGAAGCTGACTTCGCCCATCTTCTGGACCAGATGGTCGTTGCGGCGGCGATAGGCGATGAGGTCGCGGATCGTGCCGATCTTCATCCGGTGCTTCTGGGCGAAGGGGATGAGGTCGGCGAGGCGCGCCATGGTGCCATCGTCCTTCATCACCTCGCAGATGACGCCCGAGGGGTTGAGGCCGGCAAGGCGCGCGACATCCACCGCCGCCTCGGTATGGCCGGTGCGCACCAGCACGCCGCCGGGCCGGGCGACCAGCGGAAAGACATGGCCGGGGGTCACGATGTCCGACGCGTCCTTGCTGGCGTCGATCGCGACGGAGATGGTGCGCGCACGATCCGCTGCACTGATCCCGGTCGTCACCCCCTCGCGCGCCTCGATCGAGACGGTGAAGGCGGTTTCATGCCGGGTGCCGTTGTTGCGGCTCATCAGGTTCAGGCCCAGCTGGTCGACCCGCTCCTTGGTGAGCGCCAGGCAGATGAGCCCGCGGCCATGCGTCGCCATGAAATTGATCGCGTCGGGCGTCGCCATCTGGGCGGGGATGACGAGGTCGCCCTCATTTTCCCGGTCCTCGTCATCGACCAGGATGAACATGCGGCCGTTGCGGGCTTCGTTGATGATCTCTTCCGGGCTTGCCAGCGCCGTGCCGCCTTCCCGCTTGAGCAGATAGGTTTCCAGCTTGCTCAGCGTGTCCGCCGTGGGGTTCCAGTCCGTCTCGCCCAGCTTGCGCAGCGAATTGGCGTGCAGCCCGGCGGCGCGCGCCAGGCCGGAGCGGGACAGGCCCCCTTCGGAAACGAGGGCGCGGACGGTGTCGATAAGAGCGGTCGTCATGGTAAGCTGCCTTGAACCAGCGCGGCGCAATCCCGCCGCCGCCCGCTAAATCACACTACAATGTGATAATTGCAAGAGGCAAATCACATTGCCTTGAGTTTTTCGATCCTCGCAAGATAGCGCGCAAGGATGTCGATCTCCAGGTTGAAGCGCCGGCCGACGGGCAGGCTGTCCAGCGTCGTCACCTGCGCGGTATGGGGAATGATGTTGAGGCCGAAATGGCAGCTGCGGTCGGCCCGGTCCTCGACGCTGTTCACCGTCAGCGAAATGCCGTCGACCGTGATCGACCCCTTGGCCGCCAGGCTGGCCGCCAGATCGGCCGGCGCGGAAATCGTCAGGCGCGTCGAATCGCCCTCCGGCGTTGCCGACACCAGCGTGCCGATGCCGTCGACATGGCCGGTGACGATATGGCCGCCCAGTTCGTCGCCCACCTTGAGCGCGCGTTCCAGGTTGAGCCGCCCGCCCGCGACCCACAGGCCCGGCGCGGTACGCGCCACCGTTTCGGCCGACAGGTCGACCGCGAACCAGTCCGCGCCCTTTTCCACGACCGTCAGGCAGGCGCCCGAACAGGCGATGGACGCGCCGATGGCGACGCCCCCCATGTCATAGGAACAGCCGATGACGAGGCGCAGGTCGCCGCGCTGCTCGATCGAGCGCACGGTGCCGATGTCGGTGATAATGCCGGTAAACATGCGCCGTCCTTATCCGGCGCGCAGCCGCGCGTAAACCTCCAGCCCGTCGGGGCCGAAGCGCCGCCGGTCGACCAGCCCCCAGCACCCATGCGCCTCGGCCAGGTCGCCAAGGCCGATATCGTCCACGCCCGCCCGCCCGGCACCGATGATGATCGGCGCGCGATAGAGGACCAGCCGGTCGACCAGATCCTCGCGCAGGAAGGACGCGGCGGCGCGCGCCCCGCCCTCCACCATCACGGTCGCGACACCCGGCAGGTCGGCAATGTCGCGCGGCGCGACTATCGCGCTCCACCCCTTGGGCACCGGGCCGCTGCCCAGCATGACCCGCAATGGCGCGCGATCCTCCAGCCCCGGCAACCGCACGTCGAGTCGCGGCTTGTCGGCGCGAACGGTGCCCGCACCCACCAGGATGGCGTCATGGCGCGCCCGTTCCAGATGGGTGTGGGCGCGCGCGGCGGGGCCGGTGATCCAGCGGCTCGATCCGTCCGCCATGGCGATCCGCCCGTCCAGCGACAGCGCGAGCTTCAGCGTAACGGCAGGCCGACCGACCGTCTGCCGCAGGAAAAAGCCCACCATCGCCTCCCGTGCCTCACCCGCGAGCACGCCGCTTTCCACCGTTATGCCATGTTCGGCGACATGGGCCGCACCCTGGCCGTCGGTGCGCGGATCGGGGTCGCGCGCCGCGATCACGACGCGGGCAAGGCCGGCACGCACCAGCAGGTCGGCGCAGCGGGGGCCGCGCGGCGACAGGTGGAAACAGGGCTCCAGTGTCACATAGGCGGTCGCGCCGCGCGCCAGGTCGGCGGCCTGCGCCAGCGCCTGCGCCTCGGCATGCGGCCGCCCGCCCTTTTGCGTCCAGCCGCGCCCGACGACATGGCCGTCGCGCACGATGAGGCATCCGACAGAGGGGTTGGGAGCGACCAGGCCCTGGCCACGGCGCGACAGCGCAATCGCCGCGGCCATGAAGCGCCGGTCGAGCGCCGCCTGCGCCGCCGCCATGTTCAGGGCGCGGCGCGGGTGGCGGACTCACCGCCCTGGGCGATCTCCGCCTTGGCCAGGCGCGCGTCGAGCATCGCGTTGATCTGCTTCAGCGCCTCCTTGCGCTCCGCCGCGTTGCGCGCCTCTTCCTTGCGCCATTCGATGCCGAACTGGTCGGCGACATGCTGCATTTCCTTCTGCTTCTTCTCGATCAGGGCTTCACGCCGGGCAAGATCGATCTTCTGCTGCATGATGATCGTGGCATCCGACCGGTTGGCATTCCAGTTCTCGAAATAGATGATCTTGTTCTGGCGCGGCATGGTGTTGGTGTTCGCATCCAGCACAAAGGCCCAGACGATCAGCCAGGTGAAGGCGATGGAAACCCCGAGCAGCGGCCATTTATGCGCGCGGCGCTCGGACACATAGGTCCAGAAATCGCCAAAGGCGCTCCTGGGAGAAACGGGACGGGGGAAGATGGCCATCGGCGCGATATAGCCCCGTTGGCCCGACGATGCAAAGTGGGCGCCGATATCCGGGCCGGTATCCGGGAGGATCGGGGGTGCCGATGCGCCGCCGGCGCCGACCGGCACCCCCGCCCCGCTCACGCCTGCAGGCGGAAATGCACCGTCATCGTCTTCACGCTTTCAACCGGAACGCCATCGCGCGTCGCCGGGCGGAATCGCCATGCGCGCAGGGCCTGCCGCTGCGTCGCGGCCCAGAAGGCATCGTCGCTGGCGGACACCCGCTCGATCGACACGACCCGGCCGTCCGTGCCGATGCGGACACGCACCACCACCGTCCCTTCCTGGTCCAGCCTTTGCATCGCGGGCGGATAGGGCGGCTGGAAATTCCCGGCGAAGCGCGAATCGATGCCGGCCTCCGTCAGCACCGGATCGCGGACGGGCGCAACGCCCGGGCCGGTGCCGGCCGAATCTCCCAATGGGGGCAGATCGAATTGCGCGTCGCCATTGCCGAATATTTGAGCGCCGGTGTTCACGAATATCGATTCATCGGGCGCGAACGGCCTGGGATCGGCCATTTGGGGGGTGGGTTTCGCCTGTTCGGGCGGCTTGGCGTCAGGCTGCACCGGCGGCGGCGGTGGCAGCGGATCATTATAGGTCAGCAGCGTGCCGCCGGGCAGGCGCTGGATCACCTCCGCCGGCATCAGCAAGATGGCACCAACCGCAATCCCATGCACGGCAATCGCCCCGATCAACCCGATGGGCGAGCGCCTGTCGGCGCCATAGCCCTGTTGCGGCGTCATCGTCATTCCCATGGCCTGCTCCTCCTCATTGCGGGCCTGCCCGCCAATGCTCCTGCCGGCCGGCCCGCTCCCGTTCAGCGACAGCGGCCGCCATCGCTGACATGAGATGATATAACATTATAGATTCAACGCAAGACGGATGCGCAGCGAAGAGTCCCATGGCCGACACGACCGCAGAATCAGCGGAAAAGCGGGAAAGTCGGCGCAGAGCGAAACTTTGTGCCGCGCTGGTGACGCACGTCACAGTGCGTCATGGCGTCAACGCCCATAGCGGCTGTGCGACCCGGTGGGCTCCCTTCAATATTTCGGCGGAGGGAGCCCGCTCACTGGCCCGGCGGCAGCGATGTCGCCGGGCATTTTTTTGCGCCGGGGAGCATCGCCGCCGTTAATCCCCGGCCCACGCGGCCGTTCTTGGGGCAGAGGCGCATCGGAAGACCCGGACGCGATTCGATCATGTGAGGAAATGGGCCGTGGCGATCATCGGCTGGATTGTCAGCGTCATGACCCTGCTGGGCGGGCTCGCCCTGTGGCAGCAGCCGCTGTTCGCACATGCGGATCGGGTCGCGATGATGCTGTTCGGCATGGCGCTGCTGAGCTTCCCGCCCTTCTGGACGGACGCGCCGCTCGGCCTGTCACGCAAACCGCGTATCGCGGCCTGCTTGGCGCTGCTCCTGTCGCTGCCGCTGGTGCTGCTGCGCCCCTGAGCGCCAACGTCGCCGGGGGCCGCGCGAAAGTCGCGCGGCGCGACTGGCCGATCAGTCGAACAGGCTGGAAACAGAGCTTTCGTCGGCGATGCGCTTGATCGCTTCGCCCAGCAGCGGCGCCATCGGCAGCTGGCGGATGCGGCTGGAGGCGGCCACCGCGTCGGTCGCCTGGATCGAGTCGGTGATGACCAGTTCGGTCAGTTCGGAGGCGTCGACACGGGCCACGGCCCCGCCCGACAGCACCCCATGGGTGACATAGGCGGCAACGCCCTCTGCACCGGCCGCCTTCAGCGCGGCGGCGGCGTTGCACAGCGTGCCGGCCGAATCGACAATATCGTCGATCAGGATGCAGAAGCGCCCGGACACGTCACCGATGATGTTCATCACTTCCGACTCGCCGGCGCGCTCGCGACGCTTGTCGACAATGGCGAGCGGGGCGTTGTCGAGTCGCTTGGCCAGCGCGCGGGCACGCACCACGCCGCCGACGTCGGGCGACACGACCATGATGTTCTTGTCGCCGAAACGCGCCTGGATATCGGCCGACATAACCGGCGCACCGAACAGATTGTCGGTCGGGATATCGAAAAAGCCCTGGATCTGGCCGGCGTGCAGATCGACCGAAAGCACGCGGTTGGCGCCCGCCACGGTGATGAGGTTCGCCACCAGCTTGGCCGAGATCGGCGTGCGCGGGCCAGGCTTGCGATCCTGCCGGGCATAGCCGAAATAGGGGAGAACCGCGGTGATCCGCTTGGCCGACGCGCGTTTCAGCGCATCGATCATGATCAGCAGTTCCATCAGATTGTCGTTCGCCGGGAAGCTGGTGGACTGCATGACGAACACGTCCTCGCCACGCACATTCTCGTGGATCTCCACGAACACTTCCTCGTCGGCGAAGCGGCGCACACTGGCGCTGGTCAGCGGCAGTTCCACATAGTCGGCAATGGCGCGCGCAAGCGGCAGGTTGGAATTGCCAGTCAACAACTTCATGGAACGAACCCTCGCAAGGACATATCGTGACGCTTCGGTGACTTCGAAAGTCGCGGCCCCTTTAGCGGCGACGATGCGAATCGGAAAGGCGCTTTTGCCCGGCCGCGCAAAATGCTCTATCGGCCCGGATCATGACCGCTGCGCTCTCCATCGCCATCGCCCAGACGACCCAGTCCGTGGGCGATCTTTCCGCCAATGCCGACGCCATGCTCGCCTGGCGCGATCAGGCGCGCGACGCCGACCTGATCGTTTTCCCCGAATTGCAGCTGATCGGCTATCCGCCCGAGGATCTGGTGCTGAAGCCCGCCTTTGTCACGCGCGCGGGCGAGGAATTGCTGCGGCTGGCCAGGGCGACGTCCGATGGCGGGCCGGCGATGCTGGTGGGCACCGTGGTCGCGGCGCAGGGCGTGTTGTTCAACGTGCTCGCCCTGCTGGACGGCGGCGAGGTGAAGGCGGTGCGGCAGAAGCGCGAGCTGCCCAATTACGGCACGTTCGACGAAAAGCGCCTGTTCGCGCCCGGCCCGCTGCCCGCGCCGGTGGATTTTCGCGGCGTGAAGCTGGGCCTGCCGATCTGCGAGGATATCTGGTTCCCCTTCGTCACCGCGCATCTGGCGGCGGAGGGCGCCGAAATCCTGATCAGCCCCAATGGCAGCCCCTATGAGATCGGCAAGGACGACAAGCGGCTGCGCGGCGTCGCGGCGGCGCGGGTGCAGGAAACCGGCCTGCCGCTGATCTACCTCAACCGCGTGGGCGGGCAGGACGAACTGGTGTTCGACGGCGCCTCCTTCGTGCTCGATGGCGACATGAGTCTCGTCCACCAGCTCCCCGAATGGGAGGAGAAGCTGGTCGTCACCCGCTGGGAAAAGGCGCAGGGCCGCTGGCATTGCGCGCCGGGCGAGCAGTGCGCTGGCGATCCCTATCCCGCCGACGTCTATAATGCGATGGTGCTGGGGCTGCGCGACTATGTGAACCGTAACCGCTTTCCCGGTGTCGTGCTGGGCCTGTCGGGCGGCATCGATTCGGCGCTGTCCGCCGCCGTCGCCGTCGATGCGCTGGGCGCCGACCGGGTGTGGTGCGTGATGATGCCATCGCGCTTCACCGGCACCGAAAGCCTGGAGGACGCCGCCGAATGCGCCCGCCTGCTGGGCGTGCGGCTGGACAGCATTCCCATCGAGCCGGCGGTGGCGGCGTTCGACGGGATGCTGAGCGACGTGTTCGCCGGCCGCGCCCGCGACCTCACCGAAGAGAATATCCAGTCGCGCATCCGCGGCGTCACCCTGATGGGTATCAGCAACAAATTCGGCCATATGGTGCTGACCACCGGCAACAAGAGCGAGATGTCGGTCGGCTATGCCACCATCTATGGCGACATGGCCGGCGGCTATTCGGTGCTGAAGGATGCGTACAAGACGACGGTGTTCGACCTGTCGCGCTGGCGCAACGCGCATCTCCCCTCGCTCGGCCTTGGCCCGGCCGGCCCGGTGATGCCAGAGCGCGTCATCACCAAGCCGCCCACGGCCGAACTGCGCGAGAACCAGAAGGATGAGGACAGCCTGCCCCCCTATGAGGTGCTGGACCCCATCCTCTATGGACTGGTGGAGGAAGAGCTGTCGGTCGACCAGCTTGTCGCGCGCGGTTTTGCGCATGAGACGGTCGCGCGGATCGAGCGGCTGCTGTATGTCGCGGAATATAAGCGGCGTCAGGCGCCTCCGGGGGTGAAGCTGGGCACCCGCAATTTCGGGCGCGACCGGCGCTATCCGATCACCAACGCCTTTCGCACCACATAAGCAAATCCGTTCGCCCTGAGCCTGCCGAAGGGCCGTCCTTCCCTTCGACAAGTCCAGCCCGAACGGTTCAGGTATAGATCATGACAGTCGTCACCCGCTTCGCCCCCTCGCCCACCGGCACCCTGCATGTCGGCAATATCCGCGCGGCGCTCCACAACTGGCTGTTCGCGCGGCAGAACGGCGGGCGCTTCCTGCTGCGCATGGACGACACCGATCTGGAACGCTCGACCGCCGCCTTCGCCGACGCGATCCGCGCCGATCTCGTCTGGCTGGGCCTGAACCCGGACGCGGAAACCCGCCAGTCGGGTCGCTTCGCCCTCTATGAAGCCCGGTTCGAAGAATTGCGTGCGTCCGGCCATGTCTATCCCGCTTATGAAACGGCGCAGGAGCTGGACCTTCGCCGCAAGATATTGCTCGGGCGCGGCCTGCCGCCGGTCTACGACCGCGCCGCGCTGGCGCTCACCCCCGATCAGATCGCGGCCCATGAAGCGGAGGGCCGCGCGCCGCATTGGCGCTTCAGGCTGGATCATTCCGCGCCCATCGTCTGGGACGACCTGATCCGCGGCCCGCAGCGCTTCGACCCGGCGCTGCTGTCCGATCCCGTCATCCGCCGCGCCGACGGCAGCTGGCTCTATATGCTGCCCTCCGTCATCGACGATATCGACATGGGCGTGACCCATGTGCTGCGCGGCGAGGACCATGTGTCGAACACCGCGACGCAGGTCCAGATGTTCGCGGCGCTGGGCGCGCGCCTGCCCGCCTTCGCGCATATGGCACTGCTGACCGGGGCGGAGGGCAAGCTGTCCAAGCGCCTGGGATCGCTGGGCGTCGAGACATTCCGCGCGGACGGCATCGAGCCCATCGCCCTTGCCGCCCTGCTCGCGCGGATCGGCACCAGCAGCCCGGTGGAGCCGGTGACGGAGATGGCGCCGCTGATCGCGGGCTTCGACTTCGCCCATTTCGGCCGCGCGCCCGCGCGCTTCGACGATGCCGAGCTGGCCACGCTCAACCAGAAGATCGTGCATCTGATGGCCTATGACGCCGTCGCCGACCGCCTGCCCGCCGGCATGGGCGCGGCGGCATGGGACGCGATCCGCCCGAACATCGCCACCGTGGCGCAGGCCGCGGACTGGTGGGCAGTCGTGACCGATGCCCCCGCTCCACCTGCGCTGGCTGACAAGGACCGCGCCTTTGCGGGCGATGCGGCGGCGGTGCTGGAAAGCCTGCCCTTCGACGCGGACGTATGGCGTGCGCTCACCGGCGCGCTCAAGGACCGGACGGGCCGCAAGGGCAAGGCGCTGTTCCTGCCGCTGCGGCTGGCGCTGACCGGGCGCGAGCATGGCCCCGACATGGGCGCGCTGCTGCCGCTGATCGGGCGCGATGCGGCGATTGCGCGGCTGAAGGCTGCGGCGAGACATTGACCGCCGCCCGGCGCTGATCAAGCCGCGACTGGCCAAGCCACGCGCGGCAGGCTAGGCGAAGCGCATGAGCAGCCGAGACGACCTGACCCTTGCCAACCGCCTTGCCGACGCGGCGGGTGAGGCCATCCGCCCCTTTTTCCGCGCCCGCTACGAAAGCGAGCTGAAGGCCGACAAGTCGCCGGTGACGGAGGCCGACCGCGCCGCCGAGGCCGCTATCCGCGCGATCCTGGAAAAGGAGCGCCCCGCGGACGGCATCATCGGCGAGGAATATGGATCGGTGCGCGAGGATGCCGAGCGGGTGTGGATTCTCGATCCCATCGACGGCACGCGTAGCTTCATCGCCGGGCGGCCGATCTTCGGCACGCTGATCGCGCTGACGCAGGCAGGCTGGCCGACCATCGGCATCATCGACCAGCCCATCGCCCGCGAGCGCTGGGTCGGGATGATCGGGCAGCAAACGACGTTCAACGGCCAGCCGATATCCACCCGCGCCTGCCGCGCGCTGGAGGGCGCGGGCATCGCCACCACCAGCCCGCATCTGTTCGCCGATGGCGACGTGCCGCATTATCTGGCGCTGGTCGCCGCCGTTTCGGGCGGATCGCCGCGGCAGGGGCCGGTCTATGGCGGGGACTGCTATAATTACGGGCTGCTGGCCTCCGGCTTCCTCGACATCGTCGTCGAATCGGGCCTGCAATCCTATGATTTCGCCGCGCTGGTGCCGGTGGTCGAAGGCGCCGGCGGCCGCATGTGCGACTGGAATGGCGAGGCGCTGACCGCCGACAGCGACGGCCATGTGCTGGCGCTGGGCGATCCGGCGCGGATGGACGATGTGCTCGAAGCGCTGGCGCAGGCGGATCACGACCACGATCATTAGCGCATGGCGCGACACATGCGGATCACCTGCCTCCGTTCGCCCTGAGCGTGTCGAAGGGCCGTCCTTCTTGCCGAAGAAAAGGACAAGCGTTGGCTAACGCCGCCCTTCGGGTCGACACGCTCAGCCCGAATGGGTTAGGGCGGATCGACATTCAGAAAGGGGCAGGTTGGCTAGAGCCAGGACCATCGTCATCCTGAACGTGTTTCAGGATCCATCGCGCCTCCTGAAGCCATCACGCGTGTGGAGGAATGGATGCTGAAACACGTTCAGCATGACGAATTGAAATAAGCATAGTTCAATCATTCAAGAGAGTTGAATGTCGATCTGTCCTAGTTAAACGCGCGATGCTCTATGTGTGAATCGCTCCGCCGACGTCGCGCCCGCCTGTCCCCTTTACTGGCCCTTCACCGGCCCACCGATCGACCAGACATGGCCGAAGGGATCGGTGAGCTGGCCGTAGCGGTCGCCCCAGAACTGGTTTTCCAGCGGGAAGCGCACGCTCGCCCCCGCCGCCAGCGCGCGGTCCCACCAGGCATCGGCATCATCGACATGCAGGTGCAGCGTCGTGCCCACGGGCGCCTGCGCTGGCTTGCCGTCGTTCATTTCGGCGAAATGATCGTTCAGCATCAGCGATCCGCCATTGATCGAAAGATGCGCGTGCATCAACCGGCCGTCGGGCGCGGCATGGCGCATCAGTTCCTGCGCGCCGAACGCCTTTTCATAGAAGGCGATGGCATCCGCCGCCTTCCCCTCGCCGATGGTGATATGGGCGGTCACGCCGCCTGCGGGGCTCTGCCGATCGGGCATCTCATCCTCCTGCCAAGAATCGCTGCCCGACCATAGACCTGCCGCGCCCCGGGGTTAAGCGCCTTCCCGCCCGAATCGCTTGCTTTTGCGGCATATCCCGCCTAAGGGCCGCCGTTCGCGATATTTCGGAAGGACTGCCCGGCTATCTAGGGCTGCCGTGGCTGTTCGTAATCGTCGCGCTGACATGAAGGAGACGAAAATGCCCAAGCTCAAGACCAAGAGCGGTGTGAAGAAGCGCTTCAAGTTCACCGCTTCCGGCAAGGTCAAGCATGGTGTCGCCGGCAAGCGCCACCGCCTGATCAGCCACAATGCCAAGTATATTCGCCAGAACCGTGGCACTTCCGTGCTGTCCGATGCCGACGTCGCACACGTCCGCCTCTGGGCACCCTACGGCCTGAAGTAAGGAGTAGAGGACAATGGCACGCGTCAAACGGGGTGTTACCACCCGCGCCAAGCACAAGCGGATTCTGGAACAGGCGAAGGGCTATTATGGCCGTCGCAAGAATACCATCCGCATCGCCCGCCAGGCCGTCGAAAAGGCCGGCCAGTATGCGTATCGCGACCGCAAGGTCAAGAAGCGCAGCTTCCGCGCCCTGTGGATTCAGCGCATCAACGCTGCCGTCCGCATGGAAGGCCTGACCTATGGCCAGTTCATGCACGGCCTGAAGCTCGCCGGCGTCGATCTGGACCGGAAGGTCCTGGCCGACATCGCGATGCACGAAGGCGCGGCATTCAGCGCCATCATCGCCCAGGCGAAGGCGGCGCTGCCCGCGGCTGCATAACGCAACCGACTGGACAGAACACCGAAAGGGCGCCGGGGCACATGCTTCCGGCGCCCTTTTCTTTCATCCACGCGGCGCGTTTTCCTCGCATCGAGGCGCGCGCAAACGGCAAGGCAAGGACAAAAGGCACATGCAGATCGGGACATGGTGGCTCTATGCCATGGCGGTCTTCCTGGTTTCGGGCACGCCCGGCCCCAATATGCTGCATGTGATGACGCGCAGCATCCAGGCGGGCGCGCGCCGGTCGACCTTTGCGATGGCGGGCTGCCTTTCCGCCGTGCTGCTGTGCCTGCTCGCTTCGGCGGGCGGCCTCGGCGCGCTGCTGAAGGCCGAACCGCGCCTGTTCGACATATTGCGCTATGGCGGCGTCGCCTATCTGCTCTGGCTGGGGATCAAGGCATGGCGCGCGCCGGTGACGGACGCCGGTGCCGAAGACGCCCCCCGGCCCGTCCAGTCGGCGGCCTCGCTCTATCGCGGCGGGCTGCTGATCGGGCTGTCCAACCCCAAGCTCATCATCTTCGCCGCGGCGCTCTTTCCGCAGTTCATCGACGCGAAGGCGCCCTTTGCGCCGCAGCTGGCGATATTGGTGCTGACCTTCGCGGTCATCGAATGCGGCTGGTATGGCGTCTATGCGCTGGGCGGCCGCTCGCTCGCCCGCTGGCTGGAACCGGCCAACCGCCAGCGCCTGTTCAACCGCGCGACCGGCGTGCTGTTCATGGGATTTGGCGGGGCGCTGCTGGGATCGCGCGTCTAAGCATGAGTCGTCATTCCCGCGAAAGCGGGAATCCATCTCAGGACATCGCCGATGCGAGACGAGTTCGCGCCAACGATCTACATTCTCGCCAGCCACAGAAACGGCACGCTCTATGTCGGTGTGACCTCAAACCTGATGCACAGGCTCCACCAGCACCGTTCGGGCTTGATTGAAGGCTTCACCAGCGACTACGGGGTCAAACGACTGGTCTGGTTCGAAACCGGCGGATCGATGGAAGAGGCGATCCATCGCGAGAAGCAGATCAAGGCATGGAACCGGCAATGGAAGATCAATCTGATCGAACGGAGCAATCCCGATTGGCGTGACCTTGCATTGGATCTGGGATTTGAACCTTTGCCGAGCCGGCGCATCGATTGATCGCCACGGGATTTTATGGGTCGGGAGATGGATTCCCGCCTTCGCGGGAATGACGGGATATGACAGAAATTACCGCACTGAAAGCCGGCCTGATCGCCGATATCGACGCCGCCGACACGCTGGACGCCGTGGAGGCGCTGCGCGTGGGGGCGCTGGGCAAGCAGGGCGTGATCACCGCGCTCCTGAAGACGCTGGGCGCGATGAGCCCGGAGGAGCGGCTGCTCAAGGGCCCGCCGATCCAGGACCTGCGCGAGGGCGTGACCGCCGCGATCGCCGCGAAAAAGGCCGCGCTGGAACAGGCGGCGCTCGACGCGCGCCTCGCCTCCGAGCGGATCGACATGACCCTGCCGGCGGACCTTGGCCCCATCGGCTCCGTCCATCCCGTGTCTCAGGTGATGGACGAGCTGGCGGAAATCTTCGCCGACCTCGGATTCTCCGTCGCTACCGGGCCGGAGATCGAGGACGACTGGCATAATTTCACCGCCCTCAACATCCCCGAGACGCATCCCGCCCGCGCGATGCACGACACCTTCTACTTCCCGGACAAGGACGGCGAAGGCCGCTCCATGCTGCTGCGCACCCACACCTCGCCGGTGCAGATCCGCGCGATGACCGACGCGCCGCCGCCCATCCGCATCATCGCGCCCGGCCGCGTCTACCGTTCGGACAGCGACGCCACGCACACGCCGATGTTCCACCAGATCGAGGGGCTGGTGATCGACAAGGGCATCACGCTTGGCCACCTCAAATGGACGCTGGAGACCTTCCTCAAGGCCTATTTCGAGCGGGAGGACATCGTCCTGCGCCTGCGCCCCAGCTATTTCCCCTTCACCGAGCCTTCGGTGGAAGTCGATGTCGGCTATACGCTGGTCAATGGCCAGCGCGTGATCGGCGGCAGCGGCGACGATGCCAATGGCGGCTGGCTGGAAGTGCTGGGCAGCGGCATGGTCCACCCCAAGGTGATCGAGGCCTGCGGGCTCGATCCGAATGAATGGCAGGGCTTTGCCTTCGGCACCGGTGTCGACCGGCTGGCGATGCTCAAATATGGGATGAACGACTTGCGCGCTTTCTTCGACGGCGACCTGCGCTGGCTGAAACATTATGGCTTCTCCGCGCTCGACGTACCCACGCTGTCGGGAGGAGTGGGCGCATGAAGTTCACCCTGAGCTGGCTCAAGAGCCATCTGGACACGCAGGCGGACCTGCCCGCGATCCTGAAGGCCCTGACCGACATCGGCCTTGAGGTCGAGGGGGTCGAGAATCCGGCCGAGAAGCTGGGCGCATTCCGTATCGCGAAGGTGCTGAGCGCTGCCCCGCATCCGCAGGCGGACAAGCTGCAGGTGCTCTCGGTCGATGCCGGCGACGGGCCGTTGCAGGTCGTGTGCGGCGCGCCCAATGCCCGTGAGGGCCTTGTGGGCGTGTTCGGCATGCCCGGCGCGGTCGTACCCGCCAACGGCATGGTGCTGAAGGTCGCGGCGATCCGCGGCGTCGAATCGAACGGCATGATGTGCTCGACCCGCGAGCTGGAGCTGGGCGATGACCATGACGGGATCATCGAGCTGCCCGCCGACGCGCCGGTCGGCCGCGTCTATGCCGACTGGGCCGGGCTGGACGATCCGGTGGTCGACGTTTCCATCACCCCCAACCGGCAGGACTGCATGGGCGTGCGCGGCATCGCGCGCGATCTGGCGGCGGCGGGCATCGGCACGCTGCGGCCGCTCCCCATCCCCGCGATCGCGGGCAACGGCGCCGGCCCGGATGTCCGCACCGACGACACCGAGGGCTGCCCCGCTTTCTATGCCCGCACGGTGAAGGGCGTGAAGAACGGCCCCTCGCCCGACTGGCTGCAACAGCGGCTGAAGGCCGTGGGCCAGCGCCCGATCAGCACGCTGGTCGACATCACCAATTATGTCATGATCGACCTCGGCCGGCCGTTGCACGTCTATGACATGGCGACGCTCTCCGGCCCGCTGGTCGCGCGCGAGGCGAAGGCCGGCGAAGAGGTGCTGGCGCTCAACGGCAAGAGCTACACCCTTGCCGAGGGCATGACGGTGATCGCCGACGATGTGTCGGTACATGACATTGGCGGCATCATGGGCGGCGAGCATTCGGGCGCGCAGGATGGCACCAGCGACGTGCTGATCGAATGCGCCTATTTCACGCCGGAGCGGATTGCCGTGACCGGACAGGCGCTAAGCCTCAGCAGCGATGCGCGCACGCGGTTCGAGCGCGGGGTCGATCCGGCCTTCCTCGACGCCGGCCTCTCCATCGCAACCGAGATGGTGGTGCGCCTGTGCGGCGGCACGCCCAGCGACCCGACCCATGCCGGCACCCCGCCGGCGGCCGCGCGCACGATCAGCTACGATCCGGCACGCACATTGTCGCTCGCCGGTGTCGCGGTGGCCGAGGGCGATCAGCAGCGCATCCTCGAAAGCCTGGGCTTCACCGTCGCCATCGAGAGCGGCGCGACCGAAATTCAGGACGGCGTGCCCGTGCCGGTCGACGCCCGCTGGCGCGTGACCGTGCCGACATGGCGGCGTGACGTCGAGGGGCCGGCGCATCTGGTCTCCGAAGTCGTGCGCATCCATGGCCTCGCCCATGTGCCCTCGACCCCGCTGCCGCGCACGCCCGGCGTCGCGCGGCCCACGGCGACGCCCGAGCAGCTGGTCGAGCGCCGCGTGCGCCGCACGGCGGCGGCGCGCGGGCTGGCCGAGGCGATCAACTGGTCCTTCCTCTCGCAGAAGGAAGCCGATGCCGTGGGCGGCGGCGACTGGACGCTGGCGAACCCGATCTCGGAGGACATGAAGGTCATGCGGCCCTCGCTGCTGCCCGGCCTGCTCTCCGCCACCCGCCGCAATGCGGACCGGGGCGCGAGCGCGATCCGCCTGTTCGAAATCGGCCGCCGCTATTTCCGCGGCGCTCATGGCGCGAGCACGGAACGGGCGACCGTTGGCTTCGTGATGGCCGGCGAAAAGGCACCGCGCGGCTGGCAGTCCGGCAAGGCGCAGGCTTTCGCGACGCATGATGCGAAGGCCGAAGTGCTGGCGCTGCTGGCCGCCGCCGGCGCGCCCGTCGCCAATCTGCAGAGCTTCGGCGAGGCGTCCGGCGCCTATCATCCCGGCCAGTCGGGCACGCTGCGGCTTGGGCCGAAGGTGGTGCTGGCCGAATATGGCGTGCTGCACCCAAGCCTTGCCAAACAGTTCGGGCTGTCCGGCACGGTCGTCGCCGCAGAGCTTTTCCTCGACGCCATTCCGGGCAAGCGCAAGAACGGCTTCATGCGCGCGCCCTATGCGCCGCCCGCGCTGCAGGCGGTGAAGCGCGACTTCGCCTTCCTGGTGCCGCATGCGCTGGAAGCCGACACGCTGGTCCGCGCCGCCAGAAATGCGGACAAGAAGGCCATTGTGGACGCACGCCTGTTCGATGTGTTCGCTGGCCCCGGCGTGGACGAGGGCATGAAATCCCTCGCCATCGAAGTGACGCTGCAGCCGGGCGAAAAGAGCTTCTCCCAGGAGGAGCTGGACGCGATCAGCGCGGCAGTGGTGAAGGCGGCAGAGAAGCTGGGCGGAGTGTTGCGGGGGTGATCCCCAAGCTGCCAGGCTGCTGACGACCATTTGTTGACGAAGGATTAGCTGTGCCTGTTTCCGGATAGCGGACATCGCGTCTGCGCGATATGTGCGGTCAAAAGCAACACTGACACTGAAATTTTCACCACAGGATATCAGGGATGAATGTTCGATGCTTGGCTTTACTGATAGCTCTTTTTGTTCCCCTTGGCGCCTTGAATGCTCAACACCCGATGATCTTGGCGAAACTTAATGAATGGAACGACGCCGCGCCTGTCCCCGGTAACGAGATTTTGAAGGCTGAGATCCGAGGAAAAGCAGGAGAAATCTACGGCGGGAGCGTCGCTTGCAATAATTCAGACATTGCGATCGATGCGATCGAACCTGCGACTGCTGATCGATATGCTTTCAACGCTATCATGCGAAGAACGTTGAGGAACGCTTGGTTCGTGACCGCGCGATTGTCGGGTTGTGATCTGGCACCTGTCCGTTACATGATCATCCAGAACACTGACAACAGCTTAGAGATAACTCGCGTGAATCGCGGAGTGTCCTATACATGGGACTCACTAATAGGCGATACGCTCCCGCTCGCTCAACTTGCCGCAACCGCTGCTCTTGAGCGAGCGGGTGTTACGTGCAGTTCTAACGAAAAGACGACTTTGGGAGTCATCCGAATTGCGGCTAAGGAGCCCGGCCTCGGTAATAGTATCTTTGGGATTCGCTACTCTGGCAGTTGGGCTGAAGTGTGGCCGATAGAAACCTGCAAGCGAACCGTTGAGGTCTCAATCAAATTCACGGCTGATGGAGATGGTGGGGCGTTCACCCACATTCCCGGAGATAAAACACGGGTTCTGCCTTAGCGAAACGGCTTGACGGACCATCTAGCCGGTTCAGATGAACGGAGTGGGTTTTCTTTTGCAATCCTGATGTCGGCTATTCGGGTTTAAAAGTCAAAACCTGCCAGTCTGCTTTCCACCCAATTTCGTCATTCCCGCGCAGGCGGGAACCCATCTCCTGACCTCGCATCCAGCATCTGCGCAGGGGAGATGGATTCCCGCCTCCGCGGGAATGACAGGAAAGACTTGGCCATCCGCATCCAACCCAGCCCCCTCAACCCGGCATCCTGCACCCCTTCGCCGTGCCATAGCCGCGCAGGAAGCCGCGCCTGGCCATGCCGGTGCTGATCGCCGCTTCCAGCCGCCGTTGCGCGGGGGCGGCCCCGCTGACTTCGCGGACCAGGCCACGGAAGGGGATGAGCGTGTTGACGATGGTCTTGCCGCCCGCTTCCAGAATCTTGCCGGTGCGGTTCTCGTTCTCCTCCGTGCCGGTGCCGAAATCCGGCCCCAACGCCTCGGTCAGTTCCGCGACGTCCGCATTGATCGCCTTGCAGCCGCGCGATTTGGGCAGCGCATAGGGCGCCTCGACCGCGCGCTGCAGCACGTCGGGGATGGTCGTCTTGGCAATGCCGACATCCTTGGCCGGCTGGACGGCGATGTCGCCCGCCTTCTGCAGCGTGTCGTCCTTCTGCGCTGCCTGTTCCTGCGCCATGGCGGCACTGGACATCAGCAAGAACGGCACGATCATGGCCCTGACGATCATCATTCCTGTCTCCCTGAAGCACCATATCGTGCAGACATGTAACGAACGCAGGCTGACAGAGTTTCCACGACAGCGACAGTCCGGCGGGAGACAATGGCGGCACGAGCCGTTATGCCTGCACCATCCGACCAGCAAGGGATAGCGAACTTGGCCGAAGACCTGATCTCCATCGCCTCCCCCACGCTTGCCGTCGCCATCCATCCGCTGGGCGCGGAACTCTGGTCGATCGCCGACGCGCAGGGGCGGCAGCTGATGACCGATGCCGATCCGCGATGGTGGACGGGGCATGCGCCGCTATTATTCCCCTTTGTCGGCCGGTCGCGCGGCGACGTCTATCGCTTCGACGGGCGGGATTATCCGATGCCGCAGCATGGCTTTGCCCGGCGCAAGCCCTTTGCGGTGGTCGATCGAGGCGCATCCTCCGTGCTGTTCCGGCTGGAGGCGGATGAGGAGACGCTGGCCGCCTACCCCTTCGCCTTCACGCTCGACATGGCCTTCGCGCTGGACGACGCGACGCTTTACATGACGGCGACCGTCGCCAACCCGGGCGATACAGCGATGCCGTTCAGCTTCGGCTATCATCCGGCCTTCGCCTGGCCGCTGCCCTATGGCGGGGCGGTAGAGGCGCATTGCATCCTCTTCGAACATCCCGAGCCCGCGCCGATCCGCAAGGTCGGCGAGGAGCCCGGCCTGATCGCGCCGGAAAGCGTGCCCTCGCCGGTGAAAGGCGATCTGCTCACGCCAAGCCATGCGATGTTCGAAGGGGATGCGCTGATCTGGGACGAACTCACCAGCCGCAGCCTGCTGTGGGGCGTGCCGGGGCGCCCGCATCTCGCCATCGACTTTCCCGATACGCCCTGGCTGGGCCTGTGGCAGAAGCCGGGCGCGCATTATCTGTGCGTGGAACCCTGGGCGGGGATGGCCGATCCGGTCGGCTTTACCGGCAACGTGTGGGAGAAGCCGGGCATCATGGCATTGCCGCCGGGCGAAAGCCGCAGCTTCCGCATGAATGTGACGCTGGTGGAGGGGTAGGTAAAGCCTCTACCTTTTTCCGTCATTCCCGCGTAGGCGGGAAACCATCTCTGCCTCCCACCTCCTGCACGACGCTCGGGAGATGGGTCCCCGCCCACGCGGGGATGACGCCATATCTAGAAATGAAACACGCATGACCATTCCATCCCGCCGCACCTTCGCGATCATTTCCCACCCGGACGCGGGCAAGACCACGCTCACCGAAAAACTGCTGCTGGAAGGCGGCGCCATCCATCTGGCCGGTGAGGTGAAGGCGCGCGGGGCGAACCGCCGTGCCCGCTCCGACTGGATGAAGATCGAGCAGCAGCGCGGCATTTCCGTGACGTCCTCGGTGATGACGTTCGAGCGGACGCGCGACGGCGAGACCATCACCTTCAACCTGCTCGACACGCCGGGGCATGAGGATTTTTCCGAGGATACCTATCGCACGCTGACGGCGGTCGATTCCGCCGTGATGGTGATCGACGCGGCCAAGGGCATCGAGCCGCAGACGCGCAAGCTGTTCGAGGTGTGCCGGCTGCGCAACGTGCCGATCATCACCTTCATCAACAAGGTGGACCGCGAGGGCCGCGACGCCTTCTCGCTGATCGACGAGGTGGCGGATGCGCTGGCGCTGGACGTGTGCCCGATGAGCTGGCCGGTCGGCATGGGCGGCCAGTTCGAGGGCATCTACGATTTCGCCACCAACCGCCTGCGCCAGCCGACCGGGCCCAGCAAGGCCTATGAGGGGCAGGAAACCTATTTCACCGGGCTGGATGACCCCAAGCTCGCGGAGGTGCTGTCCGCCGATGGCCTCAAGAAGCTGCGCGAGGAAGCGGAGCTGGCGCAGGGCGGCTATACCCATTTCGATCTGGCCGCCTATCGCCATGGCGACCTGACCCCGGTCTATTTCGGATCGGCGCTGAAACTCTTCGGCGTGACCGAGCTGATCGACGCACTCGCCGCCCATGCGCCGCCGCCCCGCCCCCAGCCGGCCGAACCCGCGCCGGTGGCGCCCGAGGACAGCGAAGTCACCGGCTTCATCTTCAAGGTGCAGGCGAACATGGACCCGCAGCATCGCGACCGCATCGCCTTCATGCGGCTGTGTTCGGGCAGGTTCAAACGCGGCATGAAGCTGACGCCTTCGGGCAGCGGCAAGCCGATCGCCGTCCACTCCCCCATCCTGTTCTTCGCGCAGGACCGCGAGATCGCGGACGAGGCGTTCCCCGGCGACATCATCGGCATCCCCAACCATGGCACCTTGCGCGTGGGCGATACGCTGTCGGAACGGGCGGACGTGCGCTTTACCGGCCTGCCCAATTTCGCGCCGGAAATCCTGCGCCGCGTGGCGCTGAAGGACCCGACCAAGACCAAGCAGCTGCGCAAGGCGCTGGACGACCTGTCCGAAGAGGGTGTCATCCAGGTGTTCTACCCGGAGATCGGCAGCCAGTGGGTGGTCGGCGTGGTCGGCCAGCTGCAGCTGGAGGTGCTGGTTTCACGGCTGGAGGCGGAATATAAGGTCGCCGCCGGGCTGGAACCCGCGCCCTATGATACCGCGCGCTGGATCAGCGGGCCGGACGCCGCGATCAAGGATCTGGTATCCTTCAACGGCACCAGCATGGCGCGCGACCGGGATGGCAACCTCGTCTTCATGGCGAAGAGCGCGTGGGATGTGGGCTATCAGCAGGAACGCAACCCGGACGTGAAGTTCAGCGCCACGAAGGAGCGCTGATCGGTTCTATAATCCCCGCCGTCCGAAGCCGCCGCCCTGCTGGCGACGCTGCGGCGGCATCGGCGCGGGAATGATGGCGGTCGTGGGCGCCGCGGGCGCGGGGCGGGCCGGGGTCACGATGGTTTCGGCATAGGCCGGCGGCCCGTCCTGCGGCATCGCCGTGCCATGCGCCTGAAACCCCTGGCCCGTATTGACGAACACCTGCTGGATGATCTGCTGCGGCGGAGGCGGCCCGTCCAGCGCCGAGGGCTTCTGTGTTTCACGGCTGTCGCGATAGCCCTGCTCGATCAGCTTGTTCATGTAGAGCTGGTTGTAGAAAAAGGCGAAAACGATGTTCGAAAGCCCCCAGGTGAACACCCCGGCCAGGAACATGATGAAGCCCCAGAACATGTCGCCGCGAAAGATCGCCGGGAAACAGCCGAAGAAGAATGTCGTCCATGAAAAACCGGTGGGAACAGCCTTTGTCTGGCCGGTATAACTATTGGTCATGAAGATCATTATCGGCCGCCTTTCCGCTTTTTCGCGTGAAAGGGTAATGGCAGGCTGATAATTTTCGCTTAATTCGCCATGCCGGGCATTCAGCCCACCCAGTCGCGGCGCAGATGCTTCGCCGCCAGCGCCATGAACAGGGCGGCGAGCAGATAGAGGCAGAGCACCGCAGCGACGGCGTAACGCAGCGCCTCCGTGCCATATGTCGGCGTCAAGGCGTCCGACAGCGCGCCCACGGTCCAGGAGCCAAGGCCCAGCCCAACCAGATTGTTGATGAGCAGGAAGCTGGCCGAGGCCGTCGCGCGCATCGGCGCGGGGACGAGGTGCTGCACCGCCGTCAGCACCGGGGCGAGCCAGACATAGACCAGCGCCTGCGGCAGCAGGAAGAGCAGGAAGGCCGCCGTCACCGATCCCGACAGCACGCCCGCCACGAACAGCGGCATGCCCAGCGCATAGCAGATCGCCGGCACGCGGGCATAGGCGGCGCGATCCCCCGCGCCCATGCGGTCGCCCAGCCATCCGCCCAGCAGCACCCCGGCCACCCCGCCGATCAGCAGCAATGCGCCAAGGAATTGCCCCGCCCCGACAAGATCGAGGCCGAAGCTGCGCATCATCAGGCTGGGCAGCCAGAAGGCGACGCCATAGCCGCACATGGAACTGCTCGCCGCGCCCAGCGCAAGGAGCCAGAAGGCAGGCTTCTTCGCAAGGATGCCGAAAGCCGCGCTGATCGGCACGGCGGGGCCGGCGACCTTTTCCCGCACCGGCTCGCGCACCACCAGGCGGAAGACCGGCGCGAGGATCAGGCCGGCGATACCCACGGCGATGAAGGCGCTGCGCCATTCGACGGTGGACGCGATATAGCCGCCCAGCAGCACGCCCCCCGCCGACCCCAGCGGAATGCCCAGCGAATAGACGGACAGCGCCCGCGCGCGCTCATTCTGGGGAAAATAATCGGTGATGAGCGCATAGGAGGGCGCGACGCCCCCCGCCTCCCCAATACCGACGCCCAGGCGGAAGAGGAACATCTGCCCGAAACTGCCGGCAAGGCCGCACAGCGCCGTGAACCCGCTCCAGATCGCCAGCGACACGGTGATCACCCAGCTGCGGCTGGTACGGTCCGCGAGCATGGCGAGGGGAATAGCCAAGGTGGAGTAAAGCAGCGCGAAGGCGATGCCACCCAATGCGCCCAGCTGCGTATCCGTCAGCCCCAGCTCCGCCTTTATCGGGCCGGCGAGGATGCCGAGGATCTGCCGGTCGAGGAAGTTGAAGGTGTAGACCAGCAACAACATGCCCAGCACGGTGATGCGGTAGGCGCGGGTGGGGGCGGTGGAAGGCGTAACGGTCATGGTCTTCGTCTTATCCCGTTCGGGCTGCGCTTGTCGAAGCCCCGTTCTTTCCTGAAGGGGACAAAGAACGGTTGTGCCGGCCCTTGGGGTCGACAGACGCCGAGCCCGCCCCGGATGTGATCCGGGAGCCTGCCCCGGACTCGATCCGGGCGCAAACGGGGGAAGCATCGCATGATGCCTCCCCCTGCCCCGCCCGCAGGGTCAGAACTTCACCGTGCCGGTCACGAACACCTGACGCGGATTGCCGTAGAAGGCGGTCAGCGTGCCCTCGCGACCCAGAGTCGGCGTGATCGCGCCCGTCGTCGGGTTGATCGCGACGAAGTTGTAGCCCGAGGTGATATAGTGCTTGTCGGCGATATTCTTCGCATGCACGCCCAGCGACCAGCGATCGCTGGGTGCCGTCCACACGATGCTGGCATCCCACAGCGCATAGCCCGGCTGGTCCAGATAGGGATTGGGCGTTTCGAACTGATGGGTCAGGCTGCGGTAGCTGAGCGTGGTGGACGCATCCACCTTGCCGCCCATCGCCGGCAGGGCGAGTGCCAGCGTGCCGGCGGCCGTCCATTTCGGCGTGTTCTGGATGGCGCGCTGATTGGCGACATCCTTGCCGGTGGCGTCGATGAAGCGCAGATATTTGCCGTCCAGATAGCCCAGCGTGCCGGTGAAGGTCACGGCCGATCCGGCGCCGGCGAAACCGCGGGCGATGGTGCCCAGCATCTCGAATTCGATGCCCTTCATCCGCGCCTTGCCGGCATTGGTGGTGATGCCGGCAAAGGTTTCGAAGATGCCGTCATTATTCGCGTCGACACCGACGGAACCGGGCACCTGCACATCCTTGTAATCGGCATAGAAGCCGGTCAGCGCGATGTTCAGGCGGCGGTCGAGCATCGATCCCTTCCAGCCGATTTCGTAGCTGTTCACCTTTTCCGGGTCGAATGAAAGGAAATCGAAGATCTCCTGATAGCTGCGCACGCCATCATGGTTGGTATCGGGCGCCGAGGTGCCGCTGCCGCGCGGGTCGAAGCCGCCGCCCTTGAAGCCCTTCGAATAGGAAGCATAGACCATGTGGTCCGGCGTCGGCTTGAAGCTGATCGAGGCGCGGGGCGTGAATTCCTTGAACGTCCTGGCGCCCAGGAAATCCGTCGCGGTGGAGATGGGAATGGCGGTGCCGCCGAAGACCGGGGAGCTGCCGCCGATCTTGTTCTGCTTGAGGATGCGGCTCCTGCGCCGGTCATTGGTGAAGCGGCCGCCCACAGACACAGCGATCTGGTCGGTCACGTCATAGGTGAAATCGCCGAACACCGACCATGTGTTGGTGCGCACGTCGCCCAGGGTATAGCTGTTGAGGCCGGGCAGGCCGAGCAGCGGGCCGGTGGTGCCCAGGATCACGTCGAACTCGGTCGCCGCCTTCGCCGCCAGATAATAGAAGCCGACCAGGCCCTGCAGCCTGTCGCCCTCATACAGCGCCTGGAATTCCTGGCTGACCTGTTCGTTGCGATAGACGGCCGGCACGTCGACATCGACGGAGGGCAGGGAATCGAAGTCGATCGGCGTGAAGCTGGTATCCTTGCGCCACGCGCTGATGCTCTTGATGCTGAACGTGTCGGTCAGCTCCGCCGTCGCGTTCATCGCCAGACCATAAGCCTTCACATCCTGCTTCGGGCGGGACAGGCCGGATTGCGTGTCGTAGACGTCGCTCAGCACCGGCGTGCCCGACAATGCGCCGGGGATCAGGCGATGACCATTGCGCGGATCGGACTTGTCGCGGGTATAGTCGCCCGAGACGCGGATGAAGACCGGCGCGCCATAGCCGCCGAATTCCAGGCTGGCGCGGCCGGCCCAGACATCCTTATTGTAATTCTCGATCCCCGGCTGGACCAGATTCTTGCCAAAGCCACCGCGCGAGAGCCGGGCGACCGATCCGCCCACCCGGAACAGGTCGGTGATCGGCGCGCTCACCGTCAGCACGCCGTCGGCCTGATCGTAGCTGCCATAGGTGCCACGCGCGGCGAGCGAGAAGTCCTGCGGCAGGCGCTTCGTCACATATTTGACCGCGCCGCCGATGGTGTTGCGGCCATAAAGCGTGCCCTGCGGCCCGCGCAGCACCTCGATCCGCTCCACATCGTAGATGTCGAGCACCGATGCCTGCGGGCGGTTGAGATAGACATCGTCCAGATAGATGCCGATGCCCGCCTCGAACCCCGGCACGGGGTCTTGCTGGCCGACACCCCGGATGAAGGCGGTGAGCGTGGAATTGGTGCCGCGCGAATTTTCCAGGGTCACATTGGGCGCGCTGTTGGACACGTCGGTGATGTCGATGGCGCCGGTCCTGGCCAGCGTGTCGCCGGAAATGGCGGTGACGGCAATCGGCACGTCCAGCAGCCGCTCTTCACGCCGGCGGGCGGTGACGATGATCGCACCGTCGTCCACGGCCTCGGCCCCTGCCTGCGCCCCTGCCTCCTGGGCATGGAGCGGAACGGCGGAAAGGCCGCCAAGGGCAGCCGAAGCAAGAGCCAGCGCGCGAATGGAATGACGAAACGCCATGATGTCCTCTCCTGAAAATTGCACCCGTTGGATCGGGTTGCGTGATCTTGCGATTCTGGATAATGAAAGTTGAACCAGCTTTCAACTTGAAAAATAGCTGGACGGAAAATGACGACGCGATCGCGACAAAAGGGCAACGCCCGGCTAATCGGCCGGGCACAGCCGCAGAGAGGAACCGGATGACCATGGAGGCCCCCCCTGACGCCAAGGCGCCGCGCACCGCGCGCGGCGAACGCACGCGCCGCGCGCTGCTGGACGCGGCGGCCATCGAATTTGGCGAAAAGGGATTTCACGACGGATCGATCAGCGGCATCACCCGCCGGGCGGGCTGCGCGCTGGGCAGTTTCTACACCTATTTCGACAGCAAGGACGATATCTTCCGCGCGCTGGTGAAGGATATGTCGGCGCAGGTGCGCGACCATGTCGGCCCGCGCATCGCCGGCGCGCCCGATGGCATTGCGGCGGAAAAACAGGGGTTATTGAGCTTCCTGGAGTTCGCCCGCGAGCACAAGGAAATCTATCGCATCATCGACGAGGCGGAATTTGTCGACCAAGCCGCCTTCCGCCACCATTATGAAAGCACCGCCGACCGCATCGGCGCCCGGCTGCGCGCGGCGGCGGGGCGTGGCGAGATCCGCGGCGATACCGACGAGATCCACGCCTGGGCGATCATGGGGATCAACGTATTCCTCGGCCTGCGCTATGGCGTGTGGGACGAAAGCCGCGATATCGGGGAGGTCGCCACCATCGCCAACGACATGCTGGCCAACGGGATTGCGGCGAAAGGCTGAACGAACGATCGGCCCTGACCCATGCGTTTACGCTCCCGGCCCCCCGGATCGGGTCCGGGATGACGATAGAAGGCACAGTTCCCCCGATATCGCGTTCCCCCGATATCGCTATTTCCGCAGCAGGAACACCGCATGTTCGGCGAACAGATTGGCGTTCGCATGGGTGGTTTCCCGGTCCCCCTTCAGGAACCACTGGCCATCGGTCGACCAGCCGCGTTCCTTCACCAGCGCGCGGAAATCGTCGATGGTGAGGTGGTGGATGTTGAGCGTGTCATACCATGTGTCGGGCAACAGCCGCGTCACCGGCATCCGCCCGCCGAACAGCAGGGACATGCGCCCACGCCAATGCGCGAAATTGGGGAAGCTGACGAAGGCCTGCGCGCCGATGCGCAGCAATTCCTCCACCACCAGGTCGGGGCGGCGGGTGGTCTGCAACGTCTGGCTGAGGATCGCATAGTCGAAGCTGCGGTCGGGATAATAGCGCAAATCCGTATCCGCATCGCCCTGCACCACCGACAATCCGCGCCCGACCGCCGAGGCGACGTTCACCGGATCGATCTCCAGCCCGCGCGCATCCGCGTCCTTGACGTCGCGCAGCGCCGCCATCAGCGCGCCGTCGCCGCAGCCCACGTCCAGCACCCGGGCATGCGGCTTCACCATCCGCGCGATCAGCGCGAGGTCGGGGCGCAACTGCTCGCGGCTCATGCCCCCGCCCTTTCCCGCGATGCATCGGGATCGAACCGCTGCATGATCGTCTCGTTGACGCGGTGCCAGCCATGGCGCTCGTACAGCGTATGCGCGTCCAGCGTGTTGAGGTTCCAGCGACGCAGGCTCTGCAGGCCGGGATGCCCGTCGAAATAGGCGAGCATGGCGGAAGCCAGGCCGTGGCCCTGATGCGCTTCCAGCACATAGACATCGGCCAGATGCGCGAAGGTCGCATGATCGGTGATGACGCGCGCGAAAGCGACCTGCGCGCCATCGCGGTAGATGCCGACGCAATGCGACCCGGCAATCGCCCGCTCCACCAGCGACAGCGCGATGCCGGGGCACCAGTAGCTGCGCGTCAGATAGGCGTGGATCGCCGCCGGTTGCAGCCGGGCGGGATCGTCGGACAGCGCATAGCCATCGGGCAACGCCACCTCGCTCATGCCCGCCCCGCCCGCAGGAAACCGTCGACCACCCGGTTCAGCTCCGGCGCTTCCAGCAGGAAGGCATCATGGCCGAAGGGGCTGGAAAGCTCCATGAAGCTCGCCTGCGCGCCCGCTGCGTTCAGCGCATGGACGATCACCCGCGATTCCGCCGTCGGATACAGCCAGTCGGTATCGAAGCTGACGAGGCAGAAGCGCGCGCGCGTCCTGGCGAAGGCCGATGCCAGGCTGCCCTCATGATCGTCGGCGATGTCATAATAGTCCATGGCGCGGGTGATGTAGAGATAGCTGTTGGCGTCGAACCGCTCGACAAAGCTGATCCCCTGATGCCGCAAATAGCTTTCCACCTGGAAATCGGCGTCGAAGCCGAAGGTCTTGGCGGTGCGGCTCTGCAGGCGGCGGCCGAATTTCTCGGTCAGGCCCGCTTCGGACAGGTAGGTGATGTGCGCCGCCATCCGCGCCACGGCGAGGCCGGCGGCGGGCACTTCATTGTCGGCATAATAGTCGCCCCCGCGCCAGTGGGGATCGGCCATGATCGCCTGCCGCCCGACCTCGTGGAACGCGATATTCTGCGCGCTGTGCCGGGCGGTGGAGGCGATGACGATCACCGATTCCACCCGGTCGGGGAACAGCGTGGGCCAGGTGAGCGCCTGCATGCCGCCCATCGATCCGCCGACGACGGCGAACAGCCGCTCGATCCCCAGATGGTCGATCAGCAGCGCCTGCGCGCGCACCATGTCGGCGATGGTGATGACCGGAAAGCGCATCGCCCAGGGCAGGTCCGTCGCGGGATCGATGCTGGCCGGGCCGCTTGAACCCAAGCAACTGCCGATGACGTTGGAGCAGATGATGAAATATTGCTGGGGGTCAATCGGCCTGCCCGGTCCCACCATGCGCGTCCACCAGCCACCCTTGCCTGTAATGGGGTGTTCCGATGCCACATATTGATCGCCGGTCAGCGCATGGCAGATGAGGATCGCGTTGGAACGATCCGCGTTCAACGTGCCATAGGTTTCATAGGCGATATCGACCGGCCCCAGCGCGCCGCCGCCGGTCAGCGCCAGCGGTCCGGGCAGGCGCACCTGCCGGCGAAGGCCAAAACGGCTGTCATCGGTCTGCTGCAGTGTCGCCATGGTGCAGCGGGGCTAGGGCTGGCACTGGCGGCTGTCAACAAGAGGCGTGGGTGGAACGGCCTCACGGGTCTGGGCGGGGTTGAAAAGCCGGACAGGACGATAGGGGGTTGGGGACTCCCGTTTCTGATCGTCACCCCCGCGAAGGCGGGGGCCTATCTCCTGCGCTTGCGGCAGAACACAAGGACGCAATGATGGAAAGTCCGGGAGATGGGCCCCGCCTTCGCGGGGGTGACGGTGAAGGATATGGCTCACACCCACTGGCCCTACCCCGTCGCCATGCTATGGAACGCTGCATGCCCAGCACCGATCGCATCCCCGTCCTTGCCCTTGGTCCACTTCATCCGCGCCTGGCCGAAGGGCTGGAAGCCCGCTTCGCCGTGCATGCCGCGCCCGCGGACATCGCGCCCGACGCGCTGACGCCGGCGATGCGCATGGCGCGCGCCATCGTCACCAGTGGCGGCGTGGGTGCATCGGCAGCGATCATGGACGCGCTGCCGGCGCTGGAGATCGTCGGCCTGTTCGCCGTGGGCTATGACAAGGTGGACATCGCCCATGCCCGCGAAAAAGGCATCCGCGTCAGCAACACGCCCGATGTGCTGACCGACGATGTCGCCGACCTTGCCGTCGGCCTCGTCTATGCCACGGTGCGCAACATCGCCGCCAATGACCGCTATGTACGCGCGGGTAGATGGGATGGCGGCGCCGTGCCGCCATTTTGCGGCCGGGTGACGGGCGCGCGGATCGGCATATTGGGGCTGGGCCGCATCGGCCGCGCCGTCGCCGACCGGCTGGCCCCGGCAGCGGGCGAGATCCTCTATCACAACCGCCGCCCGGCCGCCGACACGCCCTGGCGCCATGTGCCCGACATCCTGGACTTCGCCCGCGCCTGTGACGTCATGATCGTCGCGACGTCGGGCGGCCCGGAGGCAAGGCATCTGGTCGACGCGGCGGTGATCGACGCGCTGGGGCCGCAGGGCACGCTCATCAACATCAGCCGCGGCAGCGTGGTGGATGAGGAGGCGCTGGTGGCCGCGCTGGTCGAAGGGCGGCTGGGCGGCGCGGGGCTGGACGTGTTCGCGCACGAGCCACATGTGCCCCACGCCCTGCGCGCGCTCGACAATGTCGTGCTGCAGCCGCATCAGGCGAGCGCCACCCGGGCAACGCGCGCCGCCATGGCCGACCTGGTGCTCGCCAATCTGGACGCGCATTTCGCCGGCCAGCCGCTGCCGACGCCGGTCGTGTGACCTCTTTGCCTTTGCGCCATATCCCGCTAAAGCCCGCGCCATGACAAAGCCTGCTCCCAAGGACTGGATATTGGGCATTTCGCCCTATGTGCCCGGCAAGTCGGCCGCCGATGACGGCCGCCCGCTCATCAAGCTCTCCGCCAATGAAAATGCGCTGGGCACCAGCCCCAGGGCGCGCGCGGCGCTGATGGCGGCGACGGCGGACCTTGCGACCTATCCCGATCCGGGCGCCGCGATCCTGCGTGAGGCGATCGCCGCCGAATATGGGCTGGACCCCGCACGCATCATCTACGGCACCGGCTCCGACGAACTGCTGCACATCGCGGCCAGCGCCTATGCCGGGCCGGGCGATGAAGTGCTCTACGTGCGCTACGGCTTTTCGGTGTACGACATCGCTGCGCGGCGCGTGGGCGCGACCCCGGTGGTGGCGCCCGACACGGACTATGCGACCGATGTCGACGCGCTGCTCGCCTGCGTCACGGAAAAGACGAAGGTCGTCTTCCTCGCCAACCCCAATAATCCCACCGGCACGATGACATCGCGCGCGGAGATCGCGCGGCTGCACGCCGGCCTGCGCCCCGACATCCTGTTCGTGCTGGACCAGGCCTATGCGGAATATCTGGAGGCGGACGAGGATGACGGCGGCATGGCGCTGGCGAAGACCGCGCCCAATGTCTTCGCCACCCGCACCTTCTCCAAGATTTTCGGCCTTGCCGCCGAACGGATCGGCTGGGGCTATGCCAGCGCCGAGGTGATCGACGCGCTGCACCGCATCCGCGCGCCCTTCAACGTCACCACGGCAGGGCAAGCGGCGGCGGCGGCGGCCATCGCCGACCATGAATGGATCGACGCCAGCCGCGCGCACAACATCACATGGCGCGCATGGCTGGCCGAGCAGGTCGAAGCGCTCGGCAACCATGGCCTGCGCGTCGTGCCCAGCAAGGCGAATTTCCTGCTGATCCTGTTCGAAGGCGCGCTGACCGCGCAGCAGGCGATGCTGGGGCTGCAGGCGGAAGGCTATGCGACCCGCTGGCTGCCCGGACAGGGCCTGCCCAACGCGCTACGCATCACCATCGGCACGCAGGAGCAGATGCAGGCCGTCGCCGCAAAGCTGCGGGCGATGGCAGAGGCCGGTTGATGCTGCCCTTCGCGCGTGTCTCCATCATCGGTCTCGGCCTGATCGGCTCGTCCATCGCACGCGGCATGCGGGCCTATATGCCCACCGCCCGCGTGACCGGCTATGATGCCGACCCGGAGGTCCGCGCCATCGCCGGCCGTATCGACCTGTGCGACGATATCGCCGACACGCCCGGCACGGCGGTGATCGACGCCGATCTCGTTATCCTGTGCGTGCCGGTCGGCGCGATCGGCACGGCAGCGGCGGCCATTGCCGACGATCTGCCGGCCGAGGCGATTGTGAGCGACGTGGGCGGCGCCAAGGCCAGCGTGTTCAAGGCGATGCGCGAAGCATTGCCCCAGGCCACCATCGTCCCGGGCCATCCGGTGGCGGGCACCGAGCATAGCGGGCCGGAATCGGGCTTTGCCAGCCTGTTCCGCGGCCGCTGGTGCATCCTCACCCCGGACGGCGCGACGCCCGAGGCGGCGACCGCGCGCGTCTCCGCTTTCTGGGAGGCGCTGGGCGCCAATGTCGAGCTGATGTCGCCCGAGCATCATGATCTTGTGCTCGCCGTCACCAGCCATGTTCCGCATCTCATCGCCTATTCGATCGTCGGCACGGCCTCCGACCTGGAACAGGTGACGCAGAGCGAGGTCATCAAATATTCGGCGGGCGGTTTTCGCGACTTCACCCGCATCGCCGCGTCGGACCCCATCATGTGGCGCGACGTGTTCCTCAACAATCGCGAGGCCGTGCTGGAAATCCTCCAGCGGCTGACCGAGGATGTGTCGATGCTGCAGCGCGCCATCCGCTGGGGCGATGGCGACACATTGTTCGACCTGTTCACCCGCACGCGCGCCATCCGCCGCGCGATTATCGACGAGGGGCAGGACGATCCCGCGCCCGATTTCGGCCGCAGCCACAAATAGAGCATGATCCGGGTCGTCAGGGGAGTCCACCTGACCTGAAAATGCTCTGGCCCGTCGGCAGGTTCAGTCTGCCGCGCCGTTCAGCGCATTGATCGCCGCATGGGCGCGCGCTTCCGCCTCCGCGCGCGGCAGGCCCGGCGGGATGGTTTCGCCGACGCGATAGGTGATGATGCCGGGCCGCTTGCGCAGCTTGCCCCGTGGCGCCAGCCGGCCGGTGTCGAGCGCCACCGGCACCACCGGCACGTTCAGCAGCGCGTACAGGCCGGCAAAGCCGGCGCGCAACGGCGGCGCTTCGCCATGGGGCACCCGCGTCCCTTCCGGGAACAGGCAGATCGGCCGGCCGGCGGCCAGCGCTTCCTTCGCGGCGGCGCGTAGCGATCGCATCGCCCTCGCCCCCGCCTGCCGCTCCACCGGAATGACACCGAAGCGGCGCGCCACCCAGCCCCAGAGCGGAATGTCGATCAGCTCGCGCTTGGCCGCGATGGCCGGCGTGCGGAAGAAGCAGAGCAGGTCGATCGTCTCGAACATCGATTCATGCTTGAAGACATAAAGGCAGGGCCGGTCGGGCAATATCCCTTCCAGCCGCACCTTCTGGCCCAGCAGCACATAGGCGCATCGGCGGTGGAAACGGCTCCATCCGCGGGCGACGGCATGCAATGCCCCCGGCCCCAGCATCGCGGCGGCAATCGCCGCCAGAATCCAGAAGACGGTCAGCCCGTAGAAGACGACGGTGAAAGCAAGGGAGCGGAGAAGAATCATATGCCTGGGGGACCGGAAATCTCTCTGGGATGCACGATCAATCTGTCTTTTTCGTTTGCCGCATTTTCCGAATCGTCCGGCGGGTCCGGCTGCTTCGAAAACGCTCTAGATACCCAGCAGGGCGGCGGCCCGGCGGAGCAGATATTTATTATATTCCTTGACCAGCACGGTCAGGCTGGGGCGGCTGGGGACCGCATCATAGACCAGCTCCACCCGCGCGGGGAGCGCCTGTCGCAGCTCGAAGGCGGCGCGGCGCATATGCCAGTCCGTCGTGATCAGGCGGACCGTCATCGGCTTCCCCTTGTCGCGGCGGCCGATCCAGCGCGCGGTTTCCAGCGCATTGGAACGGGTGTCGATGGCTTCGCGGCCCAGGGTCACGCAACAATCGAACAGCCGGCGCGGCGTGTGATAGCGCACAGCCAGTTCCTGCGCCCGCACCGACCGGTCGACGCCCGAAATCAGCACCCGGCGGCTCGCCCCGGCCCTTAGCAGCGCCAGGCCGCGATCCACCCGCCCTGCCCCGCCGGTCAGCACCACGATCGCATCGGTGGTGCGTTCGTCCAGCGGCTGGGGCAGCAGCAACGCGAACCAGGCAAAGCCCAATATCCAGGCCAGCACCAGCAGCGATGTGAACCGCGCGATCACAGCCGCCGCCCCAGGGCACGCAGCACCGTCATCCGCGCCGTCAGCGTCGCCAGCGCCACGCCGGCGACCGGCAGCGCGACCAACGCGGCCCAGGCAAGGGGCGAGAGCGCCGTCGCCTGCAGCAGTTCCGATCCCGTCGCGGCCAGCCGCTGCCCGACCAGCAGGATGGCCAGCAGCGCCACGACAAAGCCCAGCGCCGATCCGAACAGCGCATCCAGCGCGATCCGCCGCTGGAACAGGCGGGCGATCTGCACATCGGTCGCGCCCATCAGGTGCAGGATGTCGATCGTCCCCTGATGCGCATCATAGGCACTGCGCGCCGCCAATATGACGACGGCGCCCGTCGCCACCGCCATCAGCAGCACCAACGCCAGGGCGATCCACCCGAGCGTGGCGGTAAGGCCCGCCACCGGCGCCAGGAAATCGGCATGGGCTTCCACCCGGGCCTGCGGCGCGATCCGTTCCACCAGCCGCCTGAGCCCGATTATGCCCGGCCCGCCCTTTCCCTGACCTTGGCCCAGACCTTGGCCCAGACCTTGGCCTTGCCCCAGTTCCACGTCGATCAGCGCCGGAACGGGCAGCATGTCGCCTTCGACATCGCTGCCCAGCCATGGGCGCAGCTGCGCCATCAGCACATCCTCCGCCACCGGGCGGACCGAAAGGATGCCGGGGGCGCCGCGCAGCCCGCCGGTCAAGGCCCTGACCGCCTGCGCCCGGCGTTCGGCATCGGCCTCCACGATCTGGATCGTCGCGCCGCCCGCCAGGTCCGCGCTCATCGCCCGCGTGGCCGAGGAAAGCGCGAGCGCCGCCGCCCCGGCCAGCACCATCAGGCACATCATGATGGCGATCACCCAGGGCATCGGCCCGGCCACGCGGCCTTCGGGCAACAGCCGGTTGCGGGCCGCCGTCGCGCTGCCCCCGCCTCTTGTCGGGCGCGCCATTGTCATGCCGGTTCCACCTGGCGCGGGGGATAGCGCAGCGATCCGGTGGGGTCGGCCAGCCGCCCCTTGTCCAGCCGCATCATCTGCGCGCCCGGCACCCGGTTGATCAGCGGCAGGTCGTGGGTCGCGACCACGATGGTCGTCCCCAGCCGGTTGAGCGCCTCGAACAAGGAGAGCAGCCGCTGCGCCATGTCCGGATCGACGTTACCCGTCGGCTCGTCCGCCACCAGAATCTCCGGCCGGCCGATCACCGCGCGGGCGATGGCGACGCGCTGCTGCTCGCCGCCCGAAAGCGTCGCCGGGCGCGCATCGGCCCTGTCCGCCAGCCCGACCCAGGTCAGCATCTCCTCCACCGGCGCGGCGATCGCCGATTCCTCCAGGCCGGACACGCGCAGGGGCAAGGCGATATTGTCGGCGGCCGACAGATGCGGCACCAGCCGGAAATCCTGGAACACCACGCCGATGCGCCGCCGAAACCCGGGCAGGCGGCGGCGCGGCAATGTCACCACATCTTCGCTGAACAGGCGGATGACGCCCCGGCTGGGGCGCTGCGCCAGATAGAGCAGCTTCAGCAGCGACGTCTTCCCCGCGCCGGACGCGCCCGTGAGGAAATAGAATCCGCCGCCGTGAAGCGAGAAACTGACATCGGACAGCGTCTCCGCGCCCAGCCCATAGCGCAGGCCCACATTCTCGAACTGGACGATGCTGGACATCGAAAAACCCTGTGAAAAACCGTGTATCTGCCCCCTTCGCGCGTCCATGCCGCGCGCCCCGGACCCGAGCCATCGCACAGGCGGGAAGGCCCGTAAAGCCTGCCGCGGGACAGGACGCCTGTGCAGTGCAGCAGCGTCGGTGCTTGCCCTCGACTCCCGCTGGTGCTTATGAAGCGGAATGATCCTGCTGTGTCCGAACTGCGCCACACGTTACATCGTGCCCGACAATGCGATCGGGCCGGTCGGGCGGCAGGTCCGCTGCGCCTCCTGCAAGCATAGCTGGTTCCAGGAGGCAGCGCCGCTGCCATCCCCTCCCGCCGCGCCGGCGGAAGCGCCCCAGCCGGCCCCGCTTGCCTCGGCCCCGCTCACCTCGCCCCCCCTCACCTCACCGGCGTCTCCTGTGGAAGCGCCGCCTCCCCCGCCACCGGTGCGGGCAGCGGAATCGGCGGTTGCAGATCCGGTTGCACCGGTAGCAGCAGCCGATGAGCCGGATGATGAACAGGCTGGCGAAGCGGCCCCGGTCGCTCCGGCGGTCGCGGCCCCCATTTTTCCGGCCAGCGCGGCCGAGACCCCGGATTGGGCGGCGGAAGGGAGCAGCTTCGCGCCCGAGCCGCCCTTCCGCGCCCGTCGCAACCCGGCAAAGCTGTGGACCGCTGCCGCCATTGCCTTCGCGCTGGCGATCAGCGCCGCCGCCGGCGCCGTCTATATGTTCGGCATGCCCAGCTGGGCGGTGAATCTGGGGCTGGTCGCCGACAATGGCGAGCCTGACCTGCTCTTCTATCTCTCCAAGCCCGCCGAGCGGCGCAAATTGCCCACGGGCGAGGAATATTTCGCCTTCAGCGCGCGAATCGTGAACAGCGGCGACCGCGACCTTTCCGTGCCGCCGGTGCTGGTGGAACTGCGCGACAAGCAGGAACGGCTGGTGTTCAGCTGGACGACCAAGGCGGACAAGGGCCGGCTGAAGCCCGGGGAGGAAGCCGCGATCAACGAAAGCCGGCTGGATATCCCCAAAAATGCCGAGAATCTCTCGCTGACCTTCGTCGACAAGAGCCGCTGAGGCGCGGATATCGGGCCATGGCGCCCCTGTTCGCGCGACAATTGCGATTTCCCATGGTCCGCATGTAAAAGGGCGGCTTGCAACGCCCATCGGGAGTTGCTAATGGCCAGCGCCTACCAGGTGCCGGCCCGTCCGGTTCCCCTTGAAATGTGCGGTCGTGGCGGAACTGGTAGACGCGCAACGTTGAGGTCGTTGTGGCCGAAAGGCCGTGGAAGTTCGAGTCTTCTCGACCGCACCATTTCAATATTTTCCGACATGATATCAAAGTGATAGACGGGCATTACGCCCGCCCTACACTTTGTGTCCAGCCGCCGCGCAACCCACCATCCGGGCGCGGCATCCCCGTCTCAGATACGCTCGCCGGACAGGCGCAGGCACAGCATGTCGAGCTGATCCAGCGTGGAATAGCGCAAGGTCAGCGTGCCGGCCTGCCCGGTCGGCAGATGGGCGATTTCCACCTTCAGGCCCAATATGTCCGCCAGATGCTCTTCCAGCGCCGCCAGATCAGGGTCCTTGTTATATGCATGGACATCCAGCTTGGGCAGCCTGACCGAATCGCCACCGCGGCTGGTGCGCACCAGCTTTTCGGTATCGCGCACCGAAAGCCCCTTCGCCTCGACCGTCCGCGCCAGCCCCTCGCAATCGGGTGCGCCGATCAGCGCGCGGGCATGGCCCATGGTCAGCCGCTGCTCGACCACGGCCTGCTGCACGACGGCGGGCAGATCGAGCAGGCGCATCAGGTTGGCGATATGGCTGCGGGATTTCCCGACCAGCCGGCCCAGTGCCTCCTGGCTATGGCCGAATTCGGCGATCAGCTTGCGATAGGCCTCCGCCTCCTCGATCGGGTTCAGGTCCTCGCGCTGGATATTTTCGATCAGCGCGATTTCCAGCGTTTCGGCTTCGCTGAATTCGCGCACGATGGCCGGGATGCGATGCAGCTGCGCCTTTTGCGCGGCGCGCCAACGGCGTTCGCCCGCAACGATCTGATAACCGCCGCCAAAGGGCCGCACGATGATCGGCTGGATGACGCCCCGCTTGCTGATGCTGTCGGCCAGTTCCTGCAGCGCGTCGGCGTCGAAGTGCCTGCGGGGCTGCTCAGGATGCGGCTTTATAAGCGCGATTTCAATGCTTTGGATTGATTTTCCACCGGCGCCATCATTGGCGGCGGGGCTCGACGCGACCGGCGCTTCCTGTGCGACATCGCCCAGCAATGCGGAAAGGCCCCTGCCCAGCCCGTGGGGCCGGCGGATGGGCTTTACGGCCTTGTCACCCTCGCTCACGCGGCAATCTCCTGTGCGGGCAGGCGACCGATCAATTCACGCGCCAATTGCATATAGGCTTCGGACCCTGAACAGCGATAATCATAGATGAGTGCCGGCACGCCATGGCTGGGCGCCTCCGACAGCCGCACATTGCGGGGAATGACGGTGCTGAACACGACATCGCCCAGGCAGGCCCGCACATCGTCGGCCACCTGATCGGTCAGGCGATTGCGCCGGTCATACATGGTGAGCGCGACCCCCATGATCGACAGGCCGGGATTGAACCGCCCGCGAATACGCTCGACCGTCTGCAACAGCTGCGACAGGCCTTCGAGCGCAAAAAATTCGCACTGGAGCGGCACCAGCAGCGCGCGCGCCGCGACCATGGCATTGATGGTGAGCAGGCCGAGCGACGGCGGGCAATCGATCAGGCAGATATCCCAGCGCCCCTCCTGCCCGGCGTTCAACGCCGCGTCGAGGCGGTGGGTGCGCTCTTCATAATCGATCAGTTCGATCTCCGCACCCGACAGATCCTGGGTCGCGGTGACGATGTCCAGCTTGGGAATGCGCGTGGGCATCACCGCTTCGTCCAGCGTGCAATCGCCGATCAACAGGTCGTAGCTCGACCGACTGCGTTCGGCATGGGAGATGCCCAGCCCGGTCGACGCATTGCCCTGCGGATCGAGGTCGATCAGCAGCGTGCGGTGGCCGGTCGCCGCCAGCGCCGTCGCCACGTTGATCGCGGTGGTGGTCTTGCCCACCCCACCCTTCTGGTTGGCGATAGCGATACGGATCATGTGCGGCCCCTTCGCTTGCGCACCTGCTTGGCGACGACAATCGCGCTTTCTGCATCGGTGACGCTTTGTTCCACGTGAAACATACCCTGCCACGTCGGACCGATGCTTTCCAATTCATTCTTCCAGTTTCTGCCTTTTGGCAGCAGCCAGAGAGTCGAGTCGTTCGCCAGATGCGCCGAACCGGAAAGAAGACGGGGCATGGGCGCGAAAGCGCGCGCGGAAATCACGGCCGCGGGCTCATCGATCTGGAGCGTTTCCGCCCTGCCCTCCCATAATCGTGCATTATCCAGGCCGAGCGTTTCGATCACATGCGCCAGAAATTCGGTCCGCTTGCGCCGGGATTCCACCATCAGCACCGGCCAGTCCGTCAGGATCGCCACCACGATCCCCGGCAATCCCGCCCCGGAACCCAGGTCGATCCAGCCGCCCGCCGTCGCTTTGCCGGCCATCGGAATGAGCTGCGCACTATCGACAATATGCCGCGCCCAGACATGCTCCCTGGTCGATTCCGCGATCAGATTCTGCCGGCTCATCTCATCGAACAGCAGGGCGATATAGGCTTCCAGCCGTTCCAATGTTCCACGTGGAACAGAAAGACGGTCCGCCAACCAGGCGCGCGCCTCGTCTTCCGTCACGCCGCGCGCCGTGTCACATGGACGAGGATCGCGGCGACGGCGGCCGGCGTCACGCCACGAACGCGCGCGGCCGCCGCCAGGGTTTCCGGCCGCGCCAGTTCCAGCCGCTCCCGCATCTCCAAAGAAAGTCCCCCTATCGCCCCATAATCCAGACTCTCCGGAATGCGCACGGCTTCATTGTGCCGCATGTCCCGAAGCTCGGCCGCCTGCCGTTCCAGATATGGCGCATAGCGGGCATCCTCCAGAATCTCCGCGCGCAGGGTCTCATCGGCCTGCCCCAAAGCGGGTGCCAACGCGACCAACAATGCCTCGCTCACTTCAGGGAAACGCGCCCATGCAAACAGGGTACGGCGCATGCCGTCCTGCCGGACCGGCGCGCCGGCCTTGGCCATCTCCGCGGTGGTGAAGCTGCGTTCCAGTTGCGCGTCGATCGCGGACCGTTGCGCCTTCCGAGCATGCCACCGGGCCCGGCGCTCTTCGCCGATCAAGCCATGGGCGATACCCAGGCCCGTCAACCGCGTCGCCGCATTGTCCGCACGCAGGCTCAGTCGATATTCCGCCCGCGCAGTCAGCATGCGATAGGGTTCGGTCACGCCCTGCAGCACGAGGTCGTCTATCATCACGCCGATATAGCTGCTACCACGATCCAGGATCAGGGGCGGACGATCCAACGCATGGGCGGCCGCATTCGTGCCAGCCACCAGCCCCTGCGCCGCCGCCTCTTCATAGCCGGTAGTGCCATTGATCTGGCCGGCGCAGAAGAGGCCCGGCATCGCCGCCAGTTCCAGGGTCATGTTGAGCGCGCGCGGATCGACATGATCATATTCGACGGCATAACCCGGCACGGCGATCTTCGCCTGCTCAAGCCCGGCGACGGACTGGATCATGGCCAATTGCACATCGCTGGGCAACGATGTGCTGATGCCGTTGGGATAGACAAGCGCGTCGTCCAACCCCTCCGGTTCCAGAAAGATCTGGTGCCCTTCCCGATCGCCGAAGCGGACAACCTTGTCCTCGATCGACGGGCAATAGCGTGGACCGCGCCCTTCGATCGCGCCGCTGAACAATGGCGAGCGGCTCATGCCCTCGCGGATGATGTCATGGGTCCGGTTGTTGGTCCGCGTGATCGCGCAGGCCAGTTGCGGCAACAAGCGCCGCGATGTGAGGGAAGACATCGTCCAGCCGCCGCCGTCCGATGGCTGCTCCTCCAGACGCGCCCAGTCTATCGTGCGGCCATCGATCCGCGGCGGCGTGCCGGTCTTGAGCCGCGCCATCGGCAGGCCCAATGCGCGCAGCTGCTCAGCCATCGCGGTCGAGGCCCGCTCACCCACGCGGCCACCGACCTCCCGTTCCTCGCCCCGGAACAGGCGGCCGCCAAGGAATGTTCCGGTCGCCAATATGACGGCGCGGGCGCGGATGAGACGGCCGTCCGCGAGGAACACACCGGCGATGGCCCCCTGTTCCACGTGGAACAATGCGGCTTCGCCCTCGACGATATCCAGACCATCCGTCGCCGCGAGCAATACCTGGATCGCAGCGCGGTAGCGCTTGCGGTCGGCCTGGATACGTGGGCCCTGAACCGCCGTGCCCTTGCTCGCATTCAGCATGCGGTGATGGATCGCGGCGGCGTCTGCCGCCCGCGCCATCAACCCGTCGAGCGCATCGACCTCCCGGACCAGATGCCCCTTGCCCAATCCCCCGATGGCCGGGTTGCAGGACATGGCGCCCACCGTCTCGCGCGAGAAGGTGAGCAAGGCCGTCGCCGCGCCCATGCGCGCCGCCGCTCCCGCTGCCTCGCAACCGGCATGGCCGCCTCCGACCACGATCACATCATATACTGTCCGCATCGCCCGCTCTTACGGGATTTGATTTATCCGGTCAAAGCACTGTTCCACGTGGAACACCCAACGGCATCATTTGCCGATGCAGAAATTGCCGAACAGGGCATCGAGCATCGCTTCCGTGCCCGACCGGCCGGTCAACGCATCGATCGCCCGCCGGGCCTCGCGCAGATGCTCGGCGACCAGCAGCATGTCCGCCTGCGCCAATGCCTCACCCAGCGCATCGGTCATCGCATGGACCGCCGCGCGCTGACGCGCATGTAGGGCATAGTCTCCCTCCCCCGGCAGCAGCGCGCGGGCACGGGCGAGCAACAGGTCGCGCAATTCGTCCATCCCCTCCCCTGTCACGGCGGAGAGTTGAAGGTCAGCGCCCGCCGCATCATGCCCCGGCTCATCCATCCGCGCCGCAATCCGCACGGCGCCCTCGGGTGCGTCGTTCACCGGGCCGAGCCACAAGATGATGTCGGCCGCCGCAATCGCCTGCGCCGCGCGATCCATCCCGATCGCCTCGACGGCGTCGTCCGTTTCGGCGCGAAGCCCGGCGGTGTCGGTCAGGAGAAACGCGATGCCGGCGATGGCGACGGGCACTTCGATGCGATCCCGGGTGGTGCCGGCGATGGGCGAGACAATCGCCGCCTCTCGCCCGGCCAGCGCATTCAGCAATGTCGACTTACCGGCATTGGGCGGCCCAGCGAGCACGACACGAATGCCATCGCGCAAGCGCTCGGCATGCGGCCGCATGGATTCCGCGACGACCGCCCCGTGCAATGCCCCGATGCCGGCGACGATCATGCCCTCGATCCCCGCATCCGGCACATCATCTTCATCGGAGAAATCGAGCGCCGCCTCGACAAGGGCGGACAGGCGCAGCAGCTCCGCTTCCCAGTCCGCCACCAGCCGGGAAAAGCCGCCTTCCGCCATGGCCAGCGCGGCGCGGCGCTGGGACTGGGTTTCCGCCATCAGCAGATCGGCCAGACCCTCCGCGGCGTTCAGGTCCATCCGGCCATGTTCGAAGGCGCGTCGGGTGAACTCTCCCGGTGCGGCCAATCGCAATCCCGGAAGCTTTGCCAGCGCATCCAGGATCGCCGCGATCACCGCCCGGCCGCCATGACAGTGAAATTCGGCAAGATCCTCGCCCGTCGCCGCATCGGGTCCGGGGAACCACAGCAGCAGGCCGCGGTCGATCAGTTCGCCGCCGTCGGGATCACGCAGCGTCGACAGACTGGCGCGGCGCGGGGCCGGCATGCGCCCGGCCAGGGCTTTCATGGCGTCGCCCGCCGCCGGGCCGCTGACACGAATGATGCCGATGGCGGCAGGCGGCAGGCCGCCCGATGACGCGAAGATGGTATCCAGAACTAAATACCTGATTATTCGTCTTTTTTTGTCGATGTGCTGGCGCCGGCAAGGCCGATGTCCATCATCTGCTTGAACAGCTTGATACCGGTTTCGCCCATCGGCGAAAAACTGCGGATCAGATTCTGCATCTGATCCATGCTGACCTGCCCATTCATGCTTTCCATCATGGTCTGCACATATTTGTCATGGATCGGCGATAAGTCAGGCAGGCCCAGGAACCCACGTGCTTCTTCGGGTGTGCAATCGACATTGAAGGTGATCTTCATGGGCTCCGTCCTTCCCGCCTAGCGCGGCGTTCCCGCCTTCATGCCGCATGGCGCGGGTAAATGCCAGTTCCGCGCGCAAATGCCCCAATCCGCATCGCTGACCGCTTCCGTCCCTCTTTCCGCCATGGCATAGACGACCATCCACAGCGCATTTGCATTCATGTTTTCAGGAGTATGATCGATGGGTGAATTCACCGCCATCACCACCTTTGAGGGCGAGGGCGCGTTCGACGCCTATGTCGCGACGCCCGCAGCGCCCGCGAAGGCCGCGATCGTCGTCATCCAGGAAATCTTCGGCATCAATCCCGGCATCCGGCAGAAATGCGAAAAATGGGCCAAGGCCGGTTATCTCGCCATCGCGCCCGACCTCTTCTGGCGGATCAAGCCCCATATCGAGCTTGACCCCGACGTGCCCGAAGAGATGCAGCAGGCCCTGGGCCTTTACGGCCAGTTCGATCAGGACCAGGGCATTCGAGACATAGAGGCGACGATCAAGGCGGTGCGCACGATGCTGCCCGAAGGCGGCAAGATCGGTTGCGTCGGCTATTGCCTGGGCGGGCGCCTGGTCTTCATGTCCGCCTGCCGGACGGATGGCGATGCGTTTGTCGGCTATTATGGCGTCGGCATCGACGGGCTGCTGGTGGAACAGCATGCGATCGGCAAGCCGGTGATGCTGCACATCCCCACAGCCGACGGCTTCGTATCGCCCGAAACGCAGAAAGCGATGCATGACGGGCTGAAGGACAACCGGCATGTGACCCTTCACGACTATGAGGGGATGGACCATGGTTTCGCGGTGGAAAGCGGCAAGCGGCGCAATGATGCCGCCGCCACGCTGGCCGACGGCCGCACCGCGGAATTCTTTGCCGCCGCGCTGCTGTGAGCACCGGAATGACAGCGGATATCGCAGAAGGCTGGCGCCTTGTGGTACGGACGCCGGGCGGGCCGGAGGCGATCGTGCGGGAAGGCTTTGCCCTTCCCGCGCCCGGCCCCGGCGAACTGCTGATAGCGCAGGATGCCGTTGGCCTCAACTTCATCGACACCTATTATCGCAGCGGGCTCTATCCGGCGGAACCGCCCTTTACGCTCGGTTCGGAAAGTGCCGGCCATGTGATCGCGCTGGGTGATGGCGTCACCGGCTTTGCAGTGGGCGACCGGGTGGGCTGCGCCAGCGGCCTTGGCGCTTATGCGACGCACCGGATCATAGCGGCCGACCGCGCAGTGCATATTCCCGATGGCATCAGCCTGGAGGATGCCGCGGCGATGATGCTGAAGGGCATGACCGCCTGCTATCTTGCCGAAGACACGATATCGCTGGGCAGGGGCCAGGTGGCGCTGGTGCATGCGGCGGCGGGCGGCGTGGGCTCCGTGCTGGTGCCCTGGCTGATGGACAAGGGCGTGACGGTGATCGCCCATTGCGGATCGGCGGAAAAGGCGGCGCTGGTGAAGGCCGATCACAGCCTGCATGGGCCGTTCGACACGCTGGCGGCCAGGGTGCGCAACCGGACGGACGGCAAGGGCGTGGACGTGGTCTATGACGGCGTGGGCAAGGACAGCTGGGCGGTCTCGCTCGCCTGCCTCAAGCGGCGCGGCCTGATGGTCAGCTATGGCAATGCCTCTGGCGCGGTGCCGCCCGTCAGCCTGCTGGAATTGAGCCGGGGCGGATCGCTCTATGTCACCCGCCCCACTCTGTTCGACTATATCGCGACGGCCGAAGAACTTGCACACACCGCTGGCCGGCTGTTCGACCGAATGGAACGCGGCGTGGTGAAGGCGGTGATCGGCCAGCGTTTCGCCCTGGCGGACGCCGCCGAGGCGCATCGTGCGCTGGAGGGACGGAAAACGACGGGATCGACGGTACTCATCCCTTGAATTTACTTGCTCCTAGAGCGTTTTTCGATCATTCCGGATCATACCCGCATGACCTGAAGTAGCTGGTGCATTCGTGGGGCTGGAAGATGTCGAGGAGTTTGCCGATCAAACTCCACAGGCCGCTAACGGTACGCTCGCCCGCCTTACGGAGCATGGCCTTGAGGCGGGAGAATGCCTTCTCGATCGGGTTGAAGTCCGGGCTATAGGGCGGGAGAAAGCGCAGTGTAGCGCCGGCTGCTTCGATCCTGTCCTGCACTGCCGCCCGTTTGTGGCTCGACAGGTTATCCATGATCACAGTGTCGCCAGGCCGAAGCTCGGGCACAAGCACCTGGGCAACGTAGGCTTCGAACCAGTCGCCGTTGATCGGGCCGTCGAGTACCATCGGTGCGACCATGCCCGTCATGCGCAGACCCGCTACCAAAGTCGTGGTCTTTCGGTGTCCATGCGGGAAGCCCATCCGCAGCCGCTCGCCTTTCGGGCAACGACCGTGGCTTCGGGTCATGTTGGTCGCGGTCCAGGTTTCGTCGATGAAGACCAGGCGTTCCGGCTCGAGATCGAGTTGACCCTCGAACCAGTCCTGACGCTGCTTCAGGACGTCAGGCCGGTCCTGCTCTATCGCATGACCTGTCTTTTTTTGCGCGTCAGTCCCCGTCGAACGAAAAAGCGATGTAGCCCGGCAACGGAAACATCCATGCCCTTGTCAGCCAGCGCCGAACGCAGTTCTTCGAGGGTGATGTCCCTGCGCCCCTCCCAAATGGCCAGAATGTCCGCTGCCCGCTCTTCCATCCGCCGCGAGCGCATATCGCCGCCACGTGGCTTTGGGGCAAAGTCACCCGTCTCGCGCTGTTGTGCCCGCCAGCGGACTGCCGTTGATGCTGCAACACCAAACCGGGCTGCCGCAGCACGGCAACTCGATCCGCTATCCACCGCTGCCAATAGCCGAGAGCGCAAATCCATTGAGAGAGCCATCCATGCCGGCCTCCTTCACCAGCACGGATTCTGAACCACAAATCGCGGCCGAGGGGAATCCCTCGCGATTCAGAACGGTCGAAAACCGCTCTAAATGCCAGCTTCCGCGCACATTTTCTGGAGGATTGGCAAATCAACCTTTAGATTGCCTCGCTTTTTCATTTCATAAGCGTCGACTACGCTTATCACAGCACTACTCGCAGCTTTCAGGTCGATCATGAAACCAAATGCAAGCTGACCTGAAGCGGTTAGACTCTCGATATTTCGGTTATCAATTATGTAAGCCTCTTCTTTCCCCACGAAGAGACGTACACCTAACGTTGTTACCAAAGCTCGTGCTGCATTACGATCTTCGGATAGACCCTCAATTTCAGCAATTTTTCGGATCACAGTTTTTATACGAGCAGGCCGCATACCAATTTCAAGCATTCGATTAATAGATCGGAGAATGAGAAGATCTAAAAATGTGTATTTTCTCGCTCGGCCATGACGCCGGTCTTGGAAATTCTCACGGATGAAAATTCCTTCTCGCTCGAGATGTCCAAGCATCCAAGGCTTTTCAAATCCGGCCAGTCGACTGACTTCCGCTGCTGTAAATTCTGCCTCCATTTCCTGAGTAATGCGCAAAACTCATTATCAAACAAGAAGAACAAGACAGCAACCCAATATATAGGTTCTCGACTAAGTATCAGTCACAGGATGTTGATATGGTCGTCGCAGAAATCAGTTTTACTCACCTGAACGATTGGCGAGGCCAGCTCCGGGATACCGAAACTGGTTCAAAAATTGGTGGAGAATGGCGCGCAGAGCAACGAGGACAACTCATCGGAATGATGCGCAGTAAAGTTCCTCTCAGCCATCTACAATTTGTAGATTCCGAGCGGATACTTTAGGCAAACAGCGTCAGGATGCCCACATTGTGATCCACGATGCCCTCGTAGATCATCTTCACCGCCACATAGACGATCACGGCCAGACCGATATAGGCGATCCAGCGGAAGCGCTCGATATATTTGGCGATGATGTTGGCGGCGATGCCCATCAGCGCGACCGACAGGATCAGGCCGATGATGAGGATGCCGGGATGGTCGCGCGCGGCACCGGCCACCGCCAGCACATTGTCGAGGCTCATCGAGACGTCGGCAATGGCCACGGCCCAGGCGGCAGCGGCAAAGCTCTTTGCCGGACGCAGGCCGGAAATATCGTCATCGGTCGGATCGTCGGGCGTATCGCCGCCCCGCTTGGGGTGCAGCTCGCGCCACATCTTCCAGCTGACCCACAGCAGCAGCAGGCCGCCGGCAAGGATCAGGCCGACAATCTGCATCAGCTGGCTGACGACCAGCGCAAAACCGATGCGCAGCACCAGAGCGGCGATGATGCCGATCATGATGACCTTCTTGCGCTGCGCGACGGGCAGTCCGGCGGCGAGCGCGCCGACCACGATCGCATTGTCGCCGGCCAGCAGCACGTCGATCATCAGCACCTGGCCAAAGGCGGCGAGCGCGCTGGCAGACCCGATGTTCGAGAAATCGGTGACGATATGATCCACCACCGTCCCAAAAGAGAGCGGCACGGCAGCAGCGGAGGCAATGAGCATGTCAAGCATGGCAGGCTGATGTCACTCGCTTTTACTGGTTCATCGAGTCGAAGAAATCTTCGTTGGTCTTGGAGTCCTTCATCTTGTCGAGCAGGAACTCCATGGCGTCGACCGTGCCCATCTGCATGAGGATGCGGCGAAGCACCCACATCTTGGAGAGCTTGGCCTTGTCGACCAGCAGCTCTTCCTTGCGGGTGCCGGACTTGCCGACATCCAGTGCCGGGAAGATGCGCTTGTCCGCCACCTTGCGGTCGAGCACGATTTCCGAGTTGCCGGTGCCCTTGAACTCTTCGAAGATCACCTCGTCCATGCGGCTGCCGGTGTCGATCAGCGCGGTCGCGATGATGGAGAGCGAGCCGCCCTCCTCGATGTTGCGCGCGGCGCCGAAGAAGCGCTTGGGGCGCTGCAGGGCGTTGGCGTCGACACCGCCGGTCAGCACCTTGCCCGAAGACGGAACGACGGTGTTGTAGGCGCGGCCGAGGCGGGTGATGGAATCGAGCAGGATGACGACATCCTTCTTGTGCTCGACCAGGCGCTTGGCCTTTTCGATCACCATTTCGGCGACCTGGACATGGCGCTGCGCGGGCTCGTCGAAGGTCGAGGAGACGACCTCGCCCTTCACGCTGCGCTGCATGTCGGTGACTTCCTCAGGGCGCTCGTCGATGAGCAACACGATCAGGAAGACTTCCGGGTGATTGTCCGTGATCGCCTTGGCGATGTTCTGCAGCATCACCGTCTTGCCGACGCGGGGCGGCGCGACGATCAGCGTGCGCTGGCCCTTGCCCTGCGGGCTGATGATGTCGATGACGCGGGCCGACTTGTCCTTGACCGTGGGGTCGACGGTGTCGAGCACCAGCTTCTGTTCGGGATAGAGCGGGGTCAGGTTGTCGAAATTGACACGATGGCGCACCGCGTCGGGATCGTCGAAATTGACCGAGTTCAGTTTGGTCAGGGCGAAATAGCGCTCGCCATCCTTGGGCGCACGAATCTCGCCTTCCACCGTGTCGCCGGTGCGCAGGCCGAATTTGCGGACCTGGTTGGGCGAGACATAGATGTCGTCCGGGCCGGCGAGGAAATTCGCCTGCGGGCTGCGCAGGAAGCCGAAACCGTCGGGCAGCACTTCGATCGTGCCTTCGCCCATGATCTGCTCGCCATTCTCGGCCTCGGCCTTGAGGATAGCGAACATGAGATCCTGCTTGCGCAGCGTCGACGCGCCCTCGACACCCAGTTCCTCCGCCATGGAGACGAGTTCGGCAGGCGTGTTCTTCTTGAGGTCCTTGAGGTGCATCCGCGATGATCCGGGAAATAGAATAAATGGAAGGGGTTGTTCGAGGTCAGACCGGCTCCGGCCCACAAGGCGCGGGCGCCGTCGACTGGGAAGGCGTGGGAATCGTTAGGCGCGGGCCGGGTTCAAGTCAAGCTGGCGCGGGCCCTTAAGGGTTCAGAATGGCCGCACAATGACCAGGACGACGACCAGAGTCACCAATATGCCGGGCACTTCGTTGAGCAATCGCAGCCTCTTGTCGGTCAACGGCCGCTCGCCCCGCGCGAGTTTCTTCACATAGCCGCCGATCCAGCCATGATAGCCAGACAATGCCAGCACCAGCAGGAATTTCAGCTGGAACCAGCCCTGCGACCAGGCGCCCAGCTCCACCATCAGCATCAGGCCGAACAGCCACACCAATGTGATCGAGGGGTTGAGGATGATCTTCAGCAGCTTGCGCTCGCGGTCGATCCACTTCCTGTCCTCGTCCGATCCGGGCGCGCATTCCTGATGATAGACGAAGAATCGCGGCATCATGAACAATCCCGCCATCAGGAAGATGACGAAGATGACATGGGCGGCCTTCACCCACAGATAGGCGTTCCCCAGAAACGGCATCAGCGCGGCTCCCGCACCAGATTGATCAGTGCTTCGACATGGTCCAGCGGCGTGTCGGGCAGGATGCCGTGGCCAAGGTTGAAGATATGGGGCCGGCCGGCCAGCGCGGCGCGGATGTCGGCCACCGCCGCGCGCACCGCCTCGCCGCCCGCGATCAGCGCCAGCGGATCGAGATTGCCCTGGACGGGCATGCCGGCGGGCAGCACGGCATCGGCCCACCAGGGATCGACCGTTTCATCCAGCCCCACCGCGTCCACGCCCGTCTGCCGCGCATAATCGGCGAGCTTCGCGCCGGCGCCCTTGGGGAAGCCGATCAGCGGCACGTCCGGATGCAGGGCCTTCAACCGTTCCACGATGCGGGCATTGGGCGCGATCACCCAACGGTCGAATTCGCGCGGGGCAAGGCTGCCGGCCCAGCTGTCGAACAGCTGCACCGCTTCTACCCCCGCCGCGATCTGGCCGGAGACATAGGTGACGGTCGTATCGACAATGGCGTCGATGATCGCCTGGAACCTGGCCGGATCGCCATAAGCGAGGCGCCGGGCCGCGCCCTGATCCTTGCTGCCCTGCCCCGCCACCATATAGGTCGCGATCGTCCAGGGGCTGCCGGCAAAGCCCAGGAAAGTGACATCGGGGGCGAGCGTGGCCTTCACCTGCCGCACCGTTTCGTAGATCGCCTCGAAATGCCCGAAATTGGGGATGAGCACGGACAGGTCGCTGGCCGCGAGGATCGGGGCTAGGCGCGGCCCCTCGCCCGCCTCGAACCACAGCATCTGTCCCATCGCATAGGGGACGATCAGGATGTCGGAAAAGAGGATCGCGCCGTCAAAGCCGAAGCGGCGCAGCGGTTGCAAAGTCACCTCCGCGGCGGCGGCGCTGTCATAGACCAGTTCGAGGAATCCGCCCTTTTCCGCTCGCAGCGCCCGATATTCGGGCAAATAGCGGCCCGCCTGGCGCATCAGCCACAGCGGCGGCACCTCCGGGATGGCGCCGCGCAGCACGTCGAGCAGGGGCTTTCCCCTGCCCCGTCCTTCGGCGCTGGTCTCGGGCGCGGTGCGCTCCATGTCGGTCAACCGGTCGACTCCACTCATAATATAAAGACTTTATTAAAAGGTTGTTGGAAGTTGTTGGTCGGTTGGCAGCGGGGTTTATGCATTGTGCCCGCTTTTGCCAACAGATTGACTCATCGGCTCTACGGATTTCCCCGTGAGTCATCGCGGTTGTCCCCGTTATCCACAGGCTGTGGATGGAATTTTCCGCCTGTGCGCCGCCTGTGGATGAATCGCCGGACAGCGTGCGTGAAAGTGGCCGGGCGACTTATCCACCATTCTCTCCCTTGCTTTATCCACAAGGGGCCAACAGAACAGTCCCCATGACGCGGTTGCACCTCCATCTCCTGTCCGACTCCACCGGCGAAACGCTGGAAAACATCGCCAAGGCGGGCATCGCCCAGTTCGAGAATGTCGAGGCGATCCGGCATTTCTGGCCGATGGTGCGCTCCGACGTGCATCTCGACCGGATCATGCAGGAAATCGCGCAGCATCCCGGGCTCGTGCTCTTCACCCTCTCCAACCCGCTGCTGCGGCGCAATCTGGAAAACCGCTGCCGCGCGCTCGGCCTGCCGCATGTCGCCGCGCTGGATACGGTGACGGATGCGATGTCGAACATCCTGGGGCAGGAAACGCGCAACCGGCCGGGCCGCAAGCACATCCTGGACGAAGCCTATTTCGCGCGGATTGAGGCGATCCAGTTCACCATCGCGCATGACGACGGGGTCGCGCATGAGAATTGGGAGGAGGCCGACATCATCCTGGCCGGGGTGTCGCGCGCGTCGAAGACGCCGACGTCCATCTATCTCGCCAATCGCGGCTACAAGACGGCGAACATCCCGCTGGTACCCGAATCCCCGCCGCCCGACAGCCTCTATCGCCTCAAGCATCCGATGGTCGTGGGGCTGACCATCGGCCCGGACCGGCTGGTGCAGGTGCGGCGCAACCGGCTGCTGTCGCTCAACCAGGCGCCGGAAACCGCCTATGTCGACCTGGAGCAGGTGCAGGCCGAGCTTGCCTTTGCCCGGCGGATCTTCGCCGACAATGACTGGCCGGTGATCGACATGACCCGCCGTTCGATCGAGGAAGCGGCCGCGGCGATCATCAATATCTTCCACGAACGCGTGCTGGGCGCGGGCAGCGGTTCGACGGGGAGCGGTTTGGCCGGGAGTGGTCCGGGGGGCGCGGCAGGGGGCGAGATCGTGCCATGACCCTGATCCTCGCCTCGCAAAGCGCCAGCCGCCGGGCGCTGCTCGCGGCGGCGGGCGTGCCGTTCGAAGCGGTCTCGCCGGGCGTCGACGAGGACAGCGCAAAGGAAGCGCTGCGCGCCGACGGCCTCAACGCCCGCTCGCTTGCCGATGCACTGGCGGAACTCAAGGCGGTGAAACTCTCCCGCCGGGCGCCGGGCGACCTGGTGCTGGGCTGCGACCAGACCCTGTCGCTGGACGATGGCACGATGATCGACAAGGCGGTGGACCGGGCCGACGCGGCGCGGATATTGCGGCTTCTTTCCGGGCGGACCCATAGACTCCACAGCGCGGCGGTGGTCGCGCAGGGCGGCATCCCCGTCTGGCGCCATATCGAGCGGGTGGCGATGACCGTCAGGCCGTTGTCCGACGATTTCATCGCCGCCTATCTGGACGGCGACTGGGACGATTGCCGCTGGTGCGTCGGCTGCTATCGGATCGAGGGGCCGGGCGTGCAACTGTTCAGCCGGATCGAGGGCAGCCAGTTCGCGATTCAGGGGCTGCCGTTGCTGCCGCTGCTTGACTTCCTGCGCCTGCGCGGTGTTGTGGCGACATGACGGACAAGAGCGGACATGATAGCAACGGCAGCGGTGGCCTTCCCTATGCGGAGGTGATCGGCGACCCCATCATCCACAGCAAATCGCCGCTGCTCCACAATTTCTGGCTGCAAAAGCTGCAGATCGAGGCGGAGTATCGCAAGACGCATGTGACGCCGGACGGGCTTGCGGCCTATTTCCTGCAGCGCCGGGCGGACCCGGACTGGCTGGGCTGCAACGTCACCCTGCCCCACAAGATCGCGGTGATGGACTATACCGACGATCCGGGCGGAGTGCGCGAGCGGATCGGCGCGATGAACACCATCGCCTGCGAAACCGGCAGGCCGCTGGTGGGCACCAACACCGATGCCGGCGGTTTCCTGCAGCCGCTGATCCGCGACACATGGCGCGGCGACCATGCGGTGCTGATCGGCGCCGGCGGCGCGGCGCGGGCGATCCTGTTCGCGCTGTCGACCTTTGGCGTGCCGCGCATCACCGTGATGGTGCGCGATGTGGCGAAGGGCCGGGCGCTGCTGGACCGTGCCGGGCTTTCGGGCGACGTATTGGCGCTGACCGATCCGGTGCCGGCGGCCGACCTGCTGGTCAACAGCAGCCCGCTGGGCATGACCGGGAAGCCGCCGCTGGAGATCGACATCTCGCACCTGGGCAAGCACGCGACCGTCTATGACATCGTCTATGCGCCGCTGGAAACGCCGCTGCTGGCGCAGGCCCGCGCTCTGGGCCTGAAGACGATCGACGGGCTGGAAATGCTGATCGGCCAGGCGGCGCTGGCCTTCGACATCTTTTTCGATGCGCAGGCGCCGCGCGAGCATGATGCGGAACTGCGCGCGCTGCTGATGGCATGAAGCCCCGCAACATCTGGGGTTTGACCGGGTCCATCGGCATGGGGAAGTCCGCCGTGGTGCAGATGCTGCGCACGCTGCGCGTGCCGGTGTTCGATGCCGATGCGGAGGTTCACCGGATGCAGGGCCCCGGCGGCATATTGATCCCGGCGATCGAGGCGCGCTTTCCCGGCACCACCGGTCCGGCGGGAGTCGATCGGCCGAAGCTGGGCGCCGCGGTGTTCGACAAGCCGCATGAACTCAAGGCGCTGGAGCGGATCGTCCACCCCGCCGTCCATGCCGCGCGGGCGCTATTCCTGCGCCGTTATCGGGCAAGGCCGCTGGTCGTGCTCGACATCCCCCTGCTGTTCGAAGGCCATGGCGAACGGCGACTCGCGGGCGTTATCGTCGTGTCCGCGCCGGAATGGAAACAGCGGCGCCGGGTGCTGGCGCGGCCGGGCATGACGGAAGGAAAATTCCGCCGAATCCGCCATTTGCAGATGCCGGACGCGGAAAAGCGCCGGCGCGCCACCTATGTCGTGGACACGGGCGGCACCTTTGATCGCACGCGCGGGCAGATTCGGACGGTCGTCGCTTGCCTTCGCGGCCAAGCGCGCCGATAACGAAGATCAAGAGTCGGAAGAGGCGATGCGCGAAATCATCTTCGACACCGAGACCACGGGATTCGATCCCGCAACGGGCGACCGGATGGTCGAAATCGGCTGTATCGAGCTTATCAACAGGGTGCCGACCGGCATCACCTTCCACGCCTATTATAATCCGCAGCGCGCCATGCCTTCGGCGGCCGAGGCGGTGCATGGCCTGTCCGACCAGTTCCTGAACGACAAGCCTCTCTTTGCCCATGGCGTGGACGAGCTGCTGGCGTTTCTGGGCGATTGCCCGCTGGTCGCCCATAATGCCCGGTTCGACTTCGGCTTCCTCAACCATGAATTGAAGCTGTGCGGGCGCGACGCCGTGTCGATGGACCGGATGATCGATACGGTGGCGATGGCGCGGCAGCTGCATCCGGGCGCCAAGCACAGCCTGGACGCGCTCTGCACCCGTTATGGCATCGATCGCAGCCATCGCGTGAAGCATGGCGCGCTGCTCGACGCCGAATTGCTCGCCCAGCTCTATATCGAGCTGCGCGGGGGCCGACAGATCGGCCTGACCCTGGCCACCATCGAAGAGGAACGACAGGAAAGGCAACCGGATGTGCATGCCATGCAGGCGGCGCGCCCGGTTCGCCCCGCACGGCCCCACCAGGCCAGCGCGGAGGAGCTGGAGCGGCACAGGGCGTTCGTCGCAACGCTGGACCGGCCGCTCTGGCTTGACGGGGTTCAACCGGCCTGACCGGGGAACTCCTGATTACCGGCAGGCGTCCCCGACGGGATAGAGGCCGGCAAAAGCAAAGGAGAAGGCACTATGGATATTCGTGTTTCCGGACATCAGGTCGACACGGGCGACGCGCTCAAGGAGCATGTCTGGTCCCGGCTGGAGGCGGTGGCCGAGAAATATTTCTCCCGCGCGATCTCCGCGCAGGTGACCTTCCGGCCGGCACCCCATGGCGCGTTCCATTGCGATATCGTGTGCCATGTGATGACGGGCCTGATCCTGAAGGGGGCCGGCGAGGCGCAGGAAGCGCATCCGGCGTTCGATCAGGCCGCCGACCGCATCGAAAAGCAGCTGCGCCGCTACATGCGTCGGCTCAAGGACCGGCATAACCAGGCCGCCGCCGCCGAATCCGTCAAGAACGGCAATGGCAATGGCAATGGCGCCGTCAAGCTCAACGGCTTTGCGCCCGACGCGCTGGACGATGCCGGCTACACCGTGTTCGCCGTGCATGCGGAAGATGACGAACCGGCCGAATCGCCGCTGATCATCGCCGAAACCAAGGTGGACATCCCCCAGGCATCGGTCTCCGACGCGGTGATGATGCTCGACCTGCGCAACACCAATGCGCTGCTGTTCCTCAATGCCGGCACATCGGCCTATAATATGGTCTATCGCCGGCATGACGGGACGATCGGCTGGGTCGAACCCCGGGCCTGAACGGAACCTTGCGCGCAGGCGGCGGGGCCTCATCCCGAGCCCCGCCGCCTGCGGCCTTCCCGCCTCATTGCCCAAGGCCGTTGACCTGAGGCTCTTCCCGCTCTATGGGCCCGGCCTTTAGTTTCGGTTCCGCATGAAGGAACCTGCGTCGGATATGCCGGGCTACCGGGCGGCGGCCACCAGAGTGCGACATGACAGATTTTAACGATCTCATCGTGCCGGAAGCCCTGACCACGGGGCTGACCGTCAGCGGCAAGAAGCAGTTGTTCCAGAAAATCGCTGATCTTGCGACGAAGGCCTATGGGCTGGATACGGCATTGATCTTCGAACGGCTGATGGACCGGGAAAAGCTGGGTTCCACCGGCTTTGGCGGCGGCGTCGCCATTCCCCATGCCAAGATCGAGGGGCTGGACCGCGTGCGCGCGCTTGTGCTGCTGCTGGAACAGCCGATCCCGTTCGAGGCGGTGGACGATGCCCCGGTGGACGTGATCTTCGCGCTGCTTTCGCCGGTCGACAGCGGCGCCGAGCATCTGAAGACGCTGGCCCGCGTTTCCCGCTACCTGCGCAACGCGACGCAGCTTGCCCGCCTGCGCGGCGCGGGATCGAACGAGGCGCTGTACGCTCTGCTCTCCGGCAACGAAGCGCGTGACGCCGCCTGAAGACGGCCCTGCGCCCAGCGGCGAGGCGGCGCATTTCCGCGCCCTGGAACAGCTTTACCGTTCCGCCCCGATCAACCGGCTTTTCCCCTCGCGCCTGACGATATCGGATGCGGGCGTGTCGCGCATCGACTTCGATGTGGACGAGCGCGTCCATCATGCCGCCGGCGCGGCGCATGGCACCATCTATTTCAAGATGCTGGACGATGCGGCCTTCTATGCCGCCAACAGCCTGGTGACGGACCGTTTCCTGCTGACCACCAGCTTCAACCTGCTGTTCACCCGCCCGATCCGCAACGGGCCGATCCGGGCCGAAGGCCGGTGGATCAACGGCCGCCGCCGGGTCTATGTGGCGGAGGCGAGCCTGATCGATTCGGACGGCGAAGAGGTGGGGCGCGGCACCGGCACCTTCATGCGATCGCAATTCCCGCTCGCCGGTCTTCCGGGCTATGCCAGCGCGATGCTGGATGACTGAACGGCTGGCCAGCCACATGCTGATCGGCGCGCTGATCCGGCGCGCGCAGGATGCGGGGGGCTTTGCGACGGTGCTGCGCAAGGGCGATGCGACCAGCGGGGCGATTCTGGTCCAGTGCCTGGAAAAAGGGCGGGAAACGGCGCTTCTCGAACGGGTGCCGGATTATGAGGGCGGCTATCGCCTGATGCCCTGTGGCCCGGCATCCGGGGCGGAGCCGCAGGAGCGCGCGCACTATCTTGACCGCCGCCGCCGGGCCGACCCGGATCTGTGGGTGATCGAACTCGACATCGCGGAAGCGGAACGGTTCGCCGCTGAAACGATCTGCTGAACATTGACTTAATAAGGTGCCCCGGCCATAGGCCCCGGCAGCCTAACGCGCAGGTTGCCGAAAAACGTCCGAGGGGGGCGCCATCGGTGAACACGCAGACGGGGGGCGGATGGACGACAAGAATATAAGAGGATGCGTCGTCCCGGTCCGACCCACCGCATGATTTTGAGACGTAATGAGTTTTCGTTTGAAGGTCGCGACCGTGACCGCCTTTACATTGTCGGTTCTTGCCGCTGCCCTGGCAACCGACGCTTCCTTCGCTTCCGGCACCAGCGCCGGTGCGATAGAGATTATCCCGACCGCTGTCGTCGCGCCGCAAAGCCAGGCGCGCCCGGTCGGAAACGCGCAGGCCGTGCGCTTTGCCGCCCGCAGCGAGATCGTCCAGCCGCTTGAGGCGCCCGCGACGACCAACGCCAATCTGGTCATCAACAGCCAATCCATGCCCCAGGCCCTGCCGGGCGCGAACAGCCTTGCCGACCTGGTCGAAAACCAGGGCGCACCGGAAGATGTGGATGGCGACATGCGCTGCCTTGCCGGCGCGGTCTATTTCGAATCCAAGGGCGAAAGCCTGGAAGGGCAGCTTGCCGTTGCCCGCGTCATCATCAACCGGGCACAGTCCGGCCGTTTCGCCAGCAGCCTGTGCGGCGTCGTATACCAGCCCGGCCAGTTCAGTTTCGTGCGCAACCACGATATCCCGCCCGTGCCGCAGGCCAGCCGCGACTGGCGCGAAGCCGTCGCCATCGCCCAGATTGCGATGCAGGACAGCTGGGAAACCCCGGCCGAAGGCGCGCTGTATTTCCACGCCCGCCGCGTATCGCCCAACTGGGGCAAGACGCGCCTCGCCGCGATCGACAATCACGTCTTCTATCGCTGATCCCCGCTATCGGTGATCCCTTGGCGGATCGGGAAATGAAGGGCCGCCGGTCGACAACCACCGCGCGGCCCCTTTTCTTTGTTCCTGTCCTGTTCTAATCTATCGTCATGGCAACGGACGGGATTCGGGCGGTGGATGCCGCGCAGGGTGAAGGGGGCGTCACGCCATCCGGCGATGGCGCGCCGCTGACGGACGGCACGGCGCTCGCGGTGTCACGCGGTATCCTGCGGCTCTTCCGCCGCCACGATATCTTCGGCGTACTCGAAGCGCCGCTGCCCAATGGACGGCGGGCGGACATCATGGCGATCGATCAGTCGGGCCATCTGGTGATCGTCGAAATCAAGTGCAGCCGCGCCGACCTGCTCGGCGACATGAAATGGCCCGATTATTACGACTATTGCGATCGTTTCTACTGGGGGGTGCCGGCGGGATTCGATCTTTCGCCCTTCGATGGCGAGGCGTTGTGGCCGACCCGGTCGGGCCTGATCGTGGCGGATCGCTACGATGCCGAAATCCTCCGCCCGGCCCCCACGGAACCGCTGGCGGCGGCGCGGCGCAAGGCGGAAACGCTGCGCTTCGCCCGCCGGGCGGCGCGGCGGCTCACGGCGCTGGCCGATCCCGGAAGCGGTGACGAAGCGTCATTTTAGCGCCCGGACCTGATCCGGGGGCGAATGGGGATAGGTGCGCCGCAAGGCACGGGATTCTGTCCCGCGTGGCAGGGCCGTCAGAATGTCGGGCCCTGCACCGGCGCCTTGGTCGCGGTGGCGGCCTTGGCGGTGGAGAGCGCCTCCACCAGGCCGGGGGTGCGCGCATCGCGCTGGGCATAGTCGCGGGCGGACATGCCGGCGATGCTGTCCCGCTTGTCGGCATTGGCGCCCTGCGCCACCAACAGCCGCACCATGGCGATATCCCGCAGCTGCACCGCGCGGATCAGCGGCGTTTCGCCATTGTCATTGGGCTTGTCGACGGTCGCGCCACTGGCCATCAGCAGGCGGGCGCCTTCCTCGAAACGCAGCTGCACCGCGCTCATCAGCGGGGTGTCGCCGGCATCGTTGGCGATATCCGGCTTGGCGCCCTTGCCCAGCATGAAGCTGAGCCAGGTGATGTCGCGGCGCGCCACCACGACATGCAGCGCGGTTTCGCCGGTCTTGATGTCGCGGGCGTTGATGAGGGTCGCGCCGCCGGGCTTCTGGATCAGTTCCATCGCCTTGGTGCCATCGGCGTCGCGCACCGCTTTCAGGAAATTATAGCCGTCGGAAAACTGCGCATGCGCGGCCTGGGGCGCCATTGCGACACCGGCCAGGGGCATGGCGACCGCAGCCATCCATATCAGTTTTGGCCATATCGGCTTTGACCGCATCAGCTTTGAAAAGCCCCCTGATCCCCGCATCACGTCTCACATCCCGTTTGCAATTGCCAACGCCCCGCTAGCAGGGCATGGCTGGCTTCACCATGAACAAAGCATTGACCTGGGCACTGATCTGGTTTGCCGGTGCCGCACTTGCAAGCCTTTCCGCCTGTAGCGGTGGCAATAACGCCGCCACGGCCGACGCCGAACAGGGCGCGCTGGCCGGCGCCGCCATCGGCAAGCCCTTCACGCTCACCGACCAGGACGGCAAGCCCGTCCGCTGGGACGATTTCAAGGGCAAGTACCGCATCGTCTATTTCGGCTACACCTATTGCCCGGATGTGTGCCCGGTCGACCTGCAGCGGATCATGCAGGCCTATGCCCTGTTCGCGAAGCAAGACCCCGCGCGCGCCGCAAAGGTGCAACCGATGTTCATCACCGTCGATCCGGCGCGCGACACGCCGGCGGTGCTGAAAAATTATGTGACCGCCTTTTCGCCGAAGCTGATCGGCCTCACCGGCACGGCGGAGCAGATCGCGAAGGTCACGAAGGACTTTGCCGTCGTCTATGCGGTGGAAAAGACCAAGGGGTCGACCGACTATCTGGTCAGCCACAGCCGCACGCCCTATCTGTTCGGTCCGGACGGAGAACCGATGGCGCTCATCCCGGTGGACGATCCGGCGACGCCGGGCGACGACGGCGCGCCGCAGGCGGTGCTCGCCGCGCTCGACCATTGGGTGAAGTGAAGCGGGATTGGACAGCGGGACATTGAACGCAGGACCGACGAATTTCTGGGAAAAACCCCTCGACCAGCTCGACAGCGCGCAATGGGAAGCGCTGTGCGACGGCTGCGGCAAATGCTGCCTGCACAAGGTCGAGGATGAGGATACGGGGCGCATCTATTTCACCAATGTCGCCTGTCGGCTGCTCGACAGGCAGACGGCGCGCTGCACCAATTACCGTCAGCGCCGCCAGTTCGTGCCCGATTGCGTGCGACTGACCCTGGCGAAGCTCGATTCGATCCCCTGGCTGCCGCGCACCTGCGCCTATCGCCTGCGCGCCGAGGGTCTGCCGCTGCCGGACTGGCATTATCTGGTCAGCGGCGACCGCGAAGCGGTGCATCGGGCCGGCGAGTCGATCCGTGGCTGGACCGTGGCGGAAGTGGAAGCGGGTGATCTGGAAAACCATCTTGTCGAGCGCGCGCTTTAGCGTGGTGTCGAGCCGGATGGATTCATCTGGCGACCGGGGAATCACTGAACATAGGGCATCCCCTAGCGGGTTCCGGTTCAATCATCGGAAGCGGAACCCGCCTGGCGCGCGCCACGAACCGGCCCATGTTGGCGGCAGCGCGATGCGCCCCTCCGCCTGTGAACCAGCGGCGGCCTGACCGCATGTGGAGCGCCTTCAAATCGCGCCGGGGCCGTTCCGCAACGCCAAAGGCCGAGCCCCTTCACCAGATTATCGTCGATGGCGCGGCCATGCCCATCCGCGTGCGCAAGATGGCGCGGGCGCGGGGCTATCGGCTGACGATGGATGTCGCGCGCAGCGAACTGCGCCTGTCGATGCCCCCGCGCGCCGCCATTCGGCAGGCGCTGGCCTGGGTACAGGGGCAGGAGGCGTGGATCAGGGAGCAGATCGCCGCCGCGCCCGATGCGGTGCCGCTGGCGCCGGGCATGGCGATCCCGCTGGAGGGGCGGGAGGTGACGATCGTGCATGACCCGGCCCTGCCGCGCGGCGTGCGGGAGGATGGGGATCGGCTGCTGGTGGGTGGCGCGGCGGAATCCGTCGGCCCGCGCCTGCTGCGCTGGCTGCGCACGCGGGCGAAGAGCGTGCTGGAGGCGGAGACTCTGGCCTGCGCGGCGCGGGAGGGGTTGCGCGTCGGCCCCATTTCCATCGGCGATCCGCGCTCGCGCTGGGGGAGTTGCGCCTCGTCGGGCGCGATCCGCTATAGCTGGCGGTTGATCCTCGCCCCGCCGGAGGTGCGGCGCGCGACGGTGGCGCATGAGGTCGCGCATCTGATCCATATGGACCATAGCCCGGCCTTCCACGCGGCCCATGCCCGGTTGCTGGGGGCGGACCCTGCGCCAGCGCGGGCGTGGCTGCGTCGCCATGGCGCGGCGTTGCATCGGGTGGGGGGATAGAGTTTCCAATCGTCATTCCCGCGGAGGCGGGAATCCATCTCCCTTGCGTTGCGCTTGGTGAAGCGGTGGGAGATGGGTTCCCGCCTCCGCGGCAATGACGATGTGCGGCGTTTAAACCGTCTCGCCCAGTAATAGCCGGGGCAGCGATCCCGATTCCCCGCGCGCCTCGGCCATGAAACGCCCCTTGAGCGGCCCGGCCTTCTGCACGGTGGCCAGGCCAAAGCGGCGGATGGCCGAGGGCAGCTTGCCCGGCACGTCGAACAGGCGGACGAGGCCGTCCATCGCCACGGTGACGCTCAGCGTATCGAGCGCGCGCCAGCGCTGGTAGCGGCGCATGAGCTGCGCGTCGCCGGGGTCGAGGCCCAGGCGCATGCCCTCCACGATGACTTCCGTCAGCGCGGCGACATCGCGGAAGCCCAGATTGACGCCCTGCCCCGCGATCGGGTGGATGCCATGGGCGGCGTCGCCCACCAGCGCCATGCGCGTGTCGGTGATCCGCGCGGCATGGTGGAAGCCCAGCGGATAGCTGGAACGCGGCGCGGCGACCGAAATCTCGCCAAGGAACCCGCCCATGCGCTTTTGCGCTTCGGCCAGCCAAGCGCGATCGCCGAGCTTGAGCATCGCGGGGGCATGTTCGGTCGGCACCGTCCACACGATGGCGGAGCGGGTGCCCGGCTGCATCGGCAGCAGCGCGAAGGGGCCGCCGGGATAGAAGATCTCATAGGCGGTGTTGGCGTGCGGAATGTCGTGGTCGATCGCCGTCACCATCGCGACATGGCGATAGGCCCAGCGGGCGACGGTGATGCCGGCGGCCTCGCGTGTCGGGCTGTTGCGGCCTTCGGCGCCCACCAGCAGCGCGCCGTGCAAGGTGGCGCCGCTGGCCAGCGCCACGGTGACGCCATCCTCGTCGCGGTCGATCCGGGTGGCGCTGTCCGGCTGGAACAGGCTGAGCATGCCCTTTGCCACCATCTCCGCTGCCTGCGCCGCCAGTGCGAGCCGGGTTTGCCGATTTTCGAACATGATGCCCATCGGGCCGTCGCCCTGCGGCGGCACGAAATCCAGCGCGCCCGGCTCCAGCCCGTCGCTCACCCAGATGCGGTCGATGGGGCAGCCCTTGCCCTCCATCCGCGCGCCCACGCCGATGGCGGACAGCAGCTTCCAGCTGGCGCTGGCGATGGCGGACACGCGGCCGTCGAAATCGGGGGCGAGCGTGCTGGCGGGCTCGGCCGGGTCGATCACGGCGCAACGCACGCCATGGTGGCCCAGTGAAATGCCGAGCGTCAGGCCAACCAGCCCGCCGCCCAGGATGATGACGTCGAACCGTTCCATCTGCGCCTTCCCCTTGTCCGTCAGCCCTGCGCGCTGAAGCCGTACATGCGCCGGCTCCACTGATAGGCGATCACTCCCGCCTTGGCCGGGCGGATCATCAGCAGGCAGAGCATGAGGCCGATGGACGGCCACAGCGCGATCTGCACGCCCATGGGAATCGCAAAGGCCAGGTTCACCTCGATCATGGTCGGCACCAGCAGATGGCCGAGCAGCAGGATCACGATATAGGCGGGAAAATCATCGGCCCGGTGGTTGAGCCAGGATTGCCCGCAGGCGGGGCAATGGTCCACCGGCGTCAGGAAACCGGAGAAGAGCGGCGCATTGCCGCAGGCCGGGCACCGGCACCGCAGCGCATGGCGAAGGGCCGGGCCGAAGGGCCGGTCTTCCTGCGCGGGCTGTTCCTTGGACATGCCCTGCCGATAGGCCATTGGCCGGCATCGCGCAATCGCGGGCTTTCCCCGATGGCGCGATGGCACGAAAGATCGTGCCCGGGGGGCTGGCCATCGGTGCCGGTCATTGCTTCCGGCGCTTTGCACTGGCCGTAAACGCCGCGCGGTGCCAAGAGATGCCGATGCACCTGCCCGATCCGACAGAGCCGTTCCTGCTGCTGGATGACGCCCGCGCCACCGGGGCGGCGCCGGCGCGCTTCTATCGCGATCCGGTGGAGATCGTCGTCGCCCGCACCCTGGACGACGTGCAGCCCGCGCTCGACCGGATCGGCGAAGCGCGCGAGGATGGGCTGCATGCGGCCGGCTATCTTTCCTATGAGGCGGGCCATGCGCTGGAACCGCGCCTGTCCGGCCTGTCCAGGGCCTGTGGGCCGCAGGACATGCCGCTGCTGTGGTTCGGCCTGTTTTCGGATTATCACCCGGTCGCGGCGGACGCCGTCGCGGCAATGCTGCCCGATCCTGCCGGTGTGCAGGTCGGGCCGCTGCGCCCGCGCGTGTCGCGGGAGGATTATGGCGTTGCCTTCCGCACGGTGCAGGCGCTGATCGCCGCGGGCGACATCTATCAGGCGAACCTGACCTTTCCCTGCGACCTGCCGCTGCGCGGCGATCCGCGCGCCATCTATGCCGCGCTGCGTGGCCAGGCGCGGGCGGGCTATGGGGGGATCGTGCATACGGGCGAGGACTGGCTGCTGTCCTTTTCGCCCGAGCTGTTCTTCACGCTGGTGCGTGGCCAGCTGACGGCGCGGCCGATGAAGGGCACGGCGGTGCGGCGGGCGGACCCGGCACAGGATGCCGCCGCCATCGCGGCGCTGGTCGCCGACCCGAAGCAGCGGGCGGAAAACCTGATGATCGTGGATCTGCTGCGCAACGACCTGTCGCGCGTGGCGCGTGTCGGCAGCGTCACCGTGCCGGAACTGTTCCGGGTGGAAAGCTACCCCACCGTCCACCAGATGATCTCCACCGTGCGCGCCAGAATCCTGCCGGGGCTCTCCGCCATCGACGTGCTGCGCGCCATCTTTCCCTGCGGTTCCATCACCGGCGCGCCCAAGATTCGCGCGATGGAAGTGGTCGACATGGTGGAAAGCGCGCCCCGGGGCCCCTATACGGGGGCCATCGGCCGCATCGATCCGGATGGAAATGCCGCCTTCAATGTTGCCATTCGTACGATTTGTGCGAAAGGCGGTTCTGACGTCGGGCGGATCGGCCTGGGGTCTGGGGTGGTCGCGGATTCGGACGAAGAGACCGAGTGGCGCGAATGCCTGGACAAGGGGCTGTTCCTGGCGGGAACGGCGCTGGAGCAGGCATGACCGGAATGATGGACGTTGCAGGGAGGGACCGGGGGCTGGTGTCGGACACGCGCTTCGATCTGCTGGAAACCATGGCCTTCGACCCGGTCGAGGGCATTCAGCTGCTGGATTTCCACATGGCCCGGCTGGATGCCAGCGCCATCGCGCTGGGCTATGCGTTCGATCGCCATGGCGCGCGCAACGAGCTGCAGGCCGCGACATTCCGCCTGCGCGAGAAGAGCCGGTTGCGGATGCTGCTTTCCCGCCAGGGGTCCATCGCCATCGAAGTGCGCGAGCATCGCACCTGGCCGGCGGCGATCCTGCCGCTCGCGGTCGTGCAGCGCCCGGCCGCCGCCAGCGATCCGCGCCTGCGCCACAAGACCACGGACCGCAGCATCTATCGCGAGGCGCTGGCGGCCGGCGGCACCTATGAGGTGCTGATGACGGACGAACAGGGCTATCTGACCGAAGGCTGCTTTTCCTCGCTGTTCGTCGAGCGGGGCGACAAGCTGGTGACGCCGCCGCTTTCGCGCGGGCTGCTGCCCGGCGTGCTGCGCGCCAGCCTGATCGCGCTGGGCGAGGCGGTGGAAGGCGATTTGCGCCGGCATGATCTGGAAAACGGCTTTTTCATCGGCAATGCGGCGCGGGGGCTGGTCGCCGCGACGCTGGCGCCGCGTTGAGTGAAGGGCGATCGGGCGCCAATTTCCTGACGCTGGCGGTTGCCCCTCCGATCATTGCGCACTAAGGAGCCGACCGTCGCACCACCTGTGCGAACCATGGGTTAGCCACGAAAGATTATTGCCATGACCAGGACTTCCGCCGCCTTGGGCCGTATCCAGCCGAGTGCCACTCTCGCCATGAGCGCGAAGGTGAACGAGCTGAAACGCGCGGGCGTGGACGTGATTGGCCTGTCGGCGGGCGAGCCCGATTTCGATACGCCCGATTTCGTCAAGGAAGCCGGCATCGCGGCCATCCGCAATGGCCAGACCAAATATACCGATGTCGACGGCACGGTGGAATTGAAGGACGCGATCGCGCTGAAGTTCAAGCGCGACAACGGCCTTGCCTATGATCGCAGCCAGATCAGCGTCAATTCGGGCGGCAAGCACACGCTGTTCAACGCGCTGGTCGCGACCGTGGACGTGGGGGACGAGGTCATCATCCCCGCGCCCTATTGGGTCAGCTATCCCGATATCGTGAACTTTGCGGGCGGCACGCCGGTGTTTATCGCCGCGCCGGCATCGCAGGGCTACAAGATCACGCCGCAGCAGCTGGACGCGGCGATCACGCCGAAGACGCGCTGGGTGCTGCTCAACTCGCCGTCCAACCCCTCGGGCGCGGCCTATTCCTTCGATGAACTGAAGGCATTGGGCGAGGTGCTGCTGCGCCATCCGCATGTGCTGGTGATGACCGACGACATGTACGAGCATGTCTGGTACGCGCCCACGCCCTTCGCCACCATCGCCCAGGCATGCCCCGATCTTTACGAGCGCACGCTGACCGTCAACGGCTGTTCGAAGGCGTTTTCGATGACCGGCTGGCGCATCGGCTTTGCCGGCGGCCCGGCCTGGATCATCAAGGCGATGGGCAAGCTGCAGTCGCAGTCGACCTCCAACCCCTGCTCGATCAGCCAGGCGGCGGCGGTCGCGGCGCTGACGGGCGACCAGGATTTCCTGGAAGAGCGCAATGCCGCCTTCAAGAAGCGCCGCGACATGGTGGTGGCGATGCTGAACGATGCGCCGGGCCTTAACTGCCCGATGCCCGAGGGTGCGTTCTACGTCTATCCCGACGCCAGCGGCCTCATTGGCAAGACCACGCCCAAGGGGGTGAAGATCGACAGCGACGAGACGCTGATCGCCTATTTCCTTGAGGAAGCCCGCGTCGCGGCGGTGCATGGCGGCGCCTTCGGCCTCAGCCCCGCCTTCCGCATCAGCTATGCGACGTCGGACGAGATCCTCAAGACCGCCTGCACCCGCATTCAGCAGGCTTGCGCGCTGCTGAAGTAAAAACGGAAACGCTGCGTTCCACGCGTGCCCTCTTGAATGCGCGGGCGCGCGTGCTACATGCACGTTGCGTTTTGCAACCAATTGTCACTGGTCGAAAATTATATGCCGTTCGCCGGGTCCATGTGACCTTCGTCACGGCATTCAGCCACAGGCAATGCTGTAACGCGCAGGCAGACTCGCTACCCGGCGAATATGTCGGCGCCGTGACATTATGGACCAAGGTTATGATGACGTTCTTGAAATCCGATCTGTTCGCCAAGTTCATGGGCGGTTTCGTGCTGGGCGCGATCGGCGTCTTCACGCTGAACCCCGTGCTGGCCAGCTCGCATGCCCCACGGGACAGCGATGCCGTGAGCAGCATCACCCAGGTCGCGGCACCCACGGATGGCGCGCGCTAAGCCCCTCGCTTTTTCCCTGATTGCAGGCGCCGGCCTGTTCGGCGCCCTGTGGGCCTTGCCCCTCGCGAATATCGCCCCTGCCCTTGCCGCCGAACATGCGGTGGCAGCGCCAGTCCCCCGGATCGACCCGCCTTCTGCCAGCAGCAGCGAGACCGCGATCTTCGCCGGCGGCTGTTTCTGGGGCGTCGAGGGCGTCTTTTCCCATGTGCGCGGCGTGCGCTCGGTCGAGGCGGGCTATGCCGGCGGGCCCAAGGGCCGGCGCGTCACCTATGATCTGGTGGGCGGCGGTGACACGGGTTTCGCCGAATCGGTGCGTGTCACCTATGATCCGCGACAGCTGCGCTACGGCACGCTGCTGCGCATCTTCTTCTCGGTCATCGCCGACCCCACGACGCTCAATTATCAGGGGCCGGACCGGGGCAGCCAGTATCGCAGCGCGCTGTTCCCGCTCAACGACGCGCAGGACAGGGTGGCGCGCGCCTATCTGGCGCAACTGGACGCGGCGAAGCTGTGGCGCGGTCCGATCGTGACGAAGGTGGAGCCGGTGGGCAGCTTCCAGCCGGCCGAGGGCTATCATCAGGACTTCATGGCGAATAATCCGCGCCACCCCTATATCCTGCGCTGGGATGCGCCCAAGCTGGCGGCGTTCAAGGCGATGTATCCCGCGCTCTACAGCCCGCGCGCCGTGCGCTGAGAGCATCCTGCTGTAAATCGGGATCAGCCAATCAGCCACCCCGTTCGGGCTGAGTCGAAGCCCTGTCCTTCCCTGCAAGAAAGAACGGCCCCTTCGGCAGGCTCAGAGCCTGCCCCGGACCCGATCCGCGGGCGAACGGTTCCGTTGGATCGGGACTGTTTCCTCGCGCGCGAGGACGGCCAGCGCCCCAAAACCTTCGGGCGAGGCCCGTTTCCAGACCCCGCCCGTAAAATTTTGCGATTCGCCCCGCCTTATTTCGGCGCGAGCACCATCAGCATCTGGCGGCCTTCCATCCGGGGATAGGCCTCCACCTTCGCGATTTCCCCGACATTTTCCGCCACGCGCTGGAGCAGCGCCATGCCGAGTTGCTGGTGGGAAAGCTCGCGGCCGCGGAAGCGCAGGGTGATCTTCACCTTGTCGCCTTCGCCGATGAAATCATGGACCTTCTTCATCTTCGTATCATAATCATGATCGTCGATGTTCGGACGCATCTTGATCTCTTTGAGTTCCTGCGTCTTCTGGGTCTTGCGGGCGATATTCGCCTTTTTCTGGGCTTCGTACTTGAACTTGCCGATGTCCAGAAACTTGCAGACCGGCGGATCGGCATTGGGGGAGACCTCGACCAGGTCAAGGCCGACTTCGGCCGCCTGCTCGATCGCTTCCTGCGTAAACATCACGCCCAGATTTTCGCCTTCATCATCAATGACCCGAACCTTGGGCACGGTGATGAACTCATTATAGCGGGGGCCGGATTTCGGCGGCGGCGCCAGTGGTCGGCGCATCATGGGGGGACGTATAGCGGCTTCTCCTGTAGTTCCTGAATCGGACGGCTCTTAGCGGCATTTGGCAATGCCGAAAAGGGGCGGCGCCACGACTCGCGTCGAGGCTGCCGACCCTGTGGCATTGCTGCCTCACTGCATATCGGGCGCACGCGCCTCTTTTGCAAGACGTGCGATGGCTTCATCGACCGAAAGCATGGTCTGCCCCTCGCTGCCCAGCACGCGCAGGGCAACGGTGCCCTCATCCGCCTCGCGCCGGCCGACAACCAGCAAATTCGGGACTTTTGCGAGGCTGTGCTCGCGCACCTTGTAGTTGATCTTCTCGTTGCGCACGTCCACTTCGGCGCGGATGCCGGCGGCGCGCAGCTTCTCGACGACAGCATGCGCATAATCGTCCGCATCGGACACGATGGTCGCGACCACGGCCTGCACGGGCGCGAGCCAGAGCGGGAATCGCCCGGCATGATGCTCGATCAGGATGCCGATGAAGCGCTCGAACGTGCCCAATATGGCGCGGTGGAGCATTACCGGACGGTGCCGGCCGCCATCTTCGCCGACATAGCTGGCGTCGAGTCGTTCGGGCAGCACCGTGTCCGTCTGCAGCGTGCCGCACTGCCATGTGCGCCCGATCGCGTCGGTCAGGTGGAATTCCAGCTTGGGCGCGTAGAAGGCGCCCTCGCCCTCCAGCTCTTCCCAGCCATAGTCCGCTGTCGCGCGGCCGGCCTCCGCCACCGCCTCGCGCAGCGACTGTTCCGACCAGTCCCACATCTCGTCGGAGCCGAAGCGCTTTTCCGGGCGCAGGGCGAGCTTGATCGCATAGCGTTCGAAGCCCAGATCCTTGTAGACCACGTCCAGCAGGTCGCAGAAGGCCTTCACTTCCTCGACCAGCTGATCCTGCCGCACGAAGATATGCGCGTCGTCCTGCGTGAACTGGCGCACGCGCATGATGCCGTGCAGCGCGCCATGCGCCTCGTTGCGGTGGCAGCAGCCGAATTCGGCAAGGCGCAGCGGCAGGTCGCGATAGGATTTGATGCCCTGGCGGAAGATGAGGACATGCGCGGGGCAGTTCATGGGCTTCAGCGCCATCATGTCCGCCTCGCCGGAGAGCACCGGGCCTTCGTCCTCGGTGTTCGGCACTTCGTCGGGCACGACGAACATGTTCTCGCGATATTTGCCCCAGTGGCCGGACTGCTCCCACTGGCGCGCGTCCATCAGCTGCGGCGTCTTCACTTCCTCATAACCCGCCGCGTCCAGGCGGCGGCGCATATAGGCCTCCAGCTGGCGCCAGATCACATAGCCCTTGGGATGCCAGAAGACGGAACCCTGCGCCTCGGACTGGAGGTGGAACAGGTCCATCTCCTGCCCGATCTTGCGATGGTCGCGCTTGGCCGCTTCCTCCAGCCGCGTCAGATGCTCCTGCAGCTGCTTTTTATTGAGCCAGCCAGTGCCGTAGATGCGGGAAAGCATCGCATTCTTCTGGTCGCCGCGCCAATAGGCGCCGGACACGCGCGTCAGCTTGAACGCCTGCGGGTCGAGCCGGCCCGTGGAGGCAAGGTGCGGGCCGCGGCACATATCCAGCCAGTCGTCGCCCGACCAGTAGACGGTCAGCGGCTCGTCGCCCGGCAGCTCGGCGGCCCACTGCGCCTTGAACGTCTCGCCTTCCGCCTGCCAGCGGGCGATCAGGTCTTCGCGGCTCCACACTTCGCGGCGCAGCGGCTTGTTGGCGGCGATGATCCTGCGCATCGCCTCCTCGATCGCGGGCAGGTCTTCATCGGTGAAGGGCCGGTCCTTGCCATCGATTTTTGGCGGTGCGAAATCATAATAGAAGCCGTCGTCCGTGGATGGGCCGAAGGTGATCTGCGTGCCCGGGAACAGCTGCTGCACGGCTTCCGCCAGCACATGGGCATAGTCGTGGCGCGCCAGCTCCAGCGCATCCGCCTCGTCCCGGCTCGTCACCAGCGCGAGGGCCGCATCGGCCTCCAGCGGCCGCATGATGTCGCGCAGCTCGCCGTCCACCCGCGCGGCGATGGCCGCCTTGGCAAGGCCGGGACCGATGTCCGCCGCGATGTCCGCCGGGGTCGTGCCGAGCGCGACTTCGCGCACGGAACCATCGGGCAGGGTAATCTTGATCATGGCGGACACAGGATGGGCTTTCTGTCGAAGGGGGCGCAAAACCCCGGAAATTGCAGGGCATCCCTTAAATGGGCGCCCTTGGCTGTCAATAGAAGGTCTGGCAATAGAGGGTCTGGAGCGCGGGCAAAAGGATGCAGCCTTTAGTCTAGCGGGGCGTATCCCGGGGGCACAGGGCGTTATTACCCAACGGCCCGGACAATCGCGGCGTCGAAAAATCAGGAGCGGTTCCGCGTGAACGCAAACCATTCTAAGCCACCATCATGACCGATGCTCCCCCTCCCCGCTTTCTTGCCCGCCCCGATGGCCTTCGCCTTGCCTATCGCTTCACGCCCGGCGACGGCCCCACCATCGTCTTCCTGCCGGGCTATATGTCCGACATGGCCGGGTCCAAGGCGACGGCGCTGTTCGACTGGGCGGTGGCGCGGGCGCGCGCCTGCCTGTTGCTCGATTATGCCGGCAATGGCGCGAGCGAGGGCGCGTTCGTGGACGGCACGCTCACCAGCTGGCGGGACGATGCGCTGTTCCTGATCGACAGCGTGACGCAGGGGCCGTTGGTCGTCGTCGGATCGTCCATGGGCGGGTGGATCGCGCTGCTGGTCGCGATCGCGCGGGCGGAGCGGATGGCGGGGCTGGTCGGCATCGCCGCCGCGCCCGACTTCACCGACTGGGGCTTCACCGATGCGCAGAAGGCGCGGCTGCGGGCCGACGGGCGGATCGAGGAGCCCAGCGATTATGGCGACCAGCCCTATGTGACGACGTTGGCCTTCTGGGAGTCCGGGCAGGCGAGCCTGTTGCTGGGCACGGCCATGCCCATCGACTGCCCCGTCCGCCTGCTGCAGGGGCAGCAGGATGCGGATGTGCCGTGGGAAACGGCGTTGGGCATCGCCGCGGCGGTGCGTTCATCCGACGTGCAGACGTTGTTGATTAAGGATGGCGACCATCGCCTGTCGCGCGATGCGGATATCGCCCGGCTGATCGCCACGGTCGCCGCGCTTGTCCAGCCCCCGGAGCCTGCATGATCCTGACCGCCCTGCTGCTGTTGCAAGCCTATTCCCCCGAGACAGAGGCGGTGATGAACCGGTCCCGCGCCAGGGCAGCGGAAACACGGGCGGCGGCGGAAAATGCCGCGAAGCCGGCCGCTTCGAATGGCGGGACGGCGGCTTCCGCTGCGCCCGCCACGCTTCCCCTGCCGCCGGAGGTCGCGGCGAAGCTGCAGGCATGCACCGACGCGGCGGTGGCGGACCCGGACAGGGGCGTCGCCTTCGCCAATGCCTGGCGGCTTGACGGCGGCGGCTATCATGCGCGGCAATGCATGGGCTTTGCCTATGCGCGCGCCGAGCGCTGGTCGCCCGCCATGGTCGCCTTCAGCCAGGCCGCCGACGAGGCGGAGCGCACCGGCGGCGATGGCAGTGGGCGGCTGTGGGCGCAGGCGGGCAATGCCGCGCTCCTCGGCGGCGAACCCGCCAAGGCCCGCGAATTTTTCGATGCGGCCTTTGCGCGCGGCCTGCCGGACGGACTTGAGAAAGGCGAGGCCTATCTGGACCGCGCCCGCGCGCTGGTGGCGCTGGGGGACATGGTGAAGGCGCGTGGCGATCTGGACAATGCCGTGGTGCAGGCCGCGCCCGATCCGCTCGCCTGGCTGCTGTCGGCCACGCTGGCGCGGCGCACCGGCAATCTGGCGCTGGCGCGCACGCATATCGCGCAGGCCGTGAAGCTTTCCCCCGACGATGCCTCGGTCGCGCTGGAGGAAGGCAATATCGCGATACGGTCCGGGCAGGACGACATCGCCCGTGCCGCCTGGAGCCGCGCGGCGAAGCTCGCGCCGCAGGGCGATGCGGGCAAGGCCGCCGCCGACAGTCTTTCCCGGCTGGAGGCGGAGGCGAAAGTACCGCCAGCTGCCGGCAGCAAATAATCCCCGGCCTCTTTATCGGGAACAGCGTTCGGGAGATGGCTCCCCACCTGCGCGGGGATGACGGTTAATCTCTCCGGGAATTTCTCTTACGCCACCAGCGCGCGTGCGACCTCGCGGATATAGTCGCCGATATCCTCGCGCTCCAGCGCCAGCGCCAGATTCGCCTCGACATAGCCGGCCTTCGATCCGCAATCGAAACGGCGGCCGTCGAAGGTCAGGCCATGGAAAGGCTGGGTGCCGATCATCGCGGCCATGGCGTCGGTCAGCTGGATTTCACCGCCGGCGCCCTTTTCCTGAGTCGCCAGGATCTTCATGACTTCGGGCTGCAGGATGTAGCGGCCGGGCAGGATGAGGTTGCTGGGCGCGGTGCCGGCGGCGGGCTTTTCGACCAGGCCCTTGACCTCGGTCAGCGGACCGTCGCGGAAACCGGGATCGATCACGCCATAGCTCGGCGTCTGCTCCATCGGGATTTCGAGCGCGCAGACGAGGTTGCCGCCGACATGCGCATAGGCATCGACCATCTGCTTCATGCAGCCGGGCGCACCATGCATGAACTCGTCCGGCAGGATGATGGCGAAGGGTTCGTCGCCGATGATGTCGCGAGCGCACCAGATGGCATGGCCAAGGCCGAGCGGCTCCTGCTGGCGGATGAAGACGGCATTGCCCGGCGCGAGCCGCGTGCCTTCCAGCGCGGAGAGATCCTTGCCGCGCTCGCGCTGGGTCGTCTCGCATTCGAAGGCGATGTCGAAATGATCCTCGATCGCGCCCTTGCCGCGGCCGGTGACGAAGATCATCTGCTCGATCCCCGCTTCCAGCGCTTCGTCCACCGCATATTGGATGAGGGGCCGGTCCACGATCGGCAGCAATTCCTTGGGAACGGCCTTGGTCGCCGGAAGGAAGCGTGTGCCGAGACCGGCGACGGGGAACACCGCCTTGCGAATTGTCTTGCTCATTGACCTCGCCTGCATGGATTTGCCTGTGTGGACTTGCCCATATGGACTTGCCCGCGTGGATTATGCTGCGCCGCAACACTTCGCTGCTTGCCTCGCGGAGGTCAAGCCCCATACCGGTCCGCAAGCGGAGCTATCGGATCGTGCGGGCGGATCGTGCGGGATGCGCGGCGGGATCAGAGCGCCAGGACGCGCTCGCCGATGGTGTCCAGCCGTCGGGTCTCGCCATCCAGCTGGTCGATGGAGACATGGACGAGATTGTTCTTCGCGTCGCGGCAGGCAAAGCCGCAGTCCTCCGGCGTGACGAAGCCTGACAGCACGAGGCCGCGAAAGCGGTCGATGCGCTGGATGTCGCTCTCGATATGCGCGATTTCCTTGAGCGCGGCGGCGTTGCGGCGGTCGCGCATGGAAATCATCGCGCGCAGTTCGCCCATCAGCCGGGCGGTGCTGGGCTTGGTGCGCGATCCCAGGATGCGCACGTCGCCGGAGGCCGCGCGCAGATCGGCGATCTTGGCTTCCAGCCGCTGTTCCAGCCGGCTCCAGGCGCAGATGATCCGGCCCAGCCCGCACAGCAGCCTGACCTCACCCATGTCGCCCAGTTCGTTCCATTCCCCTGCGACCGTCATATGACCCATTTTCACACCGTTTCTGTTTTGCATGCGTGCCCGGCAACCCGCGCCCTGTGGACGCCGGAGCTTAGACGAGCCGGGCGTGGGTGCCATGCCGGCTGCCCGCATCACGGGCACGCCCCGGCGAGAGCCGTGCAAAAATCCGGTCGAACGGTGGACGGCTTTCGCGCGGCACACCGGAAAATGTCATGATTCCATGCGTCTGCCATTAGGGGCCTCTGCCATTCGGGCAGATGTCAGAAATCTGTCAGAAATCGACGGCGATGCCCTTATGCTCCCAATCGCCATAGCGGGTGGGGCTGAGTTTGCCGTCATGGTCGACGCTGCCGTCGACCGCCGCGTCGATGGGGTCGGGCTCGGGCACGGGCGGGCTCTTGGAGAGATGGGCGGGCGGTTTCACATGGGCGGGGCGCTGGGCCATATTTTCAAATCCTTCCAAAGCGTTTTCGAAGCAGGGATAATGCCCTGCTGACTCGGAAAACGCGGTAAACCAAAACGACCCTGGGGAAGAGGCTCCGATTGACGGACGTCGGCGGCAATCCCACATTCATGGCTGATCCACTATCTGGGCGATGAAGGCGTATTTCTCAAGTGAACGGTTTGAAGACCACCCTGCTGCTTTCGGCGCTGACGGCGCTGTTCATGGCGCTCGGCTATACGCTGGGCGGCAGTGGCGGCGCGGTGATCGCGCTGCTGGTGGCGGCGGGCATGAACCTGTTCACCTTCTGGAATGCCGACCGCATCGTGCTCGCCATGCACAATGCGCGGGAGGTGGACGCGAATAGCGCGCCGGAATTTCATGGCCTCGTCGCGGCACTGGCGGCGCGTGCCGGCCTGCCGATGCCGCGCGTCTACCTGATCGACGAACCGCATCCCAATGCCTTCGCCACGGGCCGTGATCCCCGGCATGCGGCGGTGGCGGCGACCACGGGGCTGCTTTCCATGCTCTCGCGTGAGGAGATCGCCGGCGTGATGGCGCATGAGCTGGGCCATGTGCGCAACCGCGACACCCTCATCATGACGATGGTGGCGACCATTGCCGGCGCCATCTCCATGCTGGCGAATTTCGGCCTGTTCTTCCGTGGCGGCGGCAATGAAGGCAATCACAACATGGCGGCGAGCCTGATGGCGGTGATCGTCGCCCCCTTTGCCGCGATGATCGTGCAGATGGCGATCAGCCGCACCCGCGAATATGGCGCGGACCGGGCGGGCGCGGAGATCAGCGGCAATCCGCGTGCGTTGGCCTCCGCCCTTGCCAGGATTTCCGGCATGGCGCAGCGCATCCCCAATCCGGTGTCGGAACGCAATCCGGCGGCGGCGCAGCTTTACATCGTGCCGACGCATGTGAGCGCGCTGTTCTCCACGCACCCGGCGACCGAAAGCCGCATCGCCGCGCTGGAGGAACTGGCAGACAGCATGGGCGCGCCTGCTCCGGACATGACCCCGCGCGCGGCCCCGCATATAGCCCCGACGGGCACCGCGCCCGGCTCCGCCCTCTTCCCCTATGGCCGGCCGGAGCGCGTGCGCCGCCGCTCCAGCGCGCTCGACCCGCTGCGGCGCGACTGAGCGCTGTGACCAGCAGGTGACGGCGCGGGCAAATGGCGTTAGGGACCGGCGATGACGACCCCACGCTATCCCGCCAAGCCACCCCGCCCCGCGACCCCGCCCGGCGTCCCTGCCCGCCGCGCCGCTTTGAAGCTGATCGATGCGGTGCTGCGCCGTGGCGAGCCGCTGGAGATCGCGCTGCATGGCGCGACCCAGGGGCTGCCCGACCGCGCCGACCGGGCGCTGGTCCATGCGATCACCGCCGAGACGCTGCGCCACCTGCCCGATCTGGATGCGCTGATCGACAGCGCCACCCCCAATCCGCTGCCCGACGATGCGAAGGCGCGGGCGGTGCTGCGCATGGCGCTGGCGCAGGCGCTGCTGCTGGGCACGCCGCCCCATGCGGCCATCGCCACCGCCCTGCCGCTGGTCGATGGCGGCCCGCGCAAGCTGGTGCATGGCGTGTTCGGCACGCTGATGCGCGGCGGCGCGCATTTGCCCGCAATCCCCTCGCTCCCGGCCGATCTTGCCGCGCGCTGGTCCGCGATGTGGGGCGAGGCGATGGTGGAGGGCGCGGCGCGGGCCTTTGCCGTGCGCCCGCCGGTGGATGTCACCCTGCGCGATTCCGCCGATACGGAGGGATGGGCGCAGCGTCTGGGCGGCGTGTCGCTGGCGCCCGGCCATGTGCGCCTGTCCAGCGATCATGACGCCATTGCGGCGTTGCCCGGCTTTGTCGAGGGGGCGTGGTGGGTACAGGATCTCGCCGCCTCGCTGCCCGCGCGGCTGCTGGGTGCCGGCGAGGGGCAGCATGTGCTGGACCTGTGCGCGGCGCCGGGCGGCAAGACGATGCAGCTTGCCGCCGCCGGCTGGCGCGTGACGGCGCTGGACCAGTCGGCCAAGCGGCTGGCGCGGCTGGCGGAGAATCTGGAGCGCACCGGGCTTGCGGCGCAGACCGTCACCGCCGACCTGCGTGCCTGGGAACCGGAGGCGCTCGCCGACGCGGTGCTGCTCGACGCCCCCTGCAGCGCGACCGGCATCTATCGCCGTCACCCCGACGTCATCCACCGCATCGGTCCGCGTCAGATCGCCGAACTGGCCGAATTGCAGGCGACCCTGCTGGATCGCGCGGCATTGTGGGTGAAGCCGGGCGGCACGCTCGTCTACGCGACCTGTTCGCTGGAGCGGGCCGAAGGCGAGGACCAGATCGCCGCTTTCCTGGCGCGGACGCCGGGCTTTGCCGTCGTCCCCCCAGAGGCCGACGAACTGCCCGACGGCATCGTGCCGACCGCCGAGGGCTGGGTGCGCACATTGCCCGGAACGCTTGCCGAAGCGGGCGGGACGGACGGCTTTTTCATCGCCCGGCTGCGGCGGGGCTGATCATATTATCATGCCCTTTCCATAGCTTCGCGAATCGCCGCCCGATATGCCTCCACAATGGTTGCATGGGCCGATTCGCCCGGCTAGAGCGGTTTGCGATCCGATTGCATCGGATCAACCGCTCCATGCTTTTTATGTGCCGCATTTTCCGGGCCGCCAGGTGATTCCACCCGACTGGAAAATGCTCTAATGCGATGCTTCCATGACGATATCCACACCCCGCCCCGTCCTGATCGCCCCCTCCATCCTCTCTGCCGATTTCGCGCGGCTGGGCGAGGAAGTGCGCGCGATTGACGAGGCCGGTTGCGACTGGGTGCATGTGGACGTGATGGACGGCCATTTCGTGCCCAACATCACCATCGGCCCGATGGTGGTGAAGGCGATCCGCCCGCACACGCAGAAGCCGCTGGACGTCCACCTGATGATCTCGCCGGTCGACGCCTATCTGGAAGCCTTCGCGGCGGCCGGAGCGGACATATTGACCGTGCATCCCGAAGCCGGGCCGCATACCCATCGTACCGTTCAGGCGATCAAAGGGCTGGGCAAGCTGGCGGGCGTGGTGCTGAACCCCGCGACCCCGGCCAAGATGCTCGACTATCTGATCGAGGACGTCGACCTGGTGCTGGTGATGAGTGTGAACCCCGGTTTCGGCGGGCAGAGCTTCATCGAAAGCCAGTTGCGCAAGATCGAGGCGATCCGCAAGATGATCGACAAGACCGGCAAGGACATCAGGCTGCAGGTCGACGGCGGCATCGACATGGGGACGGCGCCGCGCGCCATATCCGCCGGCGCCGACGTGCTGGTGGCGGGCACGGCGACCTTCCGCGGCGGCGCGCACGCCTATGCCGACAATATCCGGGGGCTGCGCGGGGGGTGAACGACTGGTCCCGCCTTCCGCCCCGCTCCCAGCCGCCGGCCGGCGAAGAGGAGATCGAGGAGGGCAAGCGCCTCATCCGCCTGCCGGATGACAAGGGCGTGTCGCTGGCGACCCGGCTGGCCAATCATTTCTACCGCCTCACCTGGGCGACGCCGATCCACGCCAAGCGGCTGAAGGGCAAATATCCGCTGAAGCTGCTCGCCGTGCCGGAGGATACGATCCCCGGCGATCCGCGCGCGGGCAAGGCGATGCGCGCGGGCTATTTCCTGTTCCGGGGCATGAAGCAGCCGATCGACACGCTGGATTTCGCCACGCTGGACGTGGCGCCGGCCTTTTCCGACTATATCCACAGCTTCCGCTGGCTGCGCGACCTGTCGACCGTCGCGACGCGCGAACAGGGCGCGCCGATTGCCGAGGCGATCATGCGCAAATGGCTGGCCGCCCATGGCGACCGGCCGAGCGAGCCGGCATGGCGGGCGGACAATGCCGGCTGGCGCATCTTTTTCTGGACAGCGCATGCGCCGCTGATCCTCTCCTCCAGCGATCTCGTCTATCGCTCGCTGGTGCTCAACTGCATCGCGCGCACCGCCCGGCATCTGGATCGCGGCGCGGACAAGGCGCCGCAGGGCCTGCCCCGCCTGGTCGCCTGGGGCGGCATCGTCGCCGCGTCGCTGCTGATCCCCGGCGGCGGCCCGCGCCGCCATTTCGGCGAGGCCGGGCTGCGCCGCGCCGTCGACGATGTCTTCTATCCCGATGGCGGCACGATCTCCCGCTCGCCGATGGCGCAGCTGGATGGCATCATGCTGCTGGCGATGGTCCACGCCGTCTATGAGGCGATGCGCGAAGCGGCGCCCGGCTTCGTTGCGGAGGCGATGGCCCGCACGGTGCCGGCACTGCTGGGCCTGACCCATGGCGATGGCGGGATCGGCAACTGGCAGGGCGCGGGTGCCGTGAGCGCCGAGAAGCTGGCCGCTGTGATCGCGGCCACCGGCGTGCGCGCACGGCCACTGCGGCAGGCGCGCGACTGGGGCTATCAGCGGCTTTCGGCGGGCTCCACGATCATTCAGGTGGATGCAGCCCCGCCGCCGGTCGCGCGGCTGGCGGTGGCCGGCTGCGCCTCGACCGGCGCGATCGAGGTGAGCGACGGACAGCACCGCCTGATCGTCAATTGCGGCGGCGCCGGGCTTGCCGGCGCGCAGATTCCCGAAGGGCTGGCGCAGGGCCTGCGCACGACCGCCGCGCACAGCACCCTCATCCTGTCGGACAGCAACAGCACCGCCATCCTGCCCGACGGCACGCTGGGTCGGGGCGTGACCGAGGTCGAGTTCAGCCGGCAGGAGTTCGAGACCGGCAGCCGCCTCGACATCAGCCATGACGGTTATGTGCGGCGGCTGGGCTATATGCATCGCCGGCTGCTGATGCTGTCGAACGACGGCAAGGAAATCCGGGGCGAGGACATGTTGCTCCCCGCCGAGCGGCGCAGGAAGCCCGCGCCCGTGCCCTTCGCGCTGCGCTTCCACCTCGCCCCCGGTGTCGAGCCGACATTGACGGCGGATGAAAAGGGCGCGTTACTGCGCATCGACATGGGCGCCCTGTGGCAATTCCGCGCGGGCGCCGGCACTATTTCCATTGAGGAAAGCCTGTGGGTGGATGGCGATGGCCGCCCCCACGCCACCAACCAGCTTGTCGTTACCGGCGAAGCATTGCCGGGTGGCATCAGTATCGGCTGGCTGCTGAAACGCGTAGGATAGAAAGACGAACATGACTGACGTAACGATCCGCCGGGCTCTGCTTTCGGTGTCGGACAAAACCGGCCTTGCCGATCTGGGCAAGGCGCTCGCCGGCCATGGCGTGGAACTGGTGTCGACCGGCGGCACGGCGAAGGCGCTCCGTGAGGCTGGGCTGGAGGTCATGGACATCTCCGACCTCACTGGCTTCCCCGAGATGATGGACGGGCGCGTCAAGACGCTGCACCCCAAGGTGCATGGCGGCCTGCTGGCGGTGCGGGGCAACCCCGAGCATGTCGCGGCGATGGACGCCCACCAGATTGGCGCGATCGATCTGGTCGTCGTCAACCTCTATCCCTTTGCCGCGACCGTCGCCAAGGGTGCCGAGCGTGAGGAGATCATCGAGAATATCGACATCGGTGGCCCCTCCATGGTCCGTTCGGCGGCAAAGAATCACGAAAGCGTCGCGATCCTGACCGATCCCGCCGACTATGCCCGGCTGATCGCGGAGATGGCGGACAATGCCGGCGCGACCAGCTATGATTTCCGCCGGATGCTGGCGGGCAAGGCCTATGCCGCCACCGCCGCCTATGACAGCATGATCGCCGGATGGTTCGCCCATGCCGACCAGGGCGTGATGTTCCCCGAGACGCTGAGCGTCGCCAGCAGGCTCTCGACCACGCTGCGCTATGGCGAGAATCCGCACCAGTCCGCCGCGCTCTATTTGCCGCTCGGCCCCACGGCCAACGGCATCGCGCAGGCGAAGCAACTGCAGGGCAAGGCGCTGAGCTACAATAATTACAACGATGCCGACGCCGCGCTGGAACTGGTGAGCGAATTCCGCGACGGGCCGCCGACCGTGGTGATCGTGAAGCACGCCAATCCCTGTGGCGTGGCGACCGGCGAGACGCTGATCGAAGCCTATGAGGCGGCGCTTGCCTGTGACAGCGTGTCGGCCTTTGGCGGCATCATCGCGGTCAATCGCCCGCTGGATGGCCCCACGGCGGAAGCGATCAGCGGCATCTTCACCGAAGTCGTTGCCGCGCCCGATGCGGACGAGGATGCGAAGGCGATCTTCGCGAAGAAGAAGAACCTGCGTCTGCTGCTGACCGGCGAACTGCCCGATCCCGCGCGGCCCGGCCTGGCGATGAAGAGCATCGCCGGTGGGCTGCTGGTCCAGAGCCGCGACAATGGCCGTGTCGACCGCGCCGCGCTGCAGGTGATGACGAAGCGCGCGCCGACCGAGCAGGAACTGACCGATTGCCTGTTCGCCTGGACGGTGGCCAAGCATGTGAAGTCGAACGCCATCGTCTATGCCAGGGGCGGCAGCACGGCGGGGATCGGCGCGGGGCAGATGAACCGCCTCGAATCCGCGCGCATCGCCGCATGGAAGGCGAAGGATGCCGCCGACAAGGCCGGTTGGGCGGAAGCCCGCACCATCGGTTCCGCCGTCGCATCGGACGCCTTCTTCCCCTTCGCCGACGGTCTGCTGGCCGCGGTGGAGGCGGGCGCGACGGCTGTCATCCAGCCCGGCGGCTCTATTCGCGACGCCGAAGTGATTGCCGCGGCGGATGAGGCCGACCTGGCCATGGTCTTCACCGGAATGCGCCATTTCCGCCATTGATGGCGGTTCTGGTGCGGCGCAGCGCCGTCTGACGCGTTGCAGCAGATAGGCAAGAGATGGCGGAAAAATGCCGGGAGACTGGCATTTTTCCGCCATTCTCCTTATGTTTCACGCACCCGATCGGCCCATGGCGCGTTCTGCGTCGGCCGGGCGGCAAAAAAGATATGAGAGGATGTTCGATGCACAAGACCCTGATGATGGCGGGGGCAGCGCTGCTGTTGCTGCCGCTGTCGACAATCGCCGACAGCGCGGGCTGGGCCACCCAGCTGGACAATGACGACATGGTGGTGACGGGCCAGTCCGGCCGGGAAACCCGCACCATGCGCGTGTCGCTTGCCGACCTCGACCTGCGGCAGGATCGTGCCGTCACCCGCGCGGGCTATCGCATCCGCTATGCGTCCAAGACCGTCTGCCGTGCTGACGATGTGCGCGACCTGTATCAGCTGGGCGATTACCGCCTGTGCTATGATGGGGCCTATTCCGGCGCGCAGCGCGATCTTTCCGCGCGCGTGGCGGCTATGCGCGCCAGCTGACGCCCAATGGCGTGGGGCGGGCCGGCCCGATCGCCAGCCCGCCCCTCCCCTTCCGTCGCCAGAAGTTATGGCGGCGTTAACCACTTCTTAGAGCATTTCCTTCACCCCGAAGCTACGAAGCTTATCCGGGGGATCAATATCATGCCGCGTTCGGAGCAGGACGTCGACGTCGCGATCATCGGGGCTGGCCCGGCGGGCCTGACCGCCGCCTATCTGCTGACCAGGCAAGGCTACAGCGTCACCGTGATCGAGAAGGACCCCGTCTATGTCGGCGGGATCAGCCGCACCGTGGAACATGACGGCTTTCGATTCGATATTGGCGGCCACCGCTTCTTCTCGAAATCGAAGGAGGTCGTGGACCTGTGGAACGAGATCCTGCCGCATGATTTCATCCAGCGGCCGCGGATGAGCCGCATCTATTATGAGGGCAAGTTCTACAGCTATCCGCTCCGCGCGTTCGAGGCGCTGTGGAACCTGGGCCTGTGGCGGTCGACCCTGTGCATGGCGAGCTTCGCGAAGGCGCGGCTGTTCCCCAACCGCAATGTCCGTTCCTTCCAGGACTGGACTGTCAACGCCTTCGGCCACAAGCTCTTCTCCATCTTCTTCAAGACCTATACCGAAAAGGTGTGGGGCATGCCGTGCGACGAGATGTCGGCGGACTGGGCGGCGCAGCGGATCAAGGGGCTGTCGCTCTGGGGCGCGGTGAAGGACGGGCTCAAGCGATCGCTGGGGCTCAACAAGCGGCCCAATGACGGCATGGAAACCAAGACGCTGCTGGAAAGCTTCCGCTATCCGCGCCTTGGCCCCGGCATGATGTGGGATGCCGCGCGCGACCATGTGGTGGCCGGCGGTAACAGCGTGCTGATGGGCCATGCGCTGAAGCAATTGTCGCAGGATCAGGTGACGGGCCGCTGGACGGTGCAGGCGACGCGCGCCGATGGGCAGATGGTGGCGATCAATGCCGCCCATGTCATCAGCTCCGCGCCGATGCGCGAGCTGGCCGGGCGTATCCATCCGCTGCCGCAGATCATGCCGCAGGCGCTGGACCTTAAATATCGCGATTTCCTGACCGTCGCGCTGATGATCCGGTCCGACGACCTGTTCCCGGACAACTGGATCTACATCCACGACAGCAAGGTGAAGGTCGGCCGCATCCAGAATTTCCGCAGCTGGTCGCCCGAAATGGTGCCGGACGAAAGCCTTGCCTGTGTGGGCCTGGAATATTTCTGCTTCGAGGGCGACGGCCTGTGGGCGTCGGCCGACGACGATCTGATCGCGCTCGCCACGCGCGAGATGGCGACGCTGGGCCTGTGCCGACCGCAGGATGTGGTGGGCGGCGCGGTGGTGCGGCAGGAAAAGGCCTATCCGGTCTATGACGATGCCTATGCCGCCAATGTGCTCGCCATGCGCACCGAGCTGGAGGCGCGCTATCCCACGTTGCACATGGTCGGCCGCAACGGCATGCACCGCTATAATAATCAGGACCATGCGATGATGACGGCGATGCTGACCGTGCGCAACATCGTGGCGGGCGCGCGGGTCTATGACATCTGGGCCGTCAACGAGGACGCCGAATATCATGAAAGCGGCGAGGAAGGGCAGGATGCGGCGGGCGAGCGCGCGGCGCTGGCCAGCGAGCGCCTGGTGCCGAGCCGCGTGCGTAGGGCGGCCTGAGCGACGATGGGCGCGCGGCGATGACCTGGCCGGCCGAGCGGATGTGGCGCCGCACCTATGCCCGCTATCTCGCGGCCAGCGCGACGGCGCTGGCTGTCGACGGCGGCCTGTTCCTGCTGTTGCTCAATGCCGGCATGCCCGCTGCCGTGGCTTCGGTGCTCGGCTATGGCGCGGGCATCGGCGCGCACTGGCTGCTGTCCAGCCGCTCCGTGTTCATCGGCCATATCGCCTATTCGCGTGAAGGGCGTGCCCGGCAGAAGGCGCTGTTCCTGGGATCGGCGGTCGCCGGCCTTGCGATCACCGCCGCGATCGTAGGCATTGGCGACATGCTCGGGCTTGATCCGCGCATCGCCAAGCTTGTCGCCGTCGCCGTCAGCTTCCAGGCGACCTATATGCTGCGCAAGTCGGTCGTGTTCGCATGTCGATAGTCCAAGGGGTTGACGTGCGATGACCGATTCTGGCCCGCGCCTGATCGACCGGCGGCCATATCTCGTCATCATGCTGCTGTGGCTGGCCTGCTGCCTGTTCATGCTGTGGCAGTCGGGCGACGGCCTGTGGCGCATGGGCTTTCGCGATCCTGACGATGCCATGCGGTTGCAGCAGGTGCGCGATCTGATCGCGGGGCAGGGCTGGTTCGACGTCAGCCAGCATCGCGTCAATCCGCCGCTTGGCGGGCCGATGCACTGGTCCCGCATCGTCGACCTGCCGATCGCCGCGATCATCCTGCTGTGCCGCCCGTTGCTGGGCGCGGCGCAGGCGGAACTGGTCGCCTGCATTGCCGTGCCGATGCTGCTGCTGCTCGCGCTGTGCATTGCGTTGCACCGCGCCGCGCGCCTTGTCGCCGGGCCCAGGCTGGCGTTGCTGGCGGTGGGCCTGCTCGTCACCACGCTTTCCATCCTCGTGCAGTTCACGCCGCTGCGGATCGACCATCATGGCTGGCAGATCCTGATGGCCGCTGTCGCGCTTGGCGGCGTGTTCGATAGCAAGGCGCGGCGCGGCGGCATGGTCGCCGGGCTCGCCATGGCGACATGGTTGCAGATTTCCAGCGAAGGGCTGCCCTATGCCGCGATGATCGCGGGGCTGCTGGCGCTGTGGCAATTCGTGCGGCCGCAGGAGGGGCCGCGTCTGCGCGCCTATGCCGGCGTGCTGGCGGGGGCTTCGCTGCTGTTGCTGCTGGGCGGCAGGGGATGGAGCGCCGGGCTGGTCTCGCACTGCGATTCGCTTTCGCCGGTCTATCTGTTGCCGCTGATCGGCTTTGCCCTGGCATTGGGTGTGGGGCGGATGATGCTTCCGATGCCGGGGCCGGTCGCGCGCCTTGCGATTCCGGCGGCGGGCGGCGCGCTCGCCATTATACTCTTCCTTGCCCTTGGGCAGCAATGCCTGGCAGGGCCGTTCCAGACGCTCGATCCGCTGGCCTATCGGCTGTGGTATCTGCAGGTGATAGAGGGGCGGCCGGTCTGGGAACAGGCGCCTGCCCTGCGCGGCGTGCTGCTGCTGCCCTCGCTGCTCGGCCTTGCCGCGACGCTCGGCGCCATGCGCGCCGCGCGGGACCGGGACGCTGGAGCATTTTCAAGTCAGGTGGCATCAGCTGACGACCCGGAAAATGCGGAAAACAAACGGACCCGGAGCCGGTTCTGCTTCAATCCGGGCGAAACCGGCGCCCAGGATCGCTGGATCGCCATGGCGCTATTACTGGCCGGGGCCATTCTGGTTTCCGTCATGGTCCTGCGTGCGATGACGGTCGCGCATCTCTTCGCCCTGCCCGGCATCGCATGGATGCTCGCCACGCTTGCGGCGCGGGTGCAGCGTTTCGCGCGCGCACCGGCGCGGGTGGCGGCCATGGTGCTGCTGGTGCTGCTGACCCCGGTCGGCATCGCCTCGGCGTGGATTGCGCTTGCGGGCGATCGGCAGGCAAAGGCGGAAGCGCCGAAGGCCGATTGCGCTGCGGCGGCCACCATCGCGCCGCTCAATGCGCTGCCGGGGGGCGTGATCCTCGCGCCGCTCGATATCGGCCCGGCCATCCTGATCGGCACCGGGCACAGCGTCGTCGGCACCGGCCATCATCGCAACGTCGCCGGGATCACCACCGTCATCCGCGCCTTCACCATGCCGCCTGAACAGGCGCGCAGGGCAATGGCGGGCATCAATGGCGGGCGCGGGCCGGATTATCTGGTCGTCTGCCCCGGCCTCAACGAACTGTCCGGCTATGCGAAGGAAAACCCCGACGGCCTTGCCGCGATGCTCGCCAGGGGGCGGTTGCCGCATTGGCTGCGGCCCGTGGCGATCAAGGGGCCGCTCAAGGCGTATCGCGTCGTCCGCTAGAGCGTTTTCACTATGAGCGAAAACGCTCTCGTCCTTTGTTGTCGCATTTTCCGAGCCATTGACCGTAAACGGTCAATTTGAAAATGCTCTAGGCTTGTGTCGGCGTGAAGATCATCGCGTCGCCATTCATGCAATAGCGCAGGCCCGTGGGCTTCGGCCCGTCATCGAAGACATGGCCCAGATGGCCGCCACAGCGCGCGCAATGCACTTCCGTCCGTGCATAGCCCAGCATCCGGTCGGTGCTGGTGCCCACGGCGCGGGGCAGCGGTTGCCAGAAGCTGGGCCAGCCGGTGCCGCTGTCGAACTTGGTGGCGGAGGAAAACAGCTTCTGCCCGCAGCCCGCGCAGGAGAAAATGCCCTTGCGATGTTCCTTGTTGAGCGGGCTGGTGAAGGGATATTCCGTCGATTGCTCGCGCAGCACGGCATATTGCCGGGGCGTCAGCTTTTTCTTCCACTGCTCGGGCGTCATGGTGACGGGATAGGTGGCGGCGTCCGCTGCGCCCCAATTCGGGCCCCAATCCGGGCCAATGCCGATCGCCAGTGCCATGGCGGTTAGCGCGCCGCCGGCCAGCGCGGCCCGTCTGCTCATCATTGCGTTCATGCGCTGCTCCTTCCATGCCGGTGCTGCGAGGGCATCCGCGTGTCCGCCCGCTGACGTCACGGATGGCGCGTCAGGATGGTACGGATCGTTTCCGGAATGTGAAGATGCGGCCGCCGCCGCCCGATTTCAACACATGGCGGCGGAACAGCCGCACGCCCACCCGCAGGATGATCGCCACCCACAGCAATTGCCAGCCCAACGCCAGCACATGCGGCCAGATCGCATCGCTTTGCGTGGCGCGGGCGATCATCGCGAAGGGGGAGCTGAAGGGAAAGACGGCGGCGCCGATTTCCTGCGCGCTACCCATACGGTCGACCGAATAGCTGGCGATGAAGAACATGACCAATTGCATCATCGTGACCGGCATCGACAGCGTCTGCACCTCTCGCACCGTCGTCGCCTGCGCGCCGATGCCCAGGAACAGCGACCCCAGCAGCGTATAGGCGGTGGCGAAATAGAGGATGCCGAGCAGCGCGAAGAGCGGCCAGCCCACCGCCGGCGCGGGCAGGCCGCCACCGCTGCCGCCGCTGACCAGCGCGATGCCGATCGCGGCGGCCGACCCCCAGACCGCGATGCCGGTGAGCGACATGGCCAGCATCGCCAGCAGCTTGCCCAGGAAGATCGCGTCCACCGGCACGGCGGCGGCCAGCACCTCGATCACCTTGTTGGTCTTTTCCTCGACCATGTTGGAGAGGACCATGCCGGCGAGCAGCATCGTCAGCATGAACATCAGCACCTGCGCGGCGCGGCCGGTGAGGAGCCGTGCCCGGCCGGGCGCGGCGCCGCCCGCCACCTTCACGATCTGCGTGCGGACGGCGGTCTGTGGCAGGGCATTGCCCGCCCGCGCCATGCTGGCCATCAGGGCGACGTTTCCGCGCAGCATGTCGATTGCGCTCCTGGGGCCGGTCAGCACAGGGGCCTGTAGCGTGCCGGAGAGGACGAGCACCGCCTTCTGGTTCTTCGCCGCCAGCAAGGCGCGGGGATCGCTCCCCTGCGGATGGCCGATGAGGTTGGGCAGGTCGCCCTCCCCCATGTCCCGCGCCAGCCGGGCGTGGACGCGCTCGATCGCGGCGGCATCGGCCGGCGCCATGGCGATGGCGATCAGCGGGCGGGCGGCGGCATCGCCCATGCGCTCGCCCAGATTGCCGGCCACCACGCCGATCAGCAGCGGAAAGAGCGGGCCGATGAGGAACAGGATGAACGCCTTGGAAAAGATGACGGCGGTGTAATCCCGCCGGGCGATGACGAGCGCGGCGCGCCAGATGCTCATGCCGCTGCCTCCGCTTCGTCTTCGATGGGGGCATCCGGCCCCATGTCCAGTGCGGCCGCTTCGCCGGCGATGGCGACGAAGGCATCGTGCAGGCCGGGCCGCTCGATGGAGAGGCTCTCGATTCCCGCATGGCCGGCGATCAGCGCGCCGAGCAGCGGTTCGATCCCCGCTTCGGGCAGCGGAAATTGCCAGACGCGGCCATGATGCTCCGCCCCGGCGGGGATGGCCGTGCGCCATGGCCCGTCCTGCGCGCGGGTTTCCAGCCGCACCTGCGGCGCCAGCCGGTCGCGCGCGTCGCTGACCGATCCTTCGAAGCGGATGCGCCCGCCCGCGACGATGGCGATGCGTTCGCACAACCGCTCGGCATGGGCGATGACATGGGTGGAGAACAGCACCGTCACGCCGCTTGCCGCATGGGCGCGGATCAGCGCTTCCAGCTTGCCCTGGTTGATCGCGTCGAGCCCGGAAAAGGGCTCGTCCAGCACGATCAGCCGGGGGCTGTGGACGATGGTGCCCATCAGCTGCACCGTCTGCGCCATGCCCTTGGAGAGGGTGCGGATGGGCTTGTCTGCGGCGTCGCCCAGGCCATGGGCGTTGAGCAATGCGCGGGCCTTCACCCGCCCGATCTTCAGCGGCAGGCCGCGCAGCGCGCCCATGAAGGCGATGGCTTCGGCCGCCTTCATCGCGGGATAGAGCCCGCGCTCCTCGGGCAGATAGCCGACCTGGCGGGCCATCTTCAGCGGCTGGGCATTGCCGAGCAGCGATCGGGTGCCTTCATCCGGGTCGATGATGCCCAGCAGCATGCGCAGCAGTGTCGTCTTGCCCGCGCCATTGGGGCCCAATATGCCGAAGATGCTGCCTGTCGGCACGTTGAGGTCGATGCCGTCCACCGCGCGGAAATCGCCGAATGTCTTGACAAGTCCGTGCGCTTCAACGGCATAGCGGTGCGATGTGGGATTACCGGTCATTGGCCCCACGATAGCGACACGTGATGACGGATCAAACACAAAGCCTGGAAGCGCGCCTGAAGGCGCAGGCGATCGCGCTCGGCTTTGCCGATTGCGCCATCGCGCCTGCCGATGCCGCGCCGGAAACGGCGGCGCGGTTGCGGGCCTGGCTGGATGCGGGCTGCCATGGCGACATGCTGTGGATGGCGGACCGGGCGGAGCAGCGCAGCGCGCCCGTAGCGCTGTGGCCGGAGGTGCGAACGGTCATCATGCTGGGGATGAGCTATGCGCCCGGCCGCGATCCGCTGGCGCTGGAGGGGGTGGGCGACCGGGGGCGCATCTCCGTCTATGCGCAGGGGCAGGATTATCACGACATCGTGAAGAAGGCGCTGAAGGCGCTGGCCCGCTGGCTGGTGGAAACGGTGCCGGATACGCAACTCAAGGTGTTCGTGGATACCGCGCCGGTCATGGAAAAGCCGCTGGCGCAGGCGGCGGGGCTCGGCTGGCAGGGCAAGCACAGCAATCTCGTCAGCCGTACTGCGGGCAGCTGGCTGTTCCTGGGTGCGATCTACACCACGCTGGATCTGAGCCCGGACGCGCCGGGGCAGGACCATTGCGGGCGCTGCACTGCCTGCCAGACGGCGTGCCCGACCGACGCTTTTCCCGCGCCCTACCGGCTGGATGCGCGCCGCTGCATCTCCTACCTCACCATCGAGCATAAGGGGCCGATCCCGGAGGAATTCCGGGTGGGCATGGGCAACCGCATCTATGGCTGCGACGATTGCCTGGCGGTGTGCCCATGGAACAAGTTCGCGCAGGCGGCGTCTGCGCATCGCGCCTTTGTGGGCCGGGCGGAACTGGCCGCACCCGCGCTTGCCGATCTGCTGGCGCTGGACGATGCGGCGTTCCGGGAGGTGTTCTCGGGATCGCCGATCAAGCGCATCGGGCGCGGGCGGATGGTGCGCAACGCTGCGATCGCGGCGGGAAACAGCGGCGATCCGGCGCTGCTCGGCGCGCTGGCGCCGCTGCTCCAGGATGAGGATGCGGTGGTCGCGGAAGCGGCGGCATGGGCGACGGCGCGGTTGCTAGGCAATGCCCCTCTCTCGCCGTCATCCTGACGAAAGTCAGGATCCATGGGCGCAAGCCAAGCATGGCATGAATGCTCTGGCGCTTGCGCTCCTGGATCCCGGATCAAGTCCGGGATGACGGCAAGGAGAAAGCTGCTTGCTCAGTCCCGCAGCAGGTCGTTGATCGCGGTCTTGGAGCGCGTTTGCGCGTCCACGCGCTTCACGATCACGCAGCAGGCAAGGTTGGGGCCGGGCGTGCCGTCGGGCAGGGGCTTGCCGGGCAGGGAGCCGGGGACGACCACGGAATAAGGCGGCACGTGCCCGACGAAGACTTCGCCGGTGGTGCGGTCGACGATCTTGGTCGTGCTGGTGATGAACACGCCCATCGACAGGACGGAACCCTTGCCGATGCGCACGCCCTCCACCACTTCGGAGCGCGCGCCGATGAAGCAGTCATCCTCGATGATGACCGGGTCCGCCTGCAGCGGTTCCAGCACGCCGCCGATGCCGACGCCGCCCGAAAGATGCACATTCTTGCCGATCTGCGCGCAGCTGCCCACCGTCACCCAGGTGTCGACCATCGTGCCCTCGTCCACGAAGGCGCCGATGTTGACGAAGCTGGGCATCAGGATGACGTTCTTCGCCACATGCGCGCCGGCGCGGGCGAAGGCGCCGGGCACCGCGCGAAAGCCGGCGGCGCGGAATTCCGCCTCGCCCCAGCCGGTGAACTTGCTGGGCACCTTGTCCCACCAGAAGCTGGCGCCGGGGCCGCCGGGGACCAGCGCATTGTCGTTGAGGCGGAAGGAGAGCAGCACCGCCTTCTTCAGCCACTGGTTGACCTGCCAGCCGGCTTCGGTCGGCTGCGCGACGCGCGCCTCGCCCGCGTCCAGCATGGCCAGCGCCTTGTTGACCGCGGTGCGGACATCGCCGCCGGTCGAAAGGCCGATGTTCGCGCGGTCCTCCCACGCGGCCTCGATGGTGGAAATCAGCTGCTCGCTCATGTCAGGCTCCAAGAATGTGCCCCAGAAAAGGGGTCAGATGGTCGGTTTCATGGTCGATATGGTCGGGATGGGCATCGACATGGCCCGCCTCCGATCCGTTATTGACCCAGATGGTGGTCATGCCGATCGCCTTGGCCGGCTTCAGGTTGCGCGCCATATCTTCGAAAAAGGCGGCGCGGGTCGGCGCCACGCCATAGGCGCTGCACAGCGAGCGATAACCCGAGGGATCGGGCTTGGGCACATATTCGCAGGCGTGGATGTCGTGGATCAGCTCGAACGCGCCGGTCAGGCCCAGCTTGTCGATCACGCGCACGGCATAGTCATGGTCGCCATTGGTGAAGATCAGGCGGCGGCCGGGCAGTGCCGCGATATGCGCGTTCAGCGCCGGATCGACCTCCAGCCGGTCCAGCGAGATGTCGTGGACATAATCGAGGAAAGCGCGCGGCTCGATGCCATGATGGCGCATCAGCCCCGACAGCGTCGTGCCATGCTCCATGAAATAGCGCTTCTGCACGACACGCGCCTGCGCCGGGTCGCAGCCCAGCAGGCCCTGGATGAACTCGCCCATCTTCACGTCGATCAGGGCAAACAGGTCCACCTTCGCCGGATACAGCGTATTGTCCAGATCGAAGATCCAGGCGTCGACATGGGCGAATTCGGCGCGCATGGCCGCGTGCCTAGTCCCCGCCTGTGGCAAGGGCAAGCGGCGAGCGCATGGATCGCGTCAAATTTATGGGCGCGCGATGGCGGCCGGGCTATGAGGGGCGTGGGGCGCATTGGGGGATATGGGATGGGCGGGACCGGATTGCGGGAGAGGCGTTGCCGTCTTTTGCGGTCGCTGCCGTGCATCGGCCTGGCGCTGATGCTGGCCGGGTGCGGCGGTGGTGGCGTGAACGCGACGCCCACGCCTGCGCCCGCCCCCACGCCCGCGCCCGCGCCCTCCCCTGCGCCCACGCCCGGCGCCTTTGCCACAAGCGAATATGCGCGCTCCGGCGGGCCGGCCGCCCATGGTGCGCTGACCGCCTATGCGGCGGGCGCGAGCGGCGCGGGCGTTGCCGTGGGCGTCATCGATTCGGGGATCGCCACGGCCAACAGCGAATTTGCCGGGCGGATCAGCAGCGCCTCGGCCGATTTCGCGGGCAATGGCGGGATCGAGGATGCGGGCGGCCATGGCACGGCGGTCGCCACCGTGCTGGCGGCCGCGCGCGACGATCGCTTCGTGCTGGGCATGGCCTGGGGCGCGACCATCATGGCGCTGCGCACCGACACGCCGGGCAGTTGCGCGGGCGGGATCACAAGCGAGGGCAGCAGCTGCAGCCACAGCACCACGGCCATCGCCAGCGCGCTCGACCATGCGCGGGTGAACGGCGCGCGGGTGGTCAACATCTCGCTTGGCGGGGCGGCCGCGACAAGCGATCTGGTGGCGGCGGTGGATCGCGCGACGGCGGCCGGCATCGTCATCGTGATCGCGGCGGGCAATGACGGCGCGGCATCGCCCGATCCGCTGCCCGCCTCGCTCGCGGGATCGGCGGTGGCGCGCGGGCTGGTGATCGTTGCCGGATCGGTGGATGCATCGGGCACGAAGAGCGCGTTTTCCGACGGCGCCCAGGGCTTCGAGGACGCGACCCTGTTCGCGCTGGGGCAAGGCGTGCTGTCGCAGGACCAGAACGGCACTGCCTATGATTTCGACGGCACCTCCTTTTCCGCGCCGCAGATCGCGGGGGCGGCGGCATTGCTGGCGCAGGCATTCCCCAATCTTTCCGGCGCGCAGATCGTGCAGTTGTTGATGAACCGGGCGAAGGACGCGGGCGCGACGGGCACGGATGCCGTCTATGGGCGCGGCATATTGGATGTCGCCGCCGCCTTTGCCCCCTCCGGCACGACCAGCCTTGCCGGCAGCGCGACGCCGATCTCCCCGACCGCCAATGGCACGCTGTCGGCCGCGATGGGCGATGCCTCGGCGCAGGCTTCGCCGATGGCGGTGATGGTGGACGGGCTGGGCCGCGCCTATGCGCTGGACGTGAAGGCGACGCTGCAACGCGCTGCGCCCGAACAGGTGCTTGCGCCCGTGCTGGCCTTTGCGCAGCGGCAGGTGGCGTTGGCGAGCGGGCCGCTCTCCCTGTCCCTGCGTTTCGCGCCGGGCATGGCTGTGCGCGACGATGATGGAGGCGCTTCGCTGACGTCGACGGGCCGGGCGCGGGGCCGCGCGCTTTCGGGCAGTTTCAGCATGGCGCTGGGAGGCGGAACCGCCGTGACCATGGGCTTTTCCCAAAGCGCGGCGCCGGCCTTGGCCGATGCGGCGGGCGGATCGGATGCGGGCGCTTTCCTGCTGGCGCAGCGCGCGGGCAACGACCATGGCTTTGCCGCGCAGGGGATGGAGAGCATGGCCGTGCGCCAGCGGCTGGGCGGCGGCTTCGCGCTGACGGCGTCGATGGCGCGGGGACAGGTGGGGGCCACGGACCTCGCGCCGGATGCCGACGCGCCCCGCCTCGATCCCCGGCGGGATGCCCGTGGGGATGGCTATGCCAGCGCTTCCGTGGCGATGGACCGGCAGTTCGGGCCGATCGGCCTGTCCGCCGGCCTTGGCTGGCTGAAGGAGGACCGGACCTTGCTGGGCGCGCGGTTCGATGCCGCCATCGGTCCGCGCGCCGGGCAAAGCCTGTTTCTGGATATGGCGGCACAGGCCGCGCTTGGCGGTGGCTGGCACTTGGGTGCTGCCATGCGGCAGGGGTGGACGCGGGCGGCCGATACGCGGCTGCGCAGCGATGCCTGGTCGGTCGATCTGTCGCGGCGGGGGCTGCTTTCCCGCGACGATCATCTGGCGCTGCGCCTCGCCCAGCCGTTGCGGGTCAGCCATGGCGGGATCATGCTGACCCTACCGGGCGCCTATGATGATGCGACCGGCACCGCGCAATGGACGCGCCAGCGCCTGGGCCTCGCACCGCGCGGGCGGGAGCGGGACGGCGAGCTCAGCTATGGCCTGTGGTTCGGGCCGGGCCGGCTGGATGCCAATGGCTATTGGCGGCATGAAGGCGGCAACAATGCCTGGGTGCCGGCGGAGCTGGGCGGCGCGCTGCGTTATGCGGTGGGATTCTAGAGCGGTTTGCGGCTCCATGAGCCTCAGACCGTGAAGCTCTCGCCGCAGCCGCAGCTGCCCTTGGCATTGGGGTTGTTGAACACGAAGCCGGCGGTGAAATCGTCCTCCACCCAGTCCATCGTCGATCCGATCAGGTACAGCACCGATGCGCCGTCGATGTAGAAGGTGCCGCCGGGTGTCTCGATCTTTTCATCGAACTTGGCTTCCTGCGTCACATAGTCGACCGAATAGGCAAGGCCCGAGCAGCCGCGGCGTGGCGTCGACAGCTTGACGCCGATGGCCCCTTCGGGTGCCTTCGCCATCAGCTCGGCGATGCGCGCCTCCGCGGTTGCCGTCAGGATGACGGCGGCGGGGCGGGCGCGGGTCTTGGTCTCGGTGGTCATTACAGCATTCCCAGTTCGAGCTTCGCTTCGTCGCTCATCTTGGCCGGGTCCCATGGCGGGTCCCAGACCAGGTTGACTTCCACGTCGCCTGCGCCCGGCACCGCGCCGACACGCAATTCGACCTCGGCCGGCATGGATTCGGCGACCGGGCAATGCGGCGTCGTCAAGGTCATGGTGACGATCACATGCCCGCCATCGGCGATGTCCACGCCATAGATCAGGCCAAGGTCATAGATGTTCACCGGGATTTCCGGGTCGTAGATTTCCTTCAGCGCATCGATCACCGCGTCATACAGGTCGCCGCCCGGTTCCCCGGCCGCGACCGGCGTGGGGGTGGTGGACAGGAAGCCGTCCAGATAATCGCGCTTGCGCTCGCCGGTTCCGGCCCCGGTTCCGGCGACGGGTGCCGGATCGGGGGCGTCATCGACGCGCACCTTGGGCGGGGCCGCGACCTCGCTCACTTCTTCCACCACGATCTTGCGTTCTTCGTTCATATGCTCAGCCATTGCCGAAAATCTTCCTTACGCGCGCAATGCCGCGCACCAGCGCATCCACGTCGCTTTCGTCGCTGTAGATGCCGAAACTCGCCCGCGCCGTTGCCGCCACGCCCAGATGCTGCATCAGCGGCTGGGCACAATGGTGGCCGGCGCGGATCGCCACGCCTTCCTCGTCCAATATGGTGCCGACATCGTGGGGATGCACCCCCTCCACCTCGAAGGAGAGGATGCCGGCCGAATCCTCCGGGCCGAACAGGCGGACGCTGTTCATGGCGCTCAGCGCCTCGCGCGCCCTGGCGACCAGCGCGCATTCATGGGCGTGGATGGCATCCAGGCCGATGCCCTCCACATAGTCGATCGCGGCGGCAAGGCCGACGACGCCGACGATATGCGGCGTGCCCGCCTCGAACCGGGTCGGCGCGGGGGCGTAGGTGGTCTTCTCGAACGTCACCTTGTCGATCATCGATCCGCCGCCCTGATAGGGGGGCATGGCGTCCAGGATGTCCTTGCGCGCCCACAATATGCCGATGCCGGTCGGGCCATAGAGCTTGTGCGCGGAAAAGACGTAGAAGTCGCAATCGAGCGCAGCCACGTCCACCGCAAGGCGCGGCACGGCCTGGCAGCCGTCGATCAGGATCTTCGCGCCGACCGCATGGGCGATGTCCGCCGCGCGCCGGGCGTCGAGCACCGAGCCCAGCACGTTGGAGACATGGGCGAGCGCGACCAGCTTATGTGCCGGCGTGATCATTGCGGCCATGGCGTCGAGGTCGATCCTGCCGTCCGCGGTCAGCGGCACGACGTCGATCTGCGCGCCGACCCGTTCGGCCAGCATCTGCCACGGCACGATATTGCTGTGATGCTCCAGCATCGACAGCAGGATGCGGTCGCCGGCCTTCAGGTTCCCCTCGCCCCAGCTGTGGGCGACAAGGTTGATGCCCTCGGTCGCGCCGCGCACATAGACGATCTCGCTGTCCGACGCCGCGCCGATGAAGCCCGCGACCTTCCGCCGGGCGGCCTCATAGGCGAGCGTCATATTGGCGGAGCGGGCATAGACGCCGCGATGCACGGTCGCATAATCCTCGCCATAGGCGCGGGCGATGGCGTCGATCACGGCTTGGGGCTTCTGCGCAGTGGCGGCGCTGTCGAGATAATGCCAGTCGCCGATGCCGGGAAAGTCGCTTCTGCGTTTCAGGAATCCATCCAGGCCGAGCCTGTCGATGCCCTGTTCCTCCATCGCGGAAAAGAGCGGCCCTTCCATCAGTTCGGGACGCATGGTGGAGGCGGTGTCGTCGTTCATGCGTCCACCCCCGCCAGCGACGCCAGCTTGGCGAGCGCGGCCGCTTCCAGCATGTCGCGGGCCTCATCGTCCGCTACGCCGTCGAACACGCCGGCGACGAAGGATTGCAGCAGCAGCGTCTTGGCGGTGGCCGGGTCCATGCCGCGGCTGGCCATGTAGAACAGTGCCGTCCTGTCCAGCTCGCCCACGGTCGCGCCATGGGCGCATTTCACGTCGTCGGCGTAGATTTCCAGCTCCGGCTTGGCATTGGCGGTCGCGGTGCGATCCAGCAGCATCGCCTTGACCGACTGTTCCGCGTCGGTCTTCTGCGCGCCGCGCGCCACCGCGATCTTGCCCAGATAGCTGCCCGTCGCGCGGCCGCCCAATATGGAGCGGATGGTCTGGTGGGATGTCGCCTCCGGCGCGGCATGGGTGACGGTGGTGACGATCTCCAGCGTCTGTTCGCCGCCGCCGATGATGGCGCCGCCCAGCGCGAAATGCGCGCCCCGGCCCAGCGTCACATCCAGCGTCACGCGGCCCAGCGTGCCGCCGATGTTGAGCAGGTGAAAGTCCAGCGTCGCGCCGTCGCCCACATGGATCACATAGTCATGGATCGCGGTCGCGCCCTCGGCGGCATCCTGCAGCAGGTGGCGATGCGCGCTTTCGCCCGCCGCCACCGCGATTCGCTCCGGTGCGGCCGGCGGCCATGCGCGCGCAGCGGCATCCAGATCGCTGTAGCGCCAGGCTTCATCCTTGCGGGTCGGAAGGGCGATGGTCGTCATCACACCCCCTCGCCATGCCGGACATGATCCGGCATCCATGAGCGCTTGGGTTGCGCATCTATGCGACGCAGGGCCAATGGTTCCCGGATCAGGTCCGGGATGACGGTTGGGGGAAAGGCGACGCTGCGCATCATGCCGCCAGCACCTCGGCATAGCCTTCGCGTTCCAGTTCCAGCGCGAGTTCCGGGCCGCCCGACTTCACGATGCGGCCGCCGGCCAGCACATGCACGAAATCGGGCGCCACATAGTCCAGCAGGCGCTGATAATGGGTGATGAGCAGCACGGCCTTGTCCGGCCCGCCCTCCTTCTGGCGCATGATCGCGTTGATGCCTGCGCCCACCGTCTTCAACGCATCGATGTCGAGGCCGCTGTCGGTTTCGTCGAGGATCGCGAGTTTCGGGTCGAGGATGCCCATCTGCACCATCTCCGCCCGCTTCTTCTCGCCGCCGGAAAAGCCGACATTCACCGGGCGCTTCAGCATCTCCATGTCGAGGCCCAGCAGCGCCGCCTTTTCCTTGGCGAGGCGGATGAATTCGGCGCCGTTCAGCTCCTTCTCGCCGCGCGCGCGGCGCTGGCTGTTCAGGCTCTCGCGCAGGAACTGCAGGTTGGACACGCCGGGGATTTCGACCGGGTACTGGAAGCCCAGGAACAGCCCGGCGGCGGCGCGCTCATGCGGCGCCATCTCGAACAGGTCGGCGCCCTCGAAGGTCGCGGTGCCGCCCGTCACCTCATAGCCGGGGCGGCCGCCCAGCGTGTAGGCGAGCGTCGACTTGCCCGCGCCGTTCGGCCCCATGATCGCATGGATCTCACCCGCATTGATGCTGAGCGACAGGCCCTTCAGGATCGGCTTGCCGTCGATTTCGTTGGTGAGGTTCCGGATGTCGAGCATCACTTCGCCTCTTCCTTTTCAAGGACGCGCTGCAGGCTGCGCGCGGTCCAGAACGCCATGTCGCGCACGTCGCCCGGCGCGGGGAAGAGCGTGTCGATATAGCGCTTGATCGGCATATAGGGCCACCAGTCGGCGTCCGCCGGCGGGCCCTTGGCGAACAGCTCCGTGACGAAATCCTGCACCGGCTCCATGCGCGCCAGATTGGGCGCCTTCGCCTTCTGGAACGCCTTGTCGGTGCGCAGGCGCTCGGTCATCGCGCTGTCGCCCGTTTCCAGCGCGGCACGGCATTCCGCCTGATAGGCGTCGAGATCGCCGAAATCCTTGATGGCGCGCGGCTCCAGCTCGCCTTCTTCCAGTTCATAATCCTCGGTCAGGATGCGGATGGCGGCAGTCCACGCCTGTCCGTTGCCGACATCTTCCGCGAAATCGGCGAGGGCATCCTGGATATCGTCTTCGTCGCTCAAAATTCAGTCCTTCAACGTTTCAGTTCCGCGATCGTCCCGCGAATTTCGGCATGTCTTCTTCGTCACCCTGAACTTGTTTCAGGGTCCATCGTGCCCCACGCGACCACTGCGCGAGAGGAGGAATGGATGCTGAAACGAGTTCAGCATGACGAGCGGGAATGCGTGCGGATGTCACCCCACGCTCCCCTCAAGGGAAATCCCCAGCAGCTTCTGCGCTTCCACCGCGAATTCCATCGGCAGCTGTTGCAGCACTTCCTTGGCGAAACCGTTGACGATCAGCGACACCGCGCTTTCCTGGTCCAGGCCGCGCTGCATGGCATAGAACAGCTGGTCGTCGCTGATCTTGCTGGTCGTCGCCTCATGCTCGATCTGGGCGCTGGGGTTGCGCACCTCGATATAGGGCACGGTATGCGCGCCGCACTGGTCGCCCAGCAGCAGGCTGTCGCATTGGGTGAAGTTGCGCACGCCCTCGGCCGTGGGGCTGACGCGGACGAGGCCGCGATAGGTGTTGTTGCTCCTGCCCGCCGAAATCCCCTTCGACACGATGGTCGAGCGGCTGCCCTTGCCCAGGTGGATCATCTTGGTGCCGGTATCGGCCTGCTGCCTATTGTTGGTGAGCGCGACGGAATAGAATTCGCCGACGCTGTTTTCGCCCGCCAGCACGCAGCTGGGATATTTCCAGGTGATGGCGCTGCCGGTTTCCACCTGGGTCCAGCTCGTCTTGCTGTTCTTGCCCTGGCACAGCGCGCGCTTGGTGACGAAATTATAGATGCCGCCCTTGCCCTCCGCGTCGCCGGGATACCAGTTCTGCACGGTCGAATATTTGATCTCGGCATCGTCCAGCGCCACCAGTTCCACCACGGCGGCGTGCAGCTGGTTCTCGTCGCGCATCGGCGCGGTGCAGCCTTCCAGATAGCTCACATAGCTGCCCTTGTCGGCGACGATCAGCGTGCGCTCGAACTGGCCGGTATTCTCCGCATTGATGCGGAAATAGGTGGAAAGCTCCATCGGGCAGCGCACGCCCTCCGGAATGTAGACGAAGGTGCCGTCGGAGAAGACCGCGCAGTTCAATGTCGCGAAATAATTGTCGTGCATCGGCACGACCTTGCCCAGCCACTTCTTCACCAGCTCGGGATATTCGCGCACCGCCTCGCTGATCGAGCGGAAGATGACGCCCGCTTCCTCCAGCTCCTTGCGGAAGGTGGTGGCGACCGAGACGCTGTCGAACACCGCGTCCACCGCGATCTTGCGCGCGCCCTTGACCCCGGCGAGCACTTCCTGCTCGGCAATGGGGATGCCCAGCTTCTTGTAGGTGGCCAGAATCTCCGGGTCGAGCTCGTCCAGCGAGTTCAGCTCCGCCTTCTTCTTCGGCTCGGCATAATAATAGGCGTCCTGATAGTCGATCGGCGGCACGTTGAGCTTCGCCCAGTCCGGCGCCTCCATCGTCTTCCACATGGCGAAGGCTTTCAGGCGCCAGTCGAGCAGCCATTGCGGCTCGTTCTTCTTGGCCGAAATGAAGCGGACGGTATCCTCGTTCAGCCCCTTGGGCGCGAAATCCTGTTCGATGGCCGACGACCAGCCATGTTCGTAGACGGACGCGCGGTCCGCCGCTTCCTGCGCTTCGCGGTTCCTGATGGTCACGTCTTCGGTCATGCGGGTTCCCGGGAAAGGCTGGCAATGCTGACGCCGGCAAGGGCCTGGCGCACAGCGGCATTGGCGATGTTCATATGCGGCTTCACGCGGCAGTCCTGCTCCAATGTGCAGTCATGCGCGCCCTGGTCGGCGCAGGGGGTCATGGCGATCGGGCCTTCCACCGCCTCCACCACGTCGGCAAGGGAGATGGTGGCGGGCGGACGGCTGAGGCGCACGCCGCCGCCGGTGCCACGGGTCGATTCCAGCAGGCCGGCGGCCGACAGGCGACTGACCAGCTTCTGCGCGGTCGGCAGCGGGATGCCGGTTTCGGCGGACAATGTCGTCGCGTTCATCTTCGGCCGTTTTGCGTTGGTCGCCGGGTCAAGCCCGGCGTGGCCGCAATGACGGGCGGCGGCGGACATCATCACCACCGCATAATCGGCAAGGCTGGAGAGTCTCATTCGCTCTGGCTCATTAGCTCTGGCACATTGTCCTGGCGGCGCCCGTTCGTGACGTTTCCTGCGAACCATTCTCAAATCAGAGTGATTCGATCCGATTACGCATGTGGGCGTTCGGGATCGGGAAATCAACCCAAAAGGGATCAGCTGATCCGGTTGATCTCCGCCACCGCGCCGCCCATGTCGCGCCGCTGCAGGGTGAGGCGCGCGACGTCGGTCGGGTCGGACATCAGCTGATGCGGGGTCAGGCCGATGAAATGGCGAATCTCGCGGATGAAATGCGACTGGTCGTAAAAGGTGCCCTCGTCGCACAGCTCCGCCCAGGGCCGCTTGTCCACCACGATCTTGGCGGCGCAGCGCAGCGCGCGATATTTGCGGGCGAGCAGCTTGGGCGGGGCCCCGTAAAGGCGGTTGGCCAGACGCGCGCGCTGCCGGCCCGACAGATCCGTGACGCCCGCCAGCATTTCGATGCGGGGCGAATTTTCGTTGGCGAGCCAGTCGTCCACCGCCGCCACGAAGCGCGCGATGGCGGGCGGCGGTGCCGGCACCTGCGTCTTCAGGAAGCACCAGATGGCATCGACGGCCTGATCGACGCCGTCGATGCCGCGCAATTGCGTGAGCAGGGCGCGATAGGCGGGGTCTGCCCCGGTCTTGTCGGCGAGGCGGTCGCTCATCGCGCTTGCGTCCCCACAGTCGAGCGCCAGCCAGCCCAGCGGCAGCAGCGAAACCCCGATGACACAGCCCGGCCCGTCGAGCACGAAGCGCGTCGCGCCGAATGTCGGGCCGAGCAGGCAGACTTCGGGCGTGGGCAGCGCTCGTCCATCGTGGAAATGATAGAAGCCGCCCCCGTTCAGCATGAAGCGCAGTTGCCCGAAGTCGGCCCGCGTGGTGTCGGTGAATTGCGTGCGGTCGGCCGTGAACAGATAGAGCGCGCCAAAGGCATGGCGCAGTGATTCCGGTGGCGCAAAATAGCGCAAGCCGACGAATCCGTTCGGCTGTTGATCAAGAAATGCGTGGCGGCGGGGCACTGTTCAATCGCGCGCCACGGTCCCTTGGTCGCACTTTGCTTGACCCAATGCCGTGATCACCATCTTTTAGTCTCCCGAACCGCCTTCCTTCTGCGACAGGCTTTGCCACAGTGCAACAGCAGAAGCATAGTTAATGGCAAAGCGCGGCAACGGCGGAAGCCATGGTTCGGCAGGTGGCTGCAGCAGTACGCCAACAAAATGGCCCGGCAGGACGAATCCCACCGGGCCAGGAAAAGGTCTCTTTGTCACACGACCAAGAGCCCTTCGGGTCGCTAGGCGGCTCTACGCCACTCTGCCTGTCGGTTTATTGTATGGAATCGACATTTTGCGGTCGAAAACGGGGTATTTTCGCGGGTTTCGGGCACTGGAAATTGCGCAGGATCACGCCGCCCGTGTTTCCCGGAAACGACTCGGACTTTTGACGGGCGCATCCGCCGCTGGCATAGCCGCGCCATGATCTATGCCCTGCTGCGCCCGCTGCTTTTCCGCCTCGATGCCGAATCGGCCCACGCCTTCACCATCGCGATGCTGCGGCGCCTGCCGACACCGCGCGCGGTGTCGGCCGATCCCATGCTGGCGACCCGGGTTGCGGGGATCGATTTCCCCAATCCCGTCGGCCTGGCGGCGGGTTTCGACAAGGATGGGCTGGTCGCGCACAAGATGCCGGCGCTGGGCTTCGGCTTTGCCGAACTGGGCACGCTGACCCCCCTGCCCCAGGCCGGCAATCCGCGCCCGCGCCTGTTCCGGCTGGTGGAGGACCGGGCCGTCATCAACCGCATGGGCTTCAACAATGGCGGGCAGGCCGCCGCGGCGGCGCGGCTGGCGGCATTGCGCCCGCGCTTGCCCGACCGGGGCGGCATCATCGGCGTCAATATCGGCGCGAACAAGGATGCGGCGGACAGGATCGCCGATTATGCCACCGGCGTGCAGGCCATGTCACCCCATGCCGATTACCTGACCGTCAACATTTCCTCGCCCAACACGCCGGGCCTGCGCGCGCTGCAGGATCGCGGGGCGCTGGACGCGCTGCTGGCGGCGGTGATGGCGGCGCGGGGGGCCGGCGGCCCGCCCATTTTCCTCAAGGTCGCGCCCGACCTGGAGCCCGCCGATATCGACGATATCGCGGCCTGCGTGCTCGATCACCGGGTCGATGCGCTGATCGTGTCGAACACCACCATCGGCCGTCCGCCGCTGCGGTCGCGCTGGGCCGGGGAGACGGGCGGGCTTTCGGGCGCGCCGCTCCATGACATGGCACTGGCCCGGCTGCGCGATTTCCGCAAGGCAACCGGGGGCGCCGTGCCGCTGATCGGCGCGGGCGGCATATCGCGCGCGGACCAAGCCTATGCCCGCATCCGCGCCGGCGCCAGCCTGGTCCAGCTCTACAGCGCCATGGTGTATGAAGGGCCGTATCTCGCCCGGCGCATCGCCCTTGGCCTCAAGGCGCTGATGCAGCGCGATGGCCATGAAAGCATCGCGCAGATAGTGGGAATCGACGCCTGAACCGTCCTTTCGCGTAGAACAGGGACGAGGTGACGACATGACGGGACAAAGCACTTGCAGCATCGGGGCGGGCCGATAGGGTGCGCGCCATGATCCGTCGCATATTGATGGCGTTCGCCGTCCTCGCCCTTCCCGTCACCGTCCATGCCCCCGTTCATGCCCAGGGTGTCGTTTCCGCTGCCGATCCGCGCGCGAGCGCCGCGGGGCAGGAAATCCTGAAAAAGGGCGGCAGCGCCACCGACGCGGCGATGGCGATCATGCTGGCGCTGACCGTGGTGGAACCGCATAACAGCGGCATCGGCGGCGGCGGCTTCCTGATCCATCATGACGGCAAGACCGGCGTGCTGGACACGATCGACGGGCGGGAGACCGCGCCGGCCGCCGCGCGACCCGATCGCTTCATGGGCGCCGACGGCAAGCCCCTGCCCTTCATCCAGGCGTGGCCGGGCGGCTATTCGGCCGGCGTGCCGGGCAATCTGCGGCTTGCCGCCATGGCGCATGCCAAATGGGGCAAGCTGCCCTGGGCCGATCTGTTCGCGCCGGCCATCCGCTATGCCGAAGAGGGTTTCGAGATCCGTCAGCGGCTGTCCACCGCGCTGACCGCCGTCGAGCCGGTGTGGAAGGACTTCCCGGAGATGCGGGACCTCTATTATCAGGATGGCAAGATTCCGCCCGTCGGCACCGTCTTCAAGAACCCGAAGCTGGCCGCGATCCTGAAGCGCATCGCCGCCGAGGGGCCGGAAGCCTTCTATAGCGGGTCCAATGCGGAGGCGCTGTCGGCCGCCGTCACCCATGCGCCGAAGAACCCGGTGCCGATGACCCTGGAGGACATCGCCGGATACAAGGCGAAGGAGCGCCCGCCGGTCTGCGGCAAATATCGCGTCTACACCATCTGCGGCATGGGGCCGCCCTCCTCCGGCGCCGTCACGGTGCTGCAGATATTGGGCATGGTCGAGCGGTTCGACCTCAAGGCCATGGGCAAGGACAGTCCGCTCGCCTGGCATGTGATCGGCGAAGCGATGCAACTCGCCTATGCCGACCGCGAGAAATATCTGGGCGACCGCGATTTCGTTTCCGTGCCGCTCGCCGGGATGATCGACCCCGCCTATCTGGCCCGCCGCTCGCGCCTGATCTCATTGAAGAAGACGCTGCCGGCCTATGAGGCGGGCACGCCGCCGGGGGCGCAGCCGCGCACGGCGGCGATCTCGTCCGAAGTCGCGGGCACCAGCCATTTCGTCGCGATCGACAAGAATGGCGACATCGTGTCGATGACCTCCACCATCGAAAGCTTCTTCGGCAGCCAGCTGACCGCCAATGGCTACAGCATCAACAACGAGCTGACCGACTTCACCTTCGCGCCGGAAAAGGATGGCGCGCCTGTCGCCAACCGGGTGGAGGCGGGCAAGCGCCCTCTCTCCTCCATGTCGCCCACCATCGTCTATGACGAGGCCGGAAAGCCGATCTTCACCGTCGGCGCGGCGGGCGGCAAGACCATCATCATGCAGGTGGCCAAGGCGCTGATCGCGCATTTCGACTGGGGCCTTTCGGCGCAGGATTCGATCGCCATGGGGCTGGAGTTCTTCAACAAGGACGGGCTGGTGCTGGAGCAGGGCACCGACCTGGAGAAGATGAAGGCGTCGCTGGAGGCGCTGGGCCATAGCGTGTCCGTTGCGAAGATGGGGCTGAAGGCGAATGCGGCGGAGAAGGTGGGCGATCATTGGGTGGGCGCCGCCGACCCGCGCAGCCCCGGCGTCTCGCTTCAGGAATAGGCCGGGCGGCGCGATCGCCGACGCGATATTTTCGGATGGTCCTGCGGGAATCGTCGTCCTATAGCGCTGGTCAGGCGACAGCGGCGCGCGCCCGGCGCGCGACCCAAGATCGCGCGCAGGAGCCATGATGTCCGATAGCCAGGGATTCCCCAATCTCGTCACCATGTTCTTTATCCGCGCGGCCGAGCGCGGCGACGCGCCGTTCCTGTGGCGCAAGATCGAGGGGCGATGGACGCCGATCAGCTGGGCGGAGGCCGCGCGGCAGGTGGCGGCGCTCGCCGCCGCGCTGAAGCGCGAGGGGCTGCGCACCGGCGATACGGTGATGCTGGTCAGCGAGAACCGGCCGGAATTCTGCATTGCCGATCTGGCGATCATGGCGGCCGGGGGCGTCTCCGTGCCAACCTACACCACCAACACGACCCGCGATCATGAGCATATCCTGACCGACAGCGGCGCCTGTGCCGTCATCGTCTCCACCGCCAAGCTCGCCAGAACGCTGATGCCCGCGGTGCTGCGGTCGCGCGCGCGGCTGGTGATCGGCATGGAGCCGCTGCGCGCGATGCAGGGCGACGCGCTGAAGGTGCGGGACTGGAGCGCGCTGGTGGCGGGCGAGCATGCCGATGTCGCGGCCTGCGCGGCGGCGCAGACGGCGCAGCGCGCCGACCTGGCCTGCATCATCTACACCAGCGGCACCGGCGGCGCGCCGCGCGGCGTAATGCAGCATCACGGGGCCATCCTCTGCAATATCGAGGGTGCCTATGCGCTGGTGGAAGAGGATTTCGGCGTGGGGGAGGAAGTGTTCCTCTCCTTCCTGCCCTTGAGCCATGCCTATGAGCATAGCGGTGGCCAGTTCCTGCCGATCATGGTCGGCGGCCAGATCTATTATGCCGAAGGGCTGGAAAAGCTGGCCGCCAATATCGAGGAAGTGCGCCCGACGATCATGGTCGTCGTCCCCCGCCTGTTCGAGGTGCTGCGCACCCGCGTGCTGAAGGCGGTGGAAAAACAGGGCAGGCTGCCGATGTTCCTGCTGGAACAGGCGATCCGGCTGGGCGCGAAGGAACTGGCGGGCAGGCAGGGCATATTGGATGCGCCGATGAAGCTGCTGGTCGATCGCACCATCCGGCCGAAGGTGCGGGGCCGCTTTGGCGGGCGGATGAAGGCGATGGTGTCGGGCGGCGCGCCGCTCAACCCGGATGTCGGCAACTTCTTCCAGGGGCTCGGGATTCCGCTGTTGCAGGGCTATGGCCAGACCGAGGCCGGGCCGGTGATCAGCTGCAACCGCCCCTCTGCGGGCATCAAGATGGATACGGTCGGCCCGCCGCTCAAGGGCGTGGAGGTGAGGATCGCCGACGATGGCGAAATCCTGGTGCGCGGCGAAATGGTGATGCTGGGCTATTGGCGCAATCCGGTCGAGACCGAGCGGGTGCTGGTCGACGGCTGGCTGCACACCGGCGACATCGGGCAGATCGACCGGCGTGGGCGCATCCGCATCACCGACCGGAAGAAGGACCTGATCGTCAACGACAAGGGGGACAATGTCGCGCCGCAGAAGGTGGAAGGCATGCTGACCCTGCAGCCGGAAATCGGCCAGGCGATGGTCTCGGGCGACCGGCGGCCCCATATCGTCGGCCTGATCGTGCCCGATCCCGAATGGATGCTTGAATGGGGCAAGGCGCATGATGTGGAGCCGACGCTGGCGGTGCTGCGCGACGATGCCGGTTTCCTTGCCGCCTTGCGGGCGGCGGTGGACCGGGTGAATGAGGAACTGTCCGTCACCGAGCGCGTGCGCCGCTTCATCCTGGCCGACGAACCCTTCAGCATCGAAAATGGCGAGATGACCCCGTCCATGAAGATCCGCCGCCACATGCTGCGCGCGCGCTATCAGGAGCGGCTGGACGCGCTGTATCGGGCCTAGTGCCGGTCGACGTTCAGCCCAATTCACAAGAGATGCTCATTTTTGTGTTCCTGCGAAGGCAGGAACCCGGCAAGGAATGTGACGTATCGAAACGTTCCAGCGCCCCTCACCCGGCCGGCCGCAACCCCGCCAGCCATTCGCCGATCATCGCGCGGCCGGCCGTGACCGCGCCGGGGCCATGGGCGGCGTGATCCTCCCGCAAGGCGTGGGGGCATTGCGCGCAGCTGTCCAGATCGGCCCAGAAATGGGTCAGCCAGTCCTCGAAGCGCGGATCTTCGCCCATTTCGGCGTGGAATTGCAGCGCGAGCAGATTGGGGCCACGCCGGAAGGCCTGATGCGCATAGGCCGCCGTCGAGGCGAGCAGTTCCACGCTGTCGGGCAGGTCGAAGGTGTCGCTGTGCCAGTGCAGCACCGGCACGTCCGCCAGATGCCGGACCGGCGAGGCATGGCCTGACGCGTTGAGCGCCACCGGCGCGAAGCCCAGCTCCATCGTCCCGCCCGGATAGACCGGCGCGCCCAGTGCCGCCGCGATCATCTGGCTGCCCAGGCACACGCCCAGCGTCGGCCGATCCCGCTCCAGCCGCGCCGCGAGCTTTTCCAGCTGCAGCGCGATCCACGGGTGGGCTTCCTGCTCGTAGACCCCCATCGGGCCGCCCATCATGATCAGCAGGTCGGGCGAGATCAGGTCCGCCTGCGCAAAGGCCGGGTCGGCCACATCCACGCGGACGATCTCGTACCCCGCCGCCTCGATGGGGTGCAGGAAACCGGCGGCCCCTTCGCGGGGAACATGGCGGACGATGAGGGCGGTCTTCACGGATGGGGCTTCAGGGGGTTCGGCATGATCTGGCTGGTGTTTTCGGGATCAGGAATATGGCGGCAATGCCGAAAGGGCCAGATATCGCTTCTTGGCGGGGGTGAAAGTGGCCTATCCTGCTCATTATTGCCAAATGGCTGCCTTGCGGGGCATCGTACAACCACCCGGAGCTTGACGATGACCATTACCATTACCGCCTTTGAACGGTCCCCCGATCGCGGCAGGGGACTGGCGCGTGACATGCCTGTTCGCTGGGCGCTCGAAGAAGTGGGCCAGGCTTACGACGTTCGTCTTCTTTCATTCGGTGCGATGAAGGAGCCCGCGCATCGTGCGCTGCATCCTTTCGGACAGATTCCGACCTATGAAGAAGGCGATCTCGTCCTGTTCGAATCGGGGGCGATCGTGTTCCATATCGCGGAGCGGCATGCGGGCCTGCTGCCGGAGGATGCGAATGCGCGGGCGCGTGCGATCACATGGATGTTTGCCGCGCTCAGCACGATGGAGCCGCCGATCGTCGATCGGACAATCGTCAAGCTCATGGAGCATGACAAGAGCTGGTACGCGGAGCGGCTGCGTGTTGTCGAGGATCGCATCCGTGGCCGGTTGGACGAACTTTCCAGACGGCTTGGCGATGCCGACTGGCTGGACGGTGGGTTCAGCGCCGGCGACCTGCTGATGGTGGCGGTACTGCGCAGGTTGAGCGGATCGGGTATATTGGAAGGCTATCCGAACCTCTTCGCCTATGTCGCCCGCGGCGAAGCGCGGCCCGCCTACAAGCGGGCGTTCGATGCTCAACTGGCGGTTTTCACCGGCACCGCACCGACCGGCTGATAGCGGCGGCCTTTGGGCTTTGGGGCGTTTTCCAGTCAGCTCGACTCATCTGGCGGCTCGGAAAATGCGTTAAATCAAAAGCATGGAGCGTTTGATCCGACGCAATCGGATCGCAATCCGCTTTCGCGCGTGACAATTGCGAACGGACACCATTGACCGGAAGCAGGCTCAACGCCTCTTCACGTCAGCATGGGCCGCAGCCCGGATCAGAACTTGAAGACCGTCCCCAGATAGACGGCCTGGCTGTCCTGCCGGTCGTCGGTCATCGGGGCAAGGCGCATGGAGCCGCGATAGCGGACGCCCGCCGTCACATTGACGTTGCGGGTCAGCGAATAGGAACTGGCCACGTCAAGCGAATAGGGTTTTTCGGTGCCCAGCGTCACGCCGGTGCCGGCATCATGCTTGGCATCGACCAGGACATTGGTGCTGAACCGGCTCTTCTTCACCGTATCGAGCGTGAAGCTGCGCGCATTGCCCGAAAGCGTCACGACGGGCGCTTCGTCGAGGTCGCGCTTGCCGACCGATTCTGGCAAGGCGAACTTGCGCCAGCCACGCGACAGGTCGAGGTTGAAGGCCACCGGCGTGATCGACACGCCCGGCACCGAGCGATCGGCCCGGTCGCCATTGTCGCCCGCGCGCACCAGCACGGTGATGGAGCGGCGGCCGCTCATCGATCCGCTGGTCGGCGTGAAGCGGAAGCTCTTGCGCGCGCCGCTCAGCACAGCCTTTTCATAGGCGGCGGCAAGGCGCTGATCCCGGGTGATCGGGGTGAAGGAGCCGATGCTGCCGAGGCGGGCGAGGGACACGGGCAGATCGCTGCGCGCGGCCATCATCGCGCCGGCCGCGCCCATGGCGGGAGACAAGGCGACAGCCATCGCGGCAATCGCCACGGCTCCCGAAGCCAGATATCCCCTTTTTACGCGCATCGGACTCGACTCAATTGCCCCAACTTCAAACGTTACAACGCCATAACATTGCAAAACCGCCATTGGCTAGTGCGGCCCTGGCTTTTGTGTACAGCTGTTGCACGGAACACACAGAATCGCGGGCTTGCCGATTGGCGCTGCGTCACTATAGATGCCGGGATTGCCCGCTGCCTGCAAGGAAGTGCCCAGATGACCCGCCGGCCCCCCATTCGCCGCTTTTCCTTCACCCTCGTCGCCGCTGCGGCGCTGTTGCCGCTCGCTGCCTGTGGCGGCGGCACGAAGGACCGCCCCAAGGCCGACCTTGCCGCGTCGAAGGTGACGACCATCGGCGTCAACAGCTATCTGTGGCAGGCGAGCCTTGAAACCCTGTCGTTCATGCCGCTGCTGCAGACGGATTCGAACGGCGGCGTGATCGTGACCGACTGGTATGCCAATCCGCAGAGCCCGTCCGAGCGGATGAAGCTGACGGTATCCATCCTGGACCAGGATCTGCGCGCGGACGCCGTGCGCGTCGCCGCCAGCCGCCAGGTGATGCAGGGCGGGCAGTGGATCGACGCGCCGGTACAGGCCGCGACGGTGCAGAAGCTGGAGGAAATCATCCTCACCAAGGCGCGCGACCTGCGCCGCATGGCCATTAACGGCTGAGACCTGGCAACGGTTGGGATTGGCAACGGCCAGGATCGACCCGGCGGGCGCCGGCCAGAGCCGCCGCCCGCGCCCCCGCAAGGAGTAATTGATGCAAAGGCGGTTCAATCCGTTTGAGGCCGACGCGCGCTGGCAGGCGGTGTGGGACGAGCGGCAGAGCTTTCGCGCGTCCGACGACGCCGACAAGCCGCGTTCCTATGTGCTGGAGATGTTCCCCTATCCTTCCGGGCGTATCCATATCGGCCATGTCCGCAACTATTCCATGGGCGACGTGCTGGCCCGCTTCCGCCGGATGACCGGCCATGAAGTGCTGCACCCCATGGGCTGGGACGCCTTCGGCATGCCGGCTGAAAATGCCGCGATGGAGAAGAAGGTGCATCCGGGCGACTGGACGCGCCAGAACATCGCCACCATGCGCGCGCAGCTCAAGAAGCTGGGCTTCGCGCTGGACTGGAGCCGCGAACTCGCCACCTGCGAGCCCGATTATTACGGCCATGAACAGGCGTTGTTCCTGGACATGCTGGAAGCGGGCCTTGTCTATCGCAAGGAATCGGCGGTCAACTGGGACCCGGTCGACATGACCGTGCTCGCCAATGAGCAGGTGATCGACGGCAAGGGCTGGCGCTCCGGCGCGCCGGTGGAAAAGCGCAAGCTTTCCCAGTGGTTCCTCAAGATCACCCAATTTGCCGACGACCTGCTGGACGGGCTGAAAACGCTCGATCACTGGCCCGAAAAGGTCAAGCTGATGCAGGAAAACTGGATCGGCAAGTCGGTCGGCCTGCAGTTCGGCTTCGCGCTGGACCGCGCCGTGGGCGACATCGACCGGCTGGAGGTGTTCTCCACCCGCCCGGACACGATCTTCGGCGCGAGCTTTGCCGCCATCGCCGCCGATCACCCGATCGCGCTGGCGCTGGCCGAAAAGGATACCGCGCTCGCCGCCTTTGCCGATGAATGCCGCCAGACCGGCACCGCCGCGGCCGAGGTGGAGACGCAGGAGAAGAAGGGCTATGACACCGGCCTGTCGGTGATCCATCCCTTCCTGCCCGATTGCAGGCTGCCGCTGTTCGTCGCGAATTTCGTGCTGATGGACTATGGCACCGGCGCCGTGATGGGCGTGCCCGCGCACGACCAGCGCGACCTGGATTTCGCGCGCAAATATCTGCTGGCCGTCGAGCGCGTGGTCGCGCCTGAAGGCGACGAACAGGCGCCCATCCATGACGAGGCCTATACCGGCCCCGGCAAGCTGGTGAACTCCCGCTTCCTTGACGGCATGGCCGTGGAAGAGGCGAAGGCCGAGGTCATCAAGCGCGCCGAGGCGGAAGGCTGGGGCACCGGCACCACCGTCTGGCGGCTGCGCGACTGGGGCGTGTCGCGCCAGCGTTATTGGGGCACGCCGATCCCGGTCATCCATTGCGAAAGCTGCGGCCCGGTGGGCGTGCCCAAGGACCAGCTGCCCGTGATACTGCCCGAGGACGTCGGCTTCGACATCCCCGGCAACCCGCTGGACCGGCACCCGACATGGAAGCATGTCGATTGCCCGGCCTGCGGCAAGCCCGCCGTGCGCGAGACCGACACGCTCGACACCTTCGCCGATTCGAGCTGGTATTTCATCCGCTTCGCCAGCCAGCCCAAGGACAAGCCTTTCGACCGCGCGACGGTGGAGAAGTGGCTGCCCGTCGGCCAGTATATCGGCGGGGTCGAACATGCGATCCTGCATCTGCTCTATGCCCGTTTCTGGACCCGCGCGCTGCAGCATATGGGCCAGATCGGTTTTGCCGAGCCGTTCACCGGCCTGTTCACCCAGGGCATGGTGACGCACGAGACCTACAAGTCGCCCGAGGGCGCATGGCTTGCCCCGCAGGATGTCGAGCGGCGCGGCGAGAGCGTTGTCATGGTCGAAACCGGCGCGCCGGTGACGATCGGCCGCGTCGAGAAGATGTCCAAGTCCAAGAAGAATGTCGTCGATCCCGATGACATCATCGGCCAATATGGCGCGGACGCGGTGCGCTGGTTCATGCTGTCCGACAGCCCGCCGGAGCGCGACCTGCCCTGGACGGAAAGCGGCATCGAGGGCTCATGGCGCTTCGTCAATCGCTTGTGGCGGCTCTTCGGCCAGATCGATTCCGGGGCGCAAGGCGAAGACAAGGCTTTGGACCGCAAGCTACACCAGACGATCGACGGCGTGGCCAGGGATATCGAGGCATTGTCCTTCAACAAGGCGGTGGCGAAGATCTACGAACTCACCAACGCCATCGAAAAGGCCGCGCCCTCCGCCTCGCGCAGTGCCGCCATCCGCGCGCTCGCCCTGCTGGTGGCGCCGATGACGCCGCATCTGGCCGAGGAAGCCTGGGCGGACATGAGCGCGGACAATGGCTGCGAGGGCCTGATCGCCGATGCGGCCTGGCCGCCGGTCGATCCGGCGCTGCTGGTCGATGACGAAGTGACCATCGCCTGCCAGGTGATGGGCAAGCTGCGCGACACCATCACCGTGCCCAAGGGGACGCCGAAGGACGAGCTGGAGCGTCTGGCGCTGGCCGCGCCCAATGTCGCCCGCACGCTGGATGGCGCGAGCCCGAAGAAAGTGATTGTCGTGCCCGACCGGCTGGTCAATCTGGTCATCTGAACCCGAATGCCATCCGTTCGGGCCGGGCCTGTCGAGGCATTGTCCTTCACGTCAAGGAAGAACGGCATGTCAAGGAAGAACGGCCCCTTCGACAAGCTGGGGGCGAACGGCTAAAGGTTGGTCCATGAAGCGTTTGCTGCCCCTTCTCGCCGTCACGGCATTGCTCTCCGCCTGTGGCCTGCGGCCCGTCTATAGCGGCGGCAGCAGCGGGCCGGTCGCCCGCTCGCTCTCCAATGTCGAGGTTGCGCCGATCGAGGGGAAGGCCGGCTGGTTGGTGCGCAATGCGCTGGTCGACAAGCTGCCCAAGGGCGGGAACGGGCCGCGCTATCGGCTGGTCGTGAAGCTGGATGACAATATCCAGGGCTTCGGCGTGCGCGCGGACGATGCGATCACGCGGGAGCGGCGGACCCTGCGCGCCCGCTACCAGCTGTTCGACGGCGCGACCGGCGTGCAGATGGTGGACGATACGGCCGGCTCCGATGCGGGCATCGACGTCGTCAGCAGCGAATATGCGACCATCGCGGCGGAAGACACCGCGATGGAGCGCCTGTCGGGCATCGTGGCCGACCAGATCATCGGCCGCCTCGCCTTGTTCGCCAGCAAGGGCGAGGCTGCAGCCCCTCCTTCCCCCGCCCCTCTTCCGGCACCAGCCTCATCTTCGGCGCCGACTCCCGCCGCCCTGCCCCGTGAAGGCCAATAAGGGCCAGATCGAGCGGGCGCTGGATGCGCCGCCCGCCGACATCCGCCTGTTCCTGCTCTATGGCCCGGACGAATCGGGCAGCGCCGCGCTGGCGAAGCGGCTGGAGCGGGCCATGGGGCCGGACGCCGAGCGGATCGATCTGGATGCATCGACGCTGAAGGGCGATCCCGCCCGCCTTGCCGACGAAGCCGCCGCGCTTTCCATGTTCGGCGACAAGCGCTGGATTCGCGTGATGCCCGCGGGCGACGAGATCGTGCCGGCGGTCGAGGCGCTGATGCAGGCGTCGCAGGCCGGCAACCCCGTCGTGGCGGTGGCCGGCGCGCTCAAGGGCACGTCGAAACTGGTGAAGCTGTGCCTTGAGAACAAGGCGGTCATGGCCTGCATCAGCTATGTGCCCGAGGGCCGCGACGCCGAGCAGATCGCCATAGGCATCGCCCGCGACCGTGGCCTGCGCCTTTCGCCCGACCTTGCCCGGCGCATCACGGCGCTGGCCGGCGGCGACCGCGCGTTGATGGCGGGCGAGATCGAGAAGGTGGCGCTCTATCTCGATGCGGCGCCCGACCGGCCGGCGGAAGCCACGGCCGAAGTGCTGAACGCGCTCTCCGCCGACAGCGTGGACGAGGATGGCGGCGCGCTGGTGAATGCCGTGCTGGGCGGCGATCTGCGAACGATGAACCGGGAAATGGTCCGCGCGGGATCGAATCTGGCGGCCGTGCTGCGCCCGTTGCAGAACCGCGCCATGCTGATCGCCGGCATCCGCGCCGATTTCGACCGCAGTGGCCGGGTGGACGAAGCGGTGAAGGCCGCGGGCAAGGCGGTGTTCTGGAAGGACGAGAAAGCGGTGCAGCGGCAGGTGCGGCTATGGGATTGCGCCGGCATCGCCCGCGTCATCGCCCGGCTTGGCGCGGCGGAGCGGGCCAGCCGGTCGGGGCGGGGCGCCGCCGACGTGCTGGTCGCGCACGAACTGCTGGCCATCGCCCGGCAGGCGGCACGGGAACGCTGAGTTGCGTGTCAGTTGCGGGATTGATCCGCCCCGCGCCTTTCCCCATATTCGCCCCATGGAAAAGCTGAACCTGACCGAAGCGGAATGGCGCGAGAAACTCGGGCCGGAGCGTTATCACATCCTGCGCGAAGGCGGCACGGAGCGGGCCTTCACCGGCGCATATAATGCCAACAAGAAGGACGGCGTCTATTATTGCGCCGGCTGCGGTGCCGAACTGTTCGACGCGCAGGAAAAATATGACAGCGGCTCGGGCTGGCCGAGTTTCACCGCGCCGGTCGATGCGGACGCGGTGGAGGAGCTGCGCGACTCCAGCCATGGCATGGTCCGCACCGAAGTGCGCTGCGCCACATGCGAAGGGCATCTGGGCCATGTGTTCCCGGATGGACCGGGCGTCACGGGCCTGCGCTACTGCATGAACAGCGCCTCGCTCGATTTCAAGCCGCACGAGGATTGATTGTCGGCACATTGCCCGGCCGCATGCTGACGATGTCCGTCCCCCACCCGGCGACATGGCCGGCGTTCAGCAGACATAAATTGTCGATCGGCTCATACCGCCCCGCTTGTATGGCGCAGGGCAAGCGCGTATCCGGAGCGGCAGATCATGGCACGAGCGGGCAAGAGCACTAAGGAGCGCGGGCGCGCAAGGCTGTGGGCGATCCGGGCGGTAAAGGCCGGCGCGCTGGCGGCGGTTGGCGCTCTCATCGCGCTGGCGATCGCCGTGGTGGTGGCGATGCAATCGCTGCCCAGCTTTGAATCGCTCAAATCCTCGCCCAATGGCCAGATGATCCGCGTGCATGCGGCCGACGGCAGCGTCATCGTGTCGCTGGGGCCGAGCTTTGGCCGCTGGCTTTCCTTTCGCGATATTCCGCCGGTGATGGCGGAGGCGATGGTCTCCGTGGAGGACAAGCGTTTCTACCATCACCCCGGCGTCGACCCCATTGGTCTGGCGCGTGCCGCCTGGCTGGCCTTCGACCGGCGCGGGCAGGGGCGCCGTTTGCAGGGCGCCTCCACCATCACCCAGCAGGTGACGCGCAACATCTTCCTCAACAACAGCTATAGTTTCGGCCGCAAGGCGCGGGAGATGATCCTGGCGCTGGCGCTGGAGCGCAAGTTCAGCAAGCAGCAGATATTGGAGCTGTACCTGAACAAGGTCTATTTCGGCGGCGGCGCCTATGGCATTGATGCGGCCAGCCGCAAATTCTTCGGCCATGATGCGACGCATCTGAGCCTGGCCGAATCGGCGATCATCGCCGGTCTGGTGAAGGCGCCCTCCAGCTATTCCCCCACCGCCGACGCGGAGGCCGCCATCGGCCGCGCGGGCGTGGTGCTCAACGTCATGCGCGAAAATGGCACGATCACCAGCCAGCAGCTGCAGGACGCCGATCTGGCATCGGTGAAGATGGCGCCCGAGCCGCCGCAGAACAGCGTGCGCTATTTCACCGACTGGGCGCTGCCGCAGCTCGACCTGCTGGTGGATGAAAAGACCGAGCCGCTGGAGGTGTGGACCACCATCGACCTTGGCATGCAGAGCGCGGCGACCTCCGCCATCCAGGCCAATGTGCCCAGGGGCACGCAAGGCGCGCTGGTCGCGCTGGACCGTGACGGCGCGGTGCGCGCGATGGTGGGCGGGCTCGATTATGTGGGTTCGAACTACAACCGCGCGACGCAGGCGGTGCGCCAGCCGGGCTCTGCCTGGAAACTGTTCGTCTATATGGCGGCGCTGGAGGCGGGCTACACGCCCGACACCGCGGTGACGGACGAGCCGGTGAACATCAATGGCTGGCAGCCGCGCAACAGTTCCGGCCGCTATTCGGGCAATATCGACGTCCGCACCGCCTTTGCCTATTCGATCAACACCGTCGCGGCGAAGCTGGGCGTGGAGGTGGGCTTTCCCACCATCGCCGACATGGCCCGGCGCTTCGGCATCTCGACGCCGATCAACACCCATCCCTCCATGGTGCTCGGCACGTCCGACGTGCGCCTGATCGACATGACGCGCGCCTATGCCTCGGTCGCGCGCAAGGGCATTGCGGTGGCGCCCTATGGCATCACCCGCGTCACCACCGCCGACGGGCGCGAACTCTACCGCCATGAGGATGACACCAGCCGCGTGCTCGTGGCGCCCTGGGTCGCGGCGGGGATGACCGACCTCATGCAGACGGGCGTCTCCATCGGCACCGGCAAGGCCGCGCAGATCGGCCGCCCGGTGGCGGGCAAGACCGGCACGACCAGCAGCAACAAGGATGGCTGGTTCATGGGCTTTTCCAGCGGCATCACGACGGGCGTGTGGATGGGCCGCGACGATGCGCGCGCTGTCGGCGGGCTGCAGGGCGGCCGCGCCCCGGCGCAGGCCTTTGCCCAGTTTATGAAGGTTGCGGTGGCCAAACGCCCCGTCGAGCAGTTCGAAACCCAGGTGACATTGCCCGAATGGCAGCTGGAGCCGGATGCGGAGAGCTATTACGGCCAGCCCGACAACGGCCAGTTCGTGGACGAGAACGGCATGCCGATCGAAGGCCGCGCCCAGCCGCAGGATCAGCAGGACGAAGACGCCCCACCCCCCGCCGCCGGCCCGACCCAGCCGGCCCTGGAAGCACCGCCCCGGATCGACCAGCAGTGGATCGACAATGTGCTGGGCCGCGACCGCCAGCAACAGGGCCAGCGCCCGACACAACCCCGCACCCGTCCTCGGGAGGGGGATCAGGGGAATTAGGGCTGGGGTGTGGAGTGGCGGGGATGGCGAAATGGGTGGAGGGCAGACGATTGGACGACGACTACCAGTTGCCGCCTATCTTGGAGATTTGCTCAAGGAGCGCCGTCTTGGAGGCGGTGCGGCGTGTTCCAGCATTCCTGGGCACGCTGACTTCACCCACGACGATGCGCCGCGCCGCGATTTCTTCGCCCAGCGCTGCGAGGCTGATAGCCTCACGCTTCGTCTTCAAGGTCTTGAACGCCATAATCTTGCGCCGTCTCTTCACGAATCCTGCGATCCATATAGTCACGATCCAGTCCTTTAGAAAGCTTGAACAGCGCCTTTGCCTGGTCAAGCATTTCGTTCGCTGAGCCCGACGCGAATTGTCCCATGCGATCCGCAATCAAATCTTCGACGGAGATGACGGCCACGGAGCCATGGTCGCCTATCTCGATCACCCGCAGGAGATCATTGTCTGCCAAGCCGTCAAGCAACCGACTGCCGACCACCTCAAAGCCGAGCTTGAGGTCGGGATGAATCCAGCCTCGCAAGGAGAGACCTGCTCCCTTTGGCCGGACAAAACCGTGCTGGGCCATTATCGTCTCCAGCATTGTTTGCTGTGATGAAACCAGATCGAAATCGCCGGTATTCAACACCCCTTGTGTGTAGAGCTCAACAGCACCGCCACCGACGAGAATGGGCGGCCTGTGGCCATGTGCGTCCATTGCCGAACTGATCTGCGCCAGCATATTCAGGGCTGCTTCAAACTGGGGGCGCCATAGTGACATCAACTTCAACTTCGGTTTGGGATGGTGTTAAAGACGACGGCTCATGCTCTTATCATACTCTAAGGCCTGTGGGGATTCATCGTGAGTTGATGACGGCGGCAGTGAGGTAGATCATTGCCTCGAAGCTCTGATCGATTTTGCAGGCGCGCATGGCAATGCGTTTGAACTCTTTGAGTTTGCAGAAGAAGTTTTCGATGAGATGTCGCTATTTGTACATCTCGGCATCGAGCGGGATCGGCTTGGCCCGGCGGGGTGCTGCGAGATAACGATCTGCGCGCCGCGATGGTCGAGATTGGCGACGATGGTGTTGCTGTCGAAGGCCTTGTCGGCGATGAGGGGCCCGAACCCGACGCCATCGATCAGCGAGGCGACGCCGACGGTATCGAAGCGATGACCCGGCAAGCCGACACCCCCCTAAAACTCCACCTCAAGCTCGATCATCTCCACCGGCTCGGCCCTGGCCGCTTCCAGCCATTCGATCATCGGCGCCCAGGCCATGATCGTGTCGCAATAGGCGGCGCTCTTGTCCGACATCGGCACGGCGTAGGTGAGGAAGCGGGTGGCGACGGGGGCGAACATCGCGTCGGCGACCGTGGGGGTCGCGCCGAACAGGAAGGGGCCGCCGTAGCGCGTCAGGCATTCCTGCCAGATCGTCTCGACCCGCTCGATATCGGGCTTGGCGCCGGAAAAGATCGGGAAGGTCTCATGCCGGACCTGCAGGTTCATCGGCAGCGCCGAGCGCAGGTTGGTGAAGCCGGAATGGATTTCGCCGGAAATCGAGCGGCAATGCGCGCGGGTGATGCGGTCGGCCGGATACATGCCGGCATCGGGGTACAGCTCGTTGAGATATTCGGCGATGGCCAGCGTGTCCCACACGCTCGCGCCTTCATGCGTGAGGCGCGGCACCAGCACCGAGGGGGACAGCAGCAGCAATTCGGCGCGGTTCGCCGGATCGTCCATGCTGATGATCTGCTCCTCGACTTCCAGCCCCGCCAGCTTGCAGAGCAGCCATCCGCGAAGGGACCAGGAGGAATAATTCTTGCTGGAGAGCGTAAGTTGCGCCTTGGCCATAATGTCCCCCGCTCCCGACCTGCACGACGATCATGCTTGCTTTCGGTCATGATGCAACGCAGCATAGATGCACAAATGATGGCAAAGGAAAAGGGCCAACCTTCCCGGGAAGCAGGAGGATGCCCGATGGTCGCGTGGGGGATATGGTTTTGTATCAGGGATATCAGGCTTTTACGGATGCGATGACGCCGCTCCGCATGGCCGCGCAACTTTCACTGTCATGGCGCGACCGTTGGGGAACGCTGGGGCAGGGGCCGATGGCGCGGCGTGGATTCGCGCTGGCGGAGATGCTTTTGTCCGCCCGTTTCACCCATGACCGGCCGTCCTATGATATCACGCAGGTCCAGTCGGGCAATGCGATGGTCGGCGTGCGCGAGGAAGTGGTCACGCAATTGCCCTTCGGCAACCTGCTGCATTTCGCCAAGGACGATGTGGGCGCGCCGCAGCCCAGGATGCTGGTCATCGCGCCCCTTTCCGGCCATTTCGCGACCTTGTTGCGCGATACGGTGCATGTGCTGCTGCGCGACCATGATGTCTATATCACCGACTGGAAGAATGCGCGGGACGTGCCGCTTTCGGCGGGGCGCTTCGGTTTCGAGGACTATGTGGATTATGTGATCCACTTCATCCAGGATCTGGGGCCGCGCGCCAACATCCTGGCGGTGTGCCAGCCCTGCGTGCCCGCGCTCGCCGCCGTGGCGCTGATGGCGGAGGACAACGACCCCAGCCAGCCGCGCACGATGACGCTGATGGGCGGGCCGGTCGATACCCGCGTGTCGCCCACCGTCGTCAACGAACTGGCGACCAGCAAGTCGCTCGACTGGTTCGAGAAGAAGCTGATTTCGCGGGTGCCGTGGCGGCACAAGGGCGGCGGGCGGCGGGTCTATCCCGGCTTCCTGCAGCTTGTCGCCTTCATGTCGATGAACCTTGAGCGGCATGGCGCGCAATATCGCAAGCTCTACCAGCATCTGGCCGATGGCGAGCCGATGGAAGCGACCCGAATCCGCGACTTCTACGACGAATATTTCGCTGTGCTCGACATGCCGGCGGAATATTATCTGGAAACGGTGGACCTGGTGTTCCAGCGCGCCGCCCTTGCTGCGGGCGAGCTTACCCATCGCGGGCGGCCGGTGCGTCCGGAGGCGATCCACCGCACCGCCCTGCTCACCGTCGAGGGCGAGCGGGACGATATCTGCGCCGTGGGGCAGACCTCTGCGGCGCATCTGCTCTGCTCCAGCCTGCGGCCGCATCTCAAGCGCCATCATCTGCAGCCGGGCGTGGGCCATTATGGCATCTTTGCCGGCAGCAAATGGGAAAAGCAGGTCTATCCGCAGGTGCGTAACATGGTGCTGGCGATGGCCTGACGCGGGGCGTGAGCTTGGGTGTGAAATGCTGCTTCCGGTCCGTTATCCGGAAGTGTAATGCGTTACATAGGGATTGTCCTGCTGCACATTGCGTCTCCGGGTGACTCAGGATGCGGGGAGCAATGGACCCTGAACCAAGTTCAGGGTGACACGCCTTCCGATGGCATGAATTTCGTTTCCCTCACAGGAACGCGGGCTATTTGACCCTCAATGCCGCCGCGCAGGCGCGTGCGTCCGTGTCGGTGCCATTGGGCAACCGGCTGTCGACATGGGCGACGACCGGCTCCTTCTTCCCTTGTGGATAGAGATAGGCGTCCAGCACGCAGCGGCCGTTGGAAAATTGCAGCTTGCGCATCGTCTGTTCGCGGATGTCGAGCCGGGGCGCGCCGAACATGGTGGTGAGGGCGCGGGCGGTAAGGCCGATCAGTTCGGGCGCCTTGCCATAGCTGCCCGCGCTCGGCATCGGCGGCGGGGGTGGGGGCGCGATGGCTGGGCCCGCCTGGGGCACGGCAGCGCAGGCGGAAAGCGCCATCGCGGCGGCAAGGCCGGGCACCCGCCGGCAGGCCGCAGCCATCCTCCACATCGCGCGTTCAGCCATGGGTCCGCTCTCCCTCCGTCCGCCGCCGGTCGCGGCCGTGCAGCACATGCACGGCCATAGCCGCGCTCCAGATCGGCGCAAGCAGGTTGACGACGGGTATCAGGAACAGCAGCGCCGAAACGAGGCCCATCAGCCAGCGGGTCCGTTGCGGGATGGGGTGCAGGTCCGGATGGCGGCTCTCGACCATGTCGGCCAGGTCGCGCCCGGCGACATGCGCATTGACCGCCAGGAACAGCAGCATGGTGCCGATGCCCGTCACCAGCAACGCGATGTAGAAGGGCAGGGCGATGAGGTTCCAGCCGAGGTTGCGCCCCAGCGACCGCAGGGCCAGCGCGATGCCCGCCGCCATCGTCACCGGCCGGGCGGTGCGCGCGGCATCGGGATAGCTTTCCCGTTCCACGGCCACCACCACCGCATCGGAAAACAGCCCGACGATGACGGTCGCGACCGCGCGGAACAGCAGCCAGCCGACGAGGATCGCGATGGCGGCGGCGCCCGCCGCCTGCGCAAGGCTGCTGCCATCCCCGCCCCAGCCGATCCAGGCGAAGAAGGCGCGCAGGCCCAGCCACGCCAGCACGCCCGCGCCGGCAAAGACCAGCAATGTCAGCGCCAGCGATCTGATGAGGACCGCGCGGGCGGCTGGGTGAAAGATCTGGGGCAGAGCCCGCCACAGCGCCTGGACGATCATGCCCATGCTTATCCCCGGCGCGGCTGCCGCCGTCAATCGCCGCGCCCGCCGGCTTGCCCGTGGTTGCCTCTGGCGCATCGGGCATTTATGCGGGGAGCCAGAACCCGTTGCCCGCTTGTCCAGCCGGGCGCTCTTCCACCCGAATATCAGGAACCCGCATGACCCAGCCCAGCCTCGACATCGTCGCCATCGGCAATGCGATCGTCGACGTCATCGCCCGCGCAGACGATGCGCTGCTCGCCAGCCACGCGCTCACCAAGGGCGGCATGCAGCTGATCGACACCGACATGGCCGAGCTGCTCTATGCGGACATGGGCGCGGCGGTGGAGATCAGCGGCGGTTCGGCCGCCAATACGCTGGCGGGCATCGCCATGCTGGGCGCGCGCTGCGGCTTCATCGGCCAGGTGCGCGACGATCAGCTGGGTGCCGTCTTCGCGCATGACATCCGCGCGCTCGGCATCCATTTCGATACGCCCGCGCGTGAGAGCGAGCCGCCGACGGCCCGCTGCCTCATCCTGGTGACGCCCGATGCGCAGCGCACGATGAACACCTTCCTGGGCGCCTCGCAGTTCCTGCCCGCAGCGGCGCTCGACGGCGATCTCATCCGGTCGGCCGGCATCCTCTATCTGGAAGGCTATCTGTGGGACCCGCAGGAGCCGCGCGCCGCGATGCGATCGGCCATCGCCATGGCGCGGGAGGCGGGCCGCAAGGTCGCCTTCACCCTGTCCGACACCTTCGTCATCGACCGCCATCGCGCCGACTTCATGGCCCTGATCGATCAGGGGATGATCGACATCCTGTTCTCCAACGAGGGCGAGATCGCATCGCTGACGGAGCAGGACGATTTTGAAACCGCGCTCGCGGCATTGGCCGGCAAGGTGCCGGTGCTGGTGTCGACCCGCAGCGAAAAGGGCGCGGTCGCGATTGTCGATGGCCAGCGTTACGAAGTGCCCGCCGCGCCGGTCGAACGGATTGTCGACACCACGGGCGCGGGCGACCTGTTCGCCGCCGGTTTCCTGGCCGCGCTGATCGAGGGGCGCGACCCGGCCGATTGCCTGACGCTGGGCGCGGCGGCGGCGGCGGAGGTCATCTCCCACTATGGCGCGCGGCCGGAAGCGGACCTGACGCTGATGAAGGCGAAGCTCTTCGCCTGACCGTTATGCGGCGCGGGCCGGGCGGTCAGGCCGATCGGGCGCGACGGAAGAGCGCCCGGTCGTCCGGCCCGAAGCCCCGCCGCCAGATGACGAAGCCATAGCCGAGCAGGATCGCTGGCACGCCGAAAACCAGTTCCACCCATTCGAAATGCGGGGGCAGCGCGACAAAGGCTGCGCCGATCAGCGCGCCCACCGCCGCCGCCCATAGCAACGCCCAGCGCCAGGCATTGACCGGCGCGTGCAGCAGGCTGGAGAGCAGCCGGGCCTTCACCAGCGATCCGACGCCCAGCGCCAGGCAGAGCGCCAGCGCCGGGGCCGCCGCCACGACAAGCGGGCCAAGCTGCAGCCGGCGCGCGCCCATGATGAGCGCGAAGCTGAGCGCGGCCTGCAACGCGATCATGCCCAGCGAGATCATCAGGTTGCGCATGCGCGCCATGTAGACCAGCGCCGATTCGCTGACCACGGCGGTCGCCGCCACCACTTCGGCGGCGAGCAGGAAGGCGAGCGCCCCGGTGCCGCCGACAAATTCCCGCCCGACCAGCCCCATCACCGCCTCGCCCGGCAGGCCCAGCGCAAGCGCGATGCCGGCCTGCGCCGCGATGATCCAGAAGCCGACCTGGCTCACCTGCCGCGCGATGCCGGCCAGATTGCCTTCGGACAGGTTGCGGGTGATCACCGGCCCCAGGATGGGGTCGAAGCTGGTCTTGAGCTTTTGCGGCAGCGAGGCGACCTGCTGCGCGACATAATAGATGCCGACGACGAAGGGCGCGGAAAACAGGCCCAATATGGCCATGTCGAGCCGGCGCGATCCCCATTCCACCGCATCGGCGGCGGCCAGCGGCAGGTTGTGCCGCGCGATCCGCCACAGCCGCATGGGGGAGGGGCGCCAGCCGGCGGGGATGCCGTAATGGCGGCTCATCGGCACGATCGAGGCGACGAACGCGGCGATCATCGAGAGGACATAGGACAGGATCAGCCCATCCCGCGTCGAATAGAAATAGAAGGCGAAGGCACCGATGCTGATCGCCCAGGGTTCGATGATCGACCGCGCCCGCACCGTCGCGCCGATGTCGAAGCGATAGGCGCAGGCGGCGAGCGCCACGTCGGACCCGGCCACCGCAATGATGATGAGCGGCAGCAGCCTGTCCAGCCCGTTGAGGCCGCTATTGGGGAACATCGCCTGCGGCACCGCCATCAGGATCAGCGCGGCCGCCACCGCCGCGATCAGCGTCACCAGCATCGCGTCGGTGACGACATGGGCATGGGGGCGATCGGTGCGGGAAAGTTCGCCGGCAAGGCCGCGCTTCAGGCCCAGCGTGGCAAGCTGCGCGGCAAATTCCACCACCAGGATCGCATAGGCGAAGCGGCCCAGCACGTCGGGACCATAAAGGCGCCCGGCGATGAACAGGAAGGGCAGGCGCGCGGCCAAGCGCAGCAGAAAGCCGAAGATATTGGTCCGCCCGCCCTTGGCGAGCGCGGCGATGTCTTCATCATCCCGCGCCGAATCAACGGGCGTTATGCCCATGTTCGGGCCGGAAGTTGCGTCTGTCGCCAAATGCGTCCTCTGCCCTGCGTTTCGTCTCGGGTGAATGCTATGGGAAAATTACCCGAACGCGAAAGGATTATTCAGCGCGCAGGGGGCGGGCGAGCAGCGCCTCGACGATGGCGCCGACCGGAGCCTTCCCGTCGAGCAGCGCGCATACAGCCTCTACGATAGGCATGTCGACCCCTGCCGTGCGTGCCGCGTCACGCAATACCGGCGCCGTAAAGGCGCCTTCGGCCACGGTGCGGCGGTTCGCGAGCAGTTCCGTTGCCGGCACGCCCTGCCCCAGCGCCTTGCCCAGCGAGAAATTGCGCGAATCGGTGGAGGAGCAGGTGAGCACCAGATCGCCCAGCCCGGCGAGGCCCGCCAGCGTTTCCGCCCGGCCGCCGCGCGCCAGCCCGAAACGCGTCATTTCGGCAAAGCCCCGGCTGATGAGCGCGGCGCGGGCGTTGAGGCCCAGCCCCGCCCCCTCCGCCACGCCGCAGCCGATGGCGAGCACATTTTTCACCGCGCCGCCGATCTCCGCGCCGATCACATCGTCCGACAGATACAGGCGAAAGGCCGGGCGGGCGAGCCGGGCGGCGATGCGCGTGCCCAGATCGGGGTCGCCGCAGGCGAGCGTCAGCGCGCAGGGCAGGCCGCGCGCCACTTCATGCGCGAAGGAGGGGCCGGAAAGCACGGCGATGGGCGAGCCGGGCCGCACCTGCTGCGCCACCTGCGACATCAGCAGGCCGGTGCCCGCCTCTATGCCCTTGGCGCACAGGATCAGTGGAATGCCGGCGGGGGCGTTGGCGATGATGCCGCGCAGATGCTGCGCCGGGGTGACGACCAGCAGCGCGTCGCAGCCGGCCAGGTCGGCCATGTCGCCGGTTGCGGACAGGCTGGGCGCCAGCGTCACGCCGTCCAGATAGAGCGGATTGCGGTGGGCGGCGTTGACCTGCGCCACCACCTCCGGCTCATAGGCCCACAGCAGCACGGCTTCGCCGCCGGATGCCGCGACCTGTGCCAGTGCCGTGCCCCAGGCGCCCGCGCCCAATACGCCTATCTTCATGCCTTCACCCCCGCGCCGCGCGCCTTTTCCGCCAAGGGGTCGAGCGGCCAGCGCGGCCGCGCCGGCACGTCCAGCCCGTCCGTCATGCCCAGCGCAAAGCGTTCCGCCCCGGCCCATGCGATCATCGCGCCGTTATCCGTACACAGCCACAGCGGCGGCGCGACGAAGGGCAGGCCATGCGCGGCCGCCAGCGCTTCCAATGCGCCACGGATCGCATTATTTGCCGCCACGCCGCCCGCCACGACAAAGGCGGTGACGCCCTCGCTCGTGATGATCTGCCGCCGGCTGCGGTCGACCAGGCAATCGATCACCGCCTGCTGGAAGCTCGCGGCGATATCCTCGACGCTGTATTTGCCGGATTGCGCCGCGCGCATCACCGCGCTCTTGAGGCCGGCGAAGGAAAAATGCGGCTCGTCCGTACCCAGCAGCGGTCGGGGCAGGGGCACGGCCTTCGGATTGCCGCCCGCCGCCGCGCGTTCCACCGCCGGGCCGCCGGGATAGCCAAGGCCCAGCAGCTTCGCCGTCTTGTCGAAGGCTTCGCCGGCCGCATCGTCTATGGTGGTGGCAAGGCGTGCATAATCGCCCACGCCGCGCACCAGCAGCAGCTGGCAATGGCCGCCGGAAACCAGCAGCAGCAGATAGGGGAAGCGCAGCGACGGGTCGGCAAGGCGGGGGGAGAGCGCATGGCCCTCCAGATGATTGACCGCGACCAGCGGCTTGCCCGCCGCATGGGCCAGCGCCTTGCCGGTGACGAGGCCCACCATCACGCCGCCGATCAGCCCCGGCCCCGCCGTCGCGGCGATGGCATCGACATCGGCCAGGGTCAGCCCGGCATCGGCGAAAGCGCCTTCGATCAGCGGGGTCAGCGCCTCCACATGCGCGCGCGCCGCGATCTCCGGCACCACGCCGCCATAGGGCTTGTGCTCGGCCTCCTGCGTGGCCAGGCGATGGGCGAGGATCTTGCCTTCGCCCGTCACCAGCGCCGCTGCCGTTTCGTCGCAGCTCGATTCCAGGCCGAGGATGATGGTCATTGCGCTTCCCTCTAGTCGCCATGGTCTCTAGAGAAAAGCGGGATATGTCCGATCAGCCCTCTTCTCCGCCCGCCCCCCTCAATCTCGGCACGCGCGGTTCGCCGCTGGCGCTGGCGCAGGCCGATATGGTCGCCGCCGCCCTGCGCGCGGCCCATGGCTGGGATGAGGGCGCCATCCGCATCGTCACCGTGAAGACCAGCGGCGACCGCATTCAGGACCGCGCGCTCGCCGATATCGGCGGCAAGGCGCTGTGGACCAAGGAGCTGGACCGGGCGCTGCAGGACGGCGAGATCGACTTCGCCGTCCATTCCATGAAGGATGTGGAGACGATCCGCCCGGAGGCCATCGCCATCGCCGCGATGCTGCCGCGCGCCGATGTGCGCGACCGACTGATGGGGGCGGATAGCCTGGCCGCGCTGCCGCCGGGCGCCATCGTCGGCACCAGCTCGCCGCGCCGCTCCGCGCAGGTGCGCCGGGCGCGGCCCGATGCGCGGATCGTGCTGTTCCGCGGCAATGTCGCCACGCGCCTTGCCAAGCTGGACGCGGGGGAGGCCGATGCGACGCTGCTCGCGGCTGCCGGGCTCGACCGGCTGGGGCAAGGCGATCTGGGCGCGGCCATCCCCATCGACACCATGCTGCCGGCGCCGGCGCAGGGCGCGGTGGGGATCGAGGCGCTGGCCGGCAATGACGCGGTGCGCGCGCTGCTTGCCGCCATTTCCCATAGCGATACCTTCGATTGCGTGATGGCGGAGCGGGCGTTGCTGCTGGCGCTGGGCGGCACCTGCCATTCGCCGATCGCGGCGCTGGCGGTGATCGCGGGCGAGGGCATCCATCTGCGCGCGGAAATCCTGAGCGAGGACGGCGCCGAGCATGTCATGGGCGAAGCGCGATTCGCGCGCGGCGATCATGAGGCGCCGGCGGCGCTTGGCCGCGACCTGCTGGATCGTGCCGGCCCGGCCCTGCGCGCGCTGTTTGCATGAGCGGGCCGTTGCTCGTCCTGCGTCCGGCGCCGGGCAATGAGGCGAGCGCCGCCGCCGCCCATGCGCGCGGGCTCGACGTGGCCTGCTATCCGCTGTTCCACATTGCCGCCCTGCCCTGGACCGGGCCGGAACCGCATCTGGTCGACGCCGTGATGATCACCAGCGCCAACGCCCTGCGCCATGGCGGGCCACAGCTTGGCCGGTACACGCATCTGCCCGCCTTCGCCGTCGGTGCCGCCACCGCCCGGGTTGCGCGCGAAGCGGGGTTCGCCGTCGCGCATGTCGGCACCGCCGGCGTGCAGGCCGTGGTCGATGCGCTGGCGCAGGCGGGGCATCGCGCGGTGCTGCACTTGTCGGGGCACAATATCCGTCCCTTCGATCCCGGCGCGCTGCGCGTGACCTCCATTCCCCTCTATGCGGCGGTGGACAGTGGCGATGCGCAGGGACTGGCGCAGGCGAGCCCGCCCGGCACCATCCTGCTCGTCCATTCGCCGCGCGCGGGGCGGCGGCTGGCGGCGCTGATCCCGCCTGCCGCCCGCGCCGGGCGGCATGTGGTGGCGATCAGCCCGGCCGCGCTTGCCGAAGCCGGGGACGGTTGGGCCTCGGCCCACGCGGCCGTCAGCCCGGACGATAATGCGATGCTGGCCCTTGCCGCAGGATTATGCGAATGACATCGGTCGAAACGACAGATCGTGGGAGCGCGATGGACGGCCAACAGCCAATCGGAGAGAGCGTGACCATGCCCGTCGCCCCGCCTGCCGCCCTGCCGGCGCGCCGCCGGTCCCGTGGCCCGCTGCTGGCGATCCTGCTGCTGCTGGGTTTTGCCGCGGGCGTGGCGGTGACGGTGCTGGCACTGCCGAAAATCCGGCAATGGTGGTCGCCGCAAGTGACCCAGCCGGGCGCCTTGCCGATGGTCGATACGCGGCAGGCCGCCGCGCAACGGCCGCTCAACGCCACCAGCCTCGACCTGCTGGAATTGCGCGCGGCCGAACTGGACGACCGCCTTACCCGTATCAATGTGGAGGCGCAGGCCGCATCGGGCAACGCCGCGCGCGCCGAAGGGCTGCTGGTCGCCTTTGCCGCGCGCCGCGCGCTCGATAACGGCCAGCCGCTGGGCTATATCGAGGGGCAGATCCGCCTGCGCTTCGGCCAGGCGCAGCCGCGCGCCGTCGCCACCATCATCAATGCCTCGCGGGAGCCGGTGACGCTGGTCGATCTGCAAGCCGATCTCGCCGAAATCGCGCCGGACCTGTCGGTCTCGCCGCAGACGGACTGGTGGTCGGCGCTGGTGCGGGAAGTGGATGGCCTTGTCACCATCCGCCGCACGACATCGCCCTCGCCGGTGTCCGATCAGGCCTATCAGCGGGCGCGTCGCCTGATCGAATCGGGCCGTGTCGACGCGGCGCTGACGGAGGTGGAGCGGATGCCCGGCCATGCCGCCGCCGACCGCTGGCTGCAGATGGCGCGCCGTTATCGCGAGGCGCGGCGCGCGCTCGACCTGATCGAGACCGCGGCAATCCTGGAACCGCGGCAAATCCGCACCGGAACCGGCGCGGTGGTGACGCAGACGTCGCCGCTCGCCCCCTGAGCCGCCAGTGAGCCCATGATGAGCCGACAGGCTGTCTCATGACGGAAATGTAATCGCCATAAATCTTTCATAAATGCGTTTTGCGGTTATAGTCGCGGCATGGCCACTGCCTCCGCCCTTCCGCTTCGCGCGCCTATTTCCTCAGCGCCGCCGCCGGCATCGCTGCTCGCGCGCGAACTGGGGGCCTTTGCCTATACCCGCTATATGGCGGCGTTCGGCAGGGCGGTGCCGCTGCCGGCAGCGAAACGCTCGGCTCCCGTCGTCGTGATTCCCGGCTTCATGGCTTCGGACAGCACGACCGCGCGGATGCGTCGTTCGCTTGGGCAAGCCGGTTTTGCCGTGCATGGCTGGGGGCTTGGCCGCAATCTGGGCGTCGATGCCCGCTTGCTGGACCGGCTGGACGCGCAGATCGATTCGCTGGAACTGGAAGAGCCGGTAACGCTGATCGGCTGGAGCTTGGGCGGGCTGATCGCGCGCGAATATGCGAAAAGGCAGCCGCAGCGCATCGCCCGCGTCATCACCCTGGGCAGCCCCTTTTCGGGCGATCCGCGCGCGAACAACGCCTGGCGCACCTATGAACGGATTGCCGGCCATCCGGTCGATTGCCCGCCGATCGATTGCGTTCTTGGCGAAAAGCCGCCGGTCGAGACCATTGCCTGCTGGTCGGCCCGCGATGGCGTGGTCGCGCCGCTTTCCGCGCGAGGGCGCCGGCATGAGCGCGACCGGGCGATGGAGCTGGATTGCAGCCACATGGCGTTCGTCGCCTCGCCCAAGGCGATCCGGACCGTGGCGAGCCTGATCGCGGGCTGATCGCAGCGATTGTGGTGGTGGAGATCGGGGCGAGGGGCTTCGCGCCTGTTTCCCCTCATTGTCATTCCCGCGCAGGCGGGAACCCATCTCCTGACCATTCACCTAATCATCTGGAACAGAAATTCGTCACATAAAGATTGTCATGCTGAACGCGTTTCAGTGCAGCTGAGGCCCGTGACTCGGCTGCATATCGTGCCTCCGGGTAGCGCGGAATATGGGGATAGATGGACCCTGAACCAAGTTCAGGGTGACGACCTTATGATGGCATGACTTTCGTTCCCATCATACCAGGCGCTTGCCGTGGGAGATGGATTTCCGCCTGCGCGGAGATGACGGGTGGGTGAGGATGCGCATCACGCCAGAAACGGCGCGGCGACCTCCGGCGGGATGCGCAATAGCCGGCCCGTCTCCCGATCGATCAGCGCCCAGGTGGATTTCGCCGCGACCTTCACCTTGCCGTCCGCGCCGGTGAATTCCATCAGCCGGTCGAAGCGCGCGCCGCGCGGTGCTGGCCCGACCCAGGTGCGCGCCGTCACCGTCTCGCCCGGCCCGACATTGCCGCGATAGTCGATCTCGTGCCGGGTCACGACCCAGAGATAGGCCGCGACATGTGCCGGATCGGCCACGGCCATCCAGTGCCGCGTCGCGACCTCCTGAATCCAGCGGACCCACACGGCATTGTTGACGTGGCCCAGTTCGTCAATGTCCTCCGGCGCGGCGGTGATCCGGGTGGTGAAGGGTGTGGGCATGATCGGTCCTGTCGCGGCCTCGCCTCTGCTTCGTCGCTGCCTCAGCCCGCTATGCCCAGCTGCCAGAGCATGAAGGCGAATTCCTCCGCCCCCTCGCGCAGGCTGTCGAACCGGCCGGATTTGCCGCCATGGCCCGCGCCCATATTGGTCTTGAGCAGCAGCACATTATTGTCCGTCTTCGTCGCGCGCAGCCTGGCGACCCATTTGGCCGGTTCCCAATAGGTGACGCGCGGATCGTTGAGGCCAGCCGTCACCAGCAGCGGCGGATAGGCCTGCGCCTTCACATTATTATAGGGGCAGTAGGACAGGATCGTCTCGAACGCATCCTTGTCCTCTATGGGATTGCCCCATTCGGGCCATTCGCCCGGCGTCAGCGGCAGCGAGGCGTCCATCATGGTGTTGAGCACATCGACAAAGGGCACATGCGCGACCACCGCGCCCCACAGTTCGGGGTTGGAATTGATCACCGCGCCCATCAGCTCGCCGCCGGCCGAGCCGCCCGAAATGCTGATCCTGCCAGCGCTGGTATAGCCGCGTTCGACCAGCCCCTTCGCCACATCGACGAAATCGTTGAAGGTGTTGATACGCTTGTCCAGCTTGCCGTCCAGATACCATTGCTGGCCCAGATCGTCGCCACCCCGGATATGCGCCAGCGCGAAGGCAAAGCCCCGGTCGAGCAGCGACAGCCGGCTGGTGGAAAAGCCCGGCTCCATCGCGATGCCATAGGCGCCATAGCCGTAAAGATGCAGCGGCCCGCTGCCGTCGCGCGGAAAATCCCTGGGGTAGACGATGGAGACCGGCACCGGGGTGCCGTCCCGCGCCGGGATCAGCAGGCGTTCGGTGGCATAAAGCGACGCGTCATAGCCCGAGGGGATTTCCTGCACCTTCAACACTTCAAGGCGGCCGGCCTTGAAGGTCTCGTCCAGATGATAATCAAAAATGGTGTCGGGCGTGACCATCGATTCATAGCCGATGCGCAGCGTCGTCATGTCATATTCGGGATTGTCGTCCAGCGACGCGGAATAGCTTGCCTCGGGTAAGGGGATGCGGGCGGCGCTGTGCGTCGCGTAATCGCGCAATTCGATCTGGTCGAGCCCGTCCTCGCGCCCCTCGGTCACATAGAAGCGCTTGAACAGGGTGAAATCGGTCAGGTAGAAATGGGCGGAGGCCGCGATCACCTCTTCCCACTGGTCGGGCGTCTCCATCGCTGCCTTCACCAGCCGGAAATTGGGATGGGTGTCGTTGGTGCGGATGTAGAGCGTGCCTTCATGCTCATCGACATCATATTCGCGGCCCGGCTGGCGCGCGGAAACGAGGCGGGGCGTGGCGGTGGGGTCGTCGGCGGGGATCAGCCAGGCTTCGCTGGTCACATGATCGCCGGTGCCGATGACGATCCATTTTTCCGATGAGGTGAGGCCGAGCGAGACCCGGAAACCCTCGTCATCCTCGTGGAACAGCTCGACATCGTCGGTGATCGGCGTGCCCAGCCGATGCAGCCGGGCATTGTCCGTCCGCCAGTTCTCATTGGCGAGGCTGTAGAGCAGCCCCTTGTTGTCGCTGGTCCACACCAAAGCGGAAAGGGTGCCGGGGATCACCTCCGGCAGCAGCTCGCCGGTCGTCAGATCCTTGATCTTCGCCTCGAAGCGTTCCGACCCGTCGGTATCGACGGCAAAGGCGAGCAGCTTGCCGTCCGGGCTCACCGACATGGCGCCCAGGCGGAAATAGTCATGCCCCTCCGCCAGCGCCGGCTCGTCCAGGATCAACTGGTCCTGCGCGGCGTCGTCGCCTGCCGCGACCGGCCGGCGATACCATTTGCGATATTGCCCGCCCGTTTCGAATGCGCGCCAATAGACATAGTCGCCATCCTTCTGCGGCACGGACCGGTCGTCTTCCTTGATCCGGCCCTTCATTTCCTGGAACAGCGTCTCGACCAGCGGCGCATGCGGCGCCATCGCCGCCTCGAACCAGTCATTTTCCGCCTTCAGATAGGCAAGCACGCTCGTATCGGTGACTTGGGGATAGCCCGGATCGCGCAGCCAGGCCCAGGGATCGCTCACGTCATGACCATGGGCGGACAGGATATGGGGGCGCTGCTCGGCGACGGGGGCGTTATCTGTCAGTATCATCGGGGAAATCCATCGGAAGGGTGTGGCGCCGTTAACGGGCCGTGCTTATGTTGTGCGCAACACTGTTGAAACAAGGATTACCGCATGTCCACCTATGAAGCCCGTCTGGCCGCACTGCGCGCGCAGTTGAAGGAAGACCGGCTTGATGGTTTCGTCGTCCCGCTGACCGACGAACATATGAGCGAATATGTGGGCGCCTACGCCCAGCGCCTGGCCTGGCTGACGGGTTTCCAGGGCTCGGCCGGCAGCGCCGTGGTGCTGCCGCAGGAGGCCGCGATCTTTGTCGACGGCCGCTATACGCTGCAGGTGCGCGAGCAGGTGGACGGCGCCCATTGGCAATATGAAAGCGTGCCGCAGACCAGCGTCGCGCAATGGCTGGGCCAGCATGCGCCGGGCGGTGGCCGCATCGGCTATGATCCGTGGCTGCACACCAGCGCCTGGGTGGGGCAGGCGACCGCCGCGCTGGCCGAACGCGGGGCGGAACTGGTGTCGGTGGACAGCAATCCGATCGATCGGGTGTGGACCGACCGGCCCCAGCCCAGCATGGCCAAGCTGGTGGTGCATGAGGACCGCCATGCCGGCAAGGGCGCGGCGGCCAAGCGGCAGGAGATGGCGGACTGGCTGACGGCGAAGAAGGCGGACGCGGTCGTGCTGTCCGCCCTCGATTCGATCGCCTGGACCTTCAACATCCGTGGTCAGGATGTGGACCGCACGCCGGTCGCGCTTGCCTATGCCATCGTCCATGCCGATGCGACGGCGGATCTTTATGTGGCGCCGGAAAAGATCGACGAGGCGGTGATCCAGCATCTGGGCAATGCCGTGCGCGTGCATGACCGCAAGGATTTCCCTGCCGCGCTCAGCGATCTGGGCGGCAAGACCGTGGTCGCCGATCCGCAGCGCGCCGTGGCCGCGATCTTCAACCTGCTCGAAGCGGGCGGCGCGAAGATACTCTCCCTGCGCGACCCCGCCGTGCTGCCCAAGGCGATCAAGAATCCGGTGGAGATTGCCGGGCACAAGGCCGCGCAGGCGCGCGATGGCGCGGCGCTGAGCCGTTTCCTGCACTGGATGTCGGTGGAAGCGCCCACGGGCGGGCTGACGGAACTTGGCGTGACGGACGTGCTGCGCGGCTTCCGCGAGGAGACCGGGGCGCTCAAGGACCTGTCCTTCGACACCATTTCCGCCTTCGGCCCCAATGGCGCATCGCCGCATTACCGGGTGGACGAGCAGAGCAGCCTGCCGATCGTGCCGGGCAACCTCTATCTGGTCGATTCGGGCGGGCAATATCTGGACGGCACGACCGATGTCACCCGCACCATCGCCATCGGCGCCCCGACCGACGAGATGCGCACCCGCTTCACGCTGGTGCTCAAGGGCCATATCGCGCTGGCCCGCGCCGTCTTCCCGCACGGGACGGGCGGTGGCCAGCTCGACGTGCTGGCGCGGCAATATCTCTGGGCGGCGGGCCTGGATTATGCCCATGGCACCGGCCATGGCGTCGGCAGCTTCCTGTCGGTGCATGAAGGGCCGCAGCGGATCGCGGCCTTTGGTGGCGGGGACGAGCCGCTGCAGGCGGGCATGCTCCTCTCCAACGAGCCCGGCTATTACAAGGCGGGCGAATATGGCATCCGCATCGAAAATCTGGTGCTGGTCGAGGAACGCGACGTGCCGGGTGCCGAGCATCCGATGCTGGGCTTCGAAACGCTGACCTTCGCGCCGATCGACCGGGCGGTGATCGACGCTTCGCTGCTGTCGGCCGGGGAGCGCGCCTGGCTCGACGCCTATCATGCCAGGGTGCTGGAGATTGTCGGCCCGCAACTGGAAGGCGAAGCGGCGGCGTGGCTGAAGGCTGCCTGCGCGCCGCTCTGAACGCAGTGGTGCGCGCGGCGATCAGGCGGGGGGCGTATCGTCCCGCGAATCGGGCGCGGGGATATCCTGGCCGCGCGTCGCCTGCTCCTCCCTGGCCTGGGCCTTGCGGCGGCGCAGATTGTCCCGCAGCGCCTGCGCCAGCCGTGCCTTGCGTTCTTCTTCGGCGTTCATGCGCGCGATGCTTAGCGAAATTGCATGCCGACCGGCAAGCCGCCTTGACAATCGTGCGGACAAAAGGCCATAGGCCCGCTTCCCGTCCGGCCCCGCCGGTCAGACGGGCGCAAAATGGTGATGCTGCCGTAGCTCAGTGGTAGAGCGCATCCTTGGTAAGGCTGAGGTCGTGAGTTCAATCCTCACCGGCAGCACCATTTTTTCATTCAGAATCAATGTGATATAACCGCGAAAGCGGAACCCCGCCCGCATCTGTGGGCAGGTGGCCGGGCATGTGCGCATTCTGCAGGCCGCCCGCGCCGCATGTTTTTCCGCATGGTCCATGCGCGAGGCACGATTTCCCGCGGGAATGCGCCATGTTCATCGCCCCGCTTCCGGTCTTTGGCATGGGGCGAAATCCAGCGCCCGTGGGGCTTGTATGCCATCGGTCCACGGGATCATTCGATCCAATCAGGAATGATTGCAAGGCTCCCTTAAGCGAGGTTCGGCTATCAAAGGGTCACTCCTGCCGGCGCGATCTTCAATTCCCGGATCGCGCCGGCTTGAGCGGGGATGGATGGCGCAATCCTCAGGGCGCGATGGACCGCCGCGAGACAGGACATCCCATGACATCCGGTTGCCGAATGCGGGCGCAATTATATTTTCGGTCGAAAGCATGTGTGTATGGAGAAGATCAAGGTCCTGATCGTAGACGATTCGCTCACCATAAGAGCGATGTTCGAGGAACTGCTTGAGCGAGATCCCGGCTTCCAAGTCGTGGGCACCGCTGCCAGCGCCGAAGAGGCCATGCGGCTGGTTCATCGCATGTTGCCGGACGTTGTTGCGCTCGACATCGCGATGCCCGGCACCGGGGGCATGGCCCTGCTGGATCAGATGCGGGACTTCTGGCATGACACGGCGTTCGTCATGGTCTCCAGCAGCACCACGCAGGACGCGCCGATTTGCAAGGAAGCATTTGACCGGGGCGCCTTTGCCTGCTTCGACAAATCCTATCTGATAGCCAACAAGGCAAAGCTGGTGTGCCTTTTGAAAGAGGCCGCCACCGGCAGGGTCAAGCGTGCAGGGCATCGGGGGGATGGCACGACATTGCCCACGCCCGACGCGGCCGGGATATGAAGCGGGCCTGTCGCATGCCGGACAGCGCGTCATTCATATGTTCGTCAATCGCCAGGCGCTCATCCGCGCGCGATAGGGCGAGGCCGGGACGCCGGCGGATCGCCGGCATCATTGCCGACCGGGCGCGTTCATCGCCGCGCGGGATCGGAAATCCCGGTCGCGCCGCCGCGGTCGATTGATGATCTGGATGCACAGATGCTGTGTATCCGCACGCCCTTATCATCCACGCGCCCATGCCTCACATCGCGGCCACAGCAATCGTGAACCGTAATCGTGACAGGAGTTTTCGCAATGGATCTGCAATTGGGCGGCAAGACCGCGCTCGTCACCGGATCGACCGCCGGCATCGGCCTCGCCATCGCCAAGCGGCTGGCGGCGGAGGGGGCCGAAGTGGCGATTTCCGGACGCAACCAGGAAAAGCTGGATGCCGCCGCCGCCGAAGTCGCCGCCGTCGGCACGGTCCGCGCGATCCTGGCGGACCCGGCCACGGCCGCCGGTGCGCAGACGTTGATCGCGCAGGTGCCGACCGTCGACATTCTGGTCAACAATCTGGGCATCTACGAAGCCAAGCCCTTCGCCGAGATCACCGACGCGGACTGGCACCATTTCTTCGAGGTCAATGTGGTGAGCGGCGCGCGGCTGGCGCGGCATTATTTCCCGCAGATGCTGGCGAACGACTGGGGCCGCATCATCTTCATCGCCAGCGAGAGCGCGCTCGTGATCCCCGGCGAGATGATCCATTATGGCATGACGAAGACGGCGCAGCTGGCCATTGCGCGCGGCCTGGCCGAGCAGACGCGCGGCACCGGCGTCACCGTGAATTCGGTGATGCCCGGACCGACGCGTTCGGAGGGCATTGTCGAGTTCATCCGTTCGGTGGTCGACAACAAGGATGCGCCCGAAGCCGAGCGCGAGGCGGAATTCTTCACCAAATTGCGCCCGCTCTCGCTGATCCGCCGGCTGATCGAGGCGGAGGAGATCGCCGCGACGGTCGCCTTCCTCGCCAGCCCGCTCGCCGCCGTCACCAATGGCGCCGCGATCCGGGCGGAGGGCGGCATCATTCCCACCATCGCCTGAATGATGCGCCCAGCCCCGGCCCCGCCCCCGGCCCGGCAGCCGGCGCGCCGCTGCCTGCCGGGGCCGGGGTTTCAGCGGGTGGCGGGCGCTGTCGACCCCCGCAGGATCATCCGGCAATCGAGATGGGCGATCCGGGAATCGGTCGCGCTGCCCCGGCCCGCGATCAGCATGTCGGCCGCGACCTGCGCCATTTCGGCGATGGGTTGATGCACGGTGGTCAGCGCCGGCCAGACGCTTTCGGCGATCCAGCTGTCGTCGAAGCCGACGACGGAAAGCTGGTCGGGAATGCGGATGCCAAGCTGGGCGGCGGCGGCGAAGACGCCTGCGGCCATATCGTCATTGGTGGCGAAAATCGCCGTGGGTGGCTGGTCCCTGCAAAGCAGGGCAAGGCCGGCGGCGATGCCCGAGGGGAAGGTGAAATTGCCCTCCGCTTCCACAATCTCTCCTTCCGCGACGCCATGCCGGGCGAGGGCGGCGAGAAAGCCCTGGCGGCGCCAGTTGGCGGCGGCATGGGCGGGCGGGCCGTTGGCGATGCCGAAATGGCGATGCCCCAGCGCCCATAGATGCTCGACCACATCTTCCGCCCCGGCGCTGTCATTGGTCGCCACGGCGGAGGAACGGCCTGGGAAGCGGCCGGGGGACAGCCGCACATAGGCGACATGATGCGCCTCTATGGCGCACAGCGTCTGGTCGGAATCGGTGATGGGCGGCGTGACCACCAGCCCGTCGAGCCGGCGATTGGTGAGCATCGCGTCCATCGCCCCAGCAACATCGCTGCCGCCGGTGTCGACATGTTCGATCACCAGCTGATATCCCGCGCGTTTGCAGGCGGCATAAATGCCTTCCTGCACCTTCATGGTGTAATTGGGGCTGGGATTGTCGAACAGCACGCCGATCACGAAGGAACGCCCCGCCGCCAGCGATCGTGCCGCCAGATTGGGGCGGTAGCCAAGGTCATGCACCGCCGTCATCACCCGTTCGCGCAGCGCCGCGCCGACATTGGGTTCGGCATTGATGACCCGCGATACGCTTTTCATCGAAACGCCCGCATGTTTCGCGACGTCCGTGATCGTGACTTTCTTCATTCACCTTCCCGCATGTCTCCTGCCGTTCCCGTTCGAAGCGGCGGGATGGGCTCTAGAGCATGATCCGATCGGATTGGATCGGGTCATGCGCTATTTGTCTTTTGTTTTCCGCATTTTCCGAATCGTCCGGTGATGCCACCTGACGTGAAAATGCTCTAGCACAGGCAAATCCCGGCTGAAACTTCAAATGACAACGCTATCTTGACAGCGCTGTATCGTGCTGCATAAACATGCGCGGACCATGGCGATGCGATGCGGGGAAGGGGCGGTCGTCCTTGACCTTCGGGCATGAGGCGGCGGGCATGCAGGGCGGTTCCGGCTTGCCGGCGGCGCACACATCGCAGACACCCGGCCAGCGACATGCGCCGGCCGGGTGTCTGCGATGGAGGGGTTTCCCCTCCTTGTGATTTTCAGGAATGTAGCGCGGCCTTGTGGCCCGCTTCATCCTGCCGGGCGGGCAACTGCACGTGTCCGCCCGGCAGGTTCGCTCCTCTCCCGAAGCATTATTGCGCCGGATATCCGCATCTGGCGCTGCGGCAAAAGTCCCGCTTTATCTCAGCTGACCCGCCCGAGGCGGTGGTAGAGATTGGCATATTTGATCGATTCCGGCTGGTCCTCGACCTCGCGCAGATAATGCGCGATCGCGGTGCGGATCAGCCCGAAATCCTCCTGCGAGAACACGGCGCGCGAACGCCGGGGTTCGGTGGGGGTCATGGTCGTGTCGGCGTTCATGTCAGTCACTCCGATATCCTTGCGTTGCCTGTGCGCGGGCGGCGATGGCTGCCCGATAACCCCTCTGTGGCCCGGATGGCCGGCGAGCGGAAGGGCGATTAGTGACGGCAGGTCACATTATAAATTGTTCATACTGTCATGATATGACATAATGACAGTATGAAGGATGTGCCCGACAGGAAGCTCTATCTTGGTCCGCGCCTGCGGGTGCTGCGCCGCGACCTGGGCCTGAACCAGAGCCAGATGGCGGACGAACTGGGGGTCAGCCCCAGCTATCTCAACCATCTGGAACGCAACCAGCGGCCGCTGACCGCGCAGATGCTGCTGCGCCTTGCCAATACCTATGACATCGACATCCGCGATTTCGTGGCCGGCGCGGGCGATATCGCGGCGGGGCTGGGGGAGATCCTGTCGGACGATCTGGTGCGCGACATCGGCATTCCCCGGCACGAGATATTGGACGTTGCCGAAAACTACCCCTCCGTGGTGGAGGCGGTGACGCGATTCTACCGGGCGCTGGTGGACCTGCGCCGCGTGCCCGACATGCTGGAACGGATGGACAGCAAGGGCCAGGTCGCCGGATCGGCGCTGGACTGGCTGCGCGAGTTTGTCGGCCAGCGCAATAATCATTTCGCCGACCTGGATGGCGCGGCCGAGGAGATCGCTGCGGAACTGGGCGAAGACCCCGGCCAGCTGGAGGCGGACCTGCGCGAGCGGCTGCGCGCGCGCCACGGCGTGACCGTGAAGGTGACGCCGCAATCGGTGCTGGTCGGCACGATGCGCCTTTACGACCTCCATCGCCGCCGCCTGATGCTGTCGGACCGGCTGGACGGCGCCGCCCGCCTGTTCGCGCTCGCCTATCAGCTGTGCATGGTCGAGCTGGCCGAGCCGATGCAGGCGCTGCTGGGCCGCGCCGATGCGCCCGATGAGGATGCGCGCCGGCTGCTGTCGGTGGCGCTGATGAACTATGCCGCCGCCGCCCTCATCATGCCCTATGACCGCTTCCGCACCCTGGCCGAGGAAAGCCGTTACGATCTCGACCATCTGCAGGCGCGCTTCGGCGTTTCGTTCGAGCAGCTGGCGCACCGGCTGACGACACTGGGCCGCAGCGGCGAGCGCGGCATCCCCTTCTTCATGCTGAAGATCGACGGGGCAGGCACCGTCTCCAAGCGGTTCCATGGCGAGAGCTTTCCCTTCGCGCGCTTCGGCGGCGCCTGCCCGCGCTGGAACCTTTATGAAAGCCTGCATGGTGACGGGCGGCCGATGACGCAGCTGATCGAGGCGCCGGACGGCAAGCGTTTCGTGACCATCGCGAAAAGCCTGCGCGCGGGCGGCGGCGGGCGGCTGGGCCGCGCGGCCATCGGCCTTGGCTGCGACATCAAATATGCCCCGCGCCTGGGCTTTGCCGATGCGCTGATCGCGGAGGGCGTCGCGCCGACCACGACCGGCCCGGCCTGCCACCTGTGCGAGCGGGAGGGCTGCCCCGATCGGGGACTGCCACCCATCACCCGCACGATCGAGGCGACCCATTATCTGCGCGCCACCACGCCCTACGCCTTTCGCCGGGTCTGATCGCGCGCGGCTGGCCCTGCTGGATGACGTCATGGGGCCGGGGCTGACAAATGACCGTTGACCTGCGTCGGTCTGCCGATCATGTCGGCACCATGCGTTTTTTCTCAGACAATGCCGCCCCGGTCAGCCCTCAGGTGATGGCGGCGATCGCCGCCGCCGATATCGTCGACACCGCTTATGATGGAGACGCGCTTTCGGCGCGGCTCGATGGCGCCTTTTCCGACCTGTTCGAACGCCCCGTCGCCGCGCTGTGGATCGCCACCGGCACGGCGGCCAACAGCCTTGCGCTGGCCAGCCTCTGCCCGCCCTTTGGTGGCATCCTGTGCCATGAGGAAGCGCATGTGCAGGTGGATGAAGGCGGCGCGCCCGAATTCTATACCCATGGCGCAAAGCTGCTCACCCTGCCGGGCGATGGCGGGCTGATCGCGCCCGATGCCGTGCTGGAAAAGCTCGGTACGATCCGCGACGATGTGCATCAGGTGCCGCCGCGCGCGCTCACCATCACCAACGCCACTGAATATGGCCGCGTCTATACCCCCGATGCGGTCGCGGCGCTGGGCGACATCTGCCGGGCGCGCGGGCTGGGTTTCCACATGGATGGCGCGCGCTTCGCCAATGCCGTCGCGCATCTGGGCTGCGCGCCTGCCGACGTGACCTGGCGCGCCGGGGTCGACATCCTGTCCTTCGGCTTCGTCAAGAATGGCGGCATGATGGCCGAAGCGCTGGTCTTCTTCGATCCCGCCATGGCGCAGGAATGCAAAAGGCGGCGCAAGCGCGGCGGGCATCTCTTCTCCAAGGGGCGTTACCTCGCGGCACAGTTGCTGGCGCTGCTGGAGGGCGATCTGTGGCGCCACAACGGCCGGGCGGCCAATGCGGCGGCGGCGATCGTTGGGGCGGCGGCTGGCGTGCGGCTGCTCCAGCCGGTGGAGGCCAATGAGGTCTTCCTGCGCCTGACCGCTGCCGAGGCCGCGGCCCTGCGTGCTCAGGGGTTCGATTTCTACGACTGGGGCGAAGGCGCCGCGCGGCTGGTGACGAGCTGGCATCATGGCGCGGCGGATGTGCGTCCGCTTGCCGATGCCATTTTGGCGCTGGGCGCCGGCGGATGAGCGACGATGGCGCGCCGGCCGGCGTGCATCGTCCGGCGGCGTCCCTGGCCGATCCCGCCATTCTCCTGCCCTTCCTGGTCGTCACCTTCATCTGGGGATCGACATGGCTCGTCATCCGGGATCAGATCGGCAGCGTGCCGGCGAGCTGGTCCGTCGCCTATCGCTTTGCGGTCGCCGGCATCGCGATGGCGGCGCTGGCCATGGCGCGCGGCGTGCCGATGGCCATCGGGCGGAACGGCATGCTGTTCGCGGCGGCGCTTGGCGTCGCGCAGTTCACGCTCAACTTCAACTTCGTCTATCGCGCGGAGGCGTGGCTGACATCCGGCGTGGTGGCGGTGCTGTATGCGCTGCTCATCCTACCCAACAGCCTGCTTGGCTGGGCCGTCTTTCGCCAGCCCGTGGGGCGCGCGGTGCTGCTGGGCGGCGGGATCGCCATCATCGGCGTGGCGCTGCTCTTCATGCATGAATATCGCGCGGCGACGGCTGGGCCGGCGCAGGTGCTGGGCGGCATGGCCTTTGCGCTTTGCGGCCTGATGAGCGCTTCGATCGCCAATGTGATGCAGGGCGCGCAGATCGCCCGGCGGCTGCCGATGCTGAGCGTGCTGGCCTGGGCGATGCTGATCGGCGCGGTGGTGGATGCGGCCTTTGCCTGGTGGCAATCCGGCCCACCGGTGTTCGATCCGCGCCCGGCCTATGTCGGTGGCATCCTGTATCTGGCGATTGCCGGATCGGTCGTGACCTTCCCGCTTTATTTCCGCCTGATCCAACGGGTCGGCCCCAGTCGCGCGGCCTTCAGCGGCGTGCTGGTGCCGGTGATCGCGATGCTGCTCTCCACCCTGTTCGAGGGCTATCGCTGGTCGCTGCTGGCGGTCGCGGGCGCCGCGCTCGCCATTGTGGGCGTGCTGGTCGCGATCCGCGCCCGCGCCTCATAGGCAGGCGCGCAACCCTTCCGCATAGGTCGGGTAGCGGGGCGTCCAGCCGAGCAGGCGTTTCGCCCGCCCGTTGGCAACCCTGCGGTTCTCCGCATAGAAGGCACGCGCCGCCGGCGATAGTCCGGCCTCGTCCGGCGAGAGCAGTGGCGGCAGCGGCGCGCCGGTCATCGCGCAGGCGGCCTTGATCACGCGGTTCTGCGGGCAGGGCAGGTCGTCCGCCAGATTATAGGCGCCCGGCGGCCCGCCGAATGACGCCATGACGCCGCCGACGATGTCGTCCACATGCACCCGGCTGAACAGCTGCCCCGGCACATCGATGCGATGCGCGGTGCCGGCCCGCACCCGATCGATCGGCGAGCGCCCCGGCCCGTAGATGCCCGGCAGGCGGAAGCGGAAGATGTCGTCGCGCAGCGCGCCCCATTGCCGGTCGGCCTCCGCACGCGCGCTGCGCCGGCCGCCGCCCATGGGCGCGCTTTCATCCACCCAGGCGCCGCCCGTGTCGCCATAGACGCCAGTGGAGGAAAGATAGCCGACCCAGCGCGCGGGGGCCGTAGCGATGGCGTCGCCGAACCGTGCCAGCACCGGATCGTCCGCGCCCTCGGGCGGTACGGAGGAGAGGATATGCGTGGACGTCGCGATCGCGGCGCGCACCGCCGCTTCGTCGGAAAAGGCAAGAATGCCGGCCCCGGCCTCCCGCCGCACGCCGACAATGGCCCAGCCTTCCGCGCGCAGCCGTTCGGCAAGGCGACCGGCGGTGAACCCAAGGCCAAGGATCAGCATATGCGGCATATCGCCCCTCTTGCCGTGCGCGCGCGGACAAGGAAAGCCGATTGCGGCCATTTTCATGCGCTTTTCCATGCCGGCCGGATTGTGCCGCCGCGTCCCGCCCCCTAGGTTGCCATGATGGCCGACATGCAATCCACTGGCGCCGCTGCGCCCACCGTCATCCGCCGCCTCGATTATCGGGTGCCCGACTGGCTCGTGCCCGATATCGCGCTGGACGTTCGGCTCGATCCCGCGGTGACACAGGTGCGTGCCCGCCTCTCCGTCATGCGCAATGGCGATCATGGCCGGCCGCTGCGGCTGGACGGCGACGGGCTGATGCCGCTGGCGGTGACGGTGGATGGCGTCGTGCTGGACGAGACCGGCTGGTCGCTGGACGCGGGCGCGCTGGTCATCCCGCTGACGGGCGACGCCCATGTGATCGAGACGCTGGTGGAGATCGCGCCGGAGAGCAATACCCAGCTCATGGGCCTCTATGCCTCGGGCGGGCTGCTCTGCACCCAGTGCGAGGCCGAAGGCTTCCGCCGCATCACCTTCTTCCCGGACCGGCCCGATGTGCTCAGCCGCTATGACGTCAGGATGGAAGCGGACAAGGCGCGCTATCCGGTGCTGCTCGCCAATGGCGATCCGGTGGACCAGGGGGACCTGCCCGATGGCCGCCACTGGGCGCGCTGGACCGATCCGTTCCTCAAGCCCTGCTATCTCTTCGCGCTGGTGGCCGGCGACCTGGCCTGCAATGCGGACAGCTTCACCACCATGTCGGGCCGCAAGGTGGCGCTCGGCATCTGGGTGAAGGAGGCGGACCTGCCGCGCACCGGCCACGCCATGCAGGCGCTCAAGGATTCCATGGCCTGGGACGAGCGCGTCTATGGCCGCGAATATGACCTGGACGTGTTCAACATCGTCGCCGTGTCCGACTTCAATTTCGGCGCGATGGAGAACAAGGGGCTCAACATCTTCAACTCGCGCTACATCCTGGCCGACCCGGATACCGCGACCGACTTCGACTATGATGCGGTCGAGGGCGTGGTGGCGCATGAATATTTCCACAACTGGTCGGGCAACCGCGTCACTTGCCGCGACTGGTTCCAGCTCTCGCTGAAGGAAGGCTTCACCGTCTTCCGCGACCAGAGCTTCTCGGCGGACATGAGCAGCCATGCCGTCAAGCGGATCGAGGATGTGCGCACGCTCCGGGCCGCGCAGTTCCAGGAGGATTCGGGGCCGCTCGCCCATCCGGTGCGCCCGGAATCCTATATGGAGATCAGCAATTTCTACACGGCGACCATCTACAACAAGGGCGCCGAGCTGATCCGCATGATGGCGCTGATGCTGGGGACGGAACGCTTCCGCGCCGGCACCGACCTGTATTTCGCGCGGCATGACGGGCAGGCCGCGACCTGCGAGGATTTCGTCACGGCGATGGAGGATGGGGGGAAGATCGACCTCACGCAGTTCCGCCGCTGGTATGAACAGGCCGGCACGCCGCGCGTCTCCGCCACGCTCGCCCATGACGCGGCGAAGGGCGAGGCGGTGCTGACCCTGCGCCAGAGCGTGCCGGCGACGCCGGGGCAGGCCCACAAGCTGCCCATGGCGATCCCGCTGCGCACCGCTTTGTTCGACCGCGCCACCGGCACCCATGGCGGCGAGCAGTTGCTGATGCTGACGGAGGGGGAGCAGAGCTTTGCCTTCCCCGGCGTCGGGTCCGCGCCGGTGCTGTCGATCAACCGCGGCTTTTCCGCGCCTGTCGTCGTGGAAACGGACAGGAGCGCGGCGGACCTCGCCTTCCTTTCCGCCCATGATGACGACCCCTTTGCCCGTTATGAGGCGATCCAGCAGCTCATGGTCGACACGCTGGTCGGCACGATCGCGGGCCATGCAGTGGACGATGCGGCGGTGATCGAGGCCATCCGCCATACGGCCAGCGATCCCGCGCTCGACCCGGCCTTTGTCGCGGAGGCGATTCGCCTGCCGAGCGAGGCCTATATCGGCGACCAGATGCTGCTGGTGGACCCGGACGCGATCCACGCCGCGCGCGACAGGCTGCAGCGGGAGATCGGCCGGCAGCTGGAATCGCTGTGGCGCGATATCCATGCCCGCACCGTCGCCAATGGCTTTTCGCTGTCCCCCGCCGCGCGGGGCGCGCGCAAGCTGCGCAATGCGGCGCTCGTCTATCTCGCCGCATCGGGCGTGCCGGATGGTGACGCCATCGCCTTTGCCCAGTTCGACCGCGCCGACAATATGACGGAGCGACAGGCCGCGCTGGCGACGCTCGCCAATGGCAACAGCGACGAAAAGGTGGCGGCGCTCGACATCTTCTACAATCGCTATGCCGGCGATGCGCTGGTGCTGGACAAATGGTTCCAGACCCAGGCGCTGGCCTTCACCGACGATACGGTGGAGCTGGTGGAGGCGCTGGGCAGGCATCGCGACTTCACCCTCTCCAACCCCAATCGCGTGCGGGCGCTCTATGGCGCCTTCGCGGCGAACCAGTGGGCGTTCAATCGCGCCGACGGCAAGGGATACCGGCTGATCGCCGATCTCATCATCGCACTCGATCCCCTGAATCCGCAGACTGCCGCCCGCCTGGTGCCGCCGCTTGGCCGCTGGCGCCGCTTCGGCGAACAGCGCGGCGGGATGATGCGGGCGGAACTACAGCGCATCCTCGCCCATCCGGGCCTGTCGAAGGATGTGACCGAGCAGGTGACGAAGAGCCTGGCTTGAAGGGGAAGGGGAGAGTTACCCCTCCGCCGTTCGGCCTGAGCGTGTCGCAGCCCCTCCGCAAATATCGATCCGTGCCCCAGGGGTGAGCGCCCCTAATTCTGCGCCACCCATGCCGCCACGTCCGCCGCGACCTTGTTTGCCGCCCGGTTCAGCGGTTCGCCCACGGTTGCCGCATCGACCTCGCCGACCGGCACGCTGGCGGAGAAGCGCTTGCGGGTGATGGCGCTGCCGTCGGGCGAGGCGAGGGTCGCGTCATAGGTGACGGTGGCGGTGCGCGATCCTGCGTCCACGCCGAAATCGACCAGTTCGCCCAGCAGGCGGCGGCCCGGATCGGCGGAATATTGGCCGGGGTCGAGCACGATCATGTCGCCGCTCGCCGCAATCGTTTCCGCCAGCAGCTTGCGGAACAGGTGGCGGGGCGTGTCCACCCATTGCGTGCCGGTGAGATAGGCGACCGAAGTCGGCGTCACCTGAACGGGGATGCGCACGGTATCCAGCGTCCTGGGTGTTTCGGGGTCCGACACGGTGATGCTCTTGCCCTTGGCGGCGGTGCGGGTGGTGCCGGCGGCCACCTTGCTGTCCGCGCTCAGCGACAACAGGCTCTTGGGCGGCTTCGATCCGAAGGAGACGCAGCCGGAAAGGCCCAGCAGCAGCACAGGCAACAGCGGCAGGGCGCAGCGGGACAGCAGCGACGTGCGGCGAGCGCGGATTGGGCGGGCGCTGGCCGGGCGGATGGAGGCTGGGCGGGCGCGGGCGGGGGTCGTCATACGGGCGTCCTTCATGGCTTGTAGTCCGGCAGCTTGGGCGATCCGATCAGCGATCCCGCGCCCTGCTGGTCCAGCTTTTCCGCGACCGAGCGGAAGGACCGGGACATTTCACGCAGGTCGCGGAGCAGCTGGCCGACTTCCGGCATGGTCTGGTTGGAGAAAGCCTGCACGCCGGGGCGCGCATCGGCGATCGTCGCGTTCAGCGTGTCGATGCTCTGGTTGGCCGACTGGATCGACTTGCGCAGGTCCGACATCAGCGGTCGTCCCTCGCCATCCAGCAGGCTGTTGGTGGTGCCGGCGAGCTTGCCGATCTCTTCCGCCGCGATGCCGGCCTTCTGCACGGCCATGCGCGTTTCGGCGAGGGTGGCGGCGATTTCCGGCCCGCGATCGGCCAGCGCGCCCGACACCCGTTCGATATTGGAGAGGATGCTGGCAAAGGAGCGCTGGTTCTTGTCGTTGAGCAGTTCGGTCAGCCGCTCGGTCAGGGTCGACAGCCGTTCCAGCAGCTGCGGCGCATTGTTGAGCAGTTCGCCCAGCGCGCCCGGCTTGGTCGGGATCACGGGCACGCCGTCAGGACAGGAGGCGAGCATATTGTTTTCCGGGCAGGTGATGGGCGGCGCGCCCTTCACCGCGCCATCCAGCACGATTTCCGAAACGCCGGTAAAGCCGACGCCGGCGATGGTGGCGGTGGTGCCCTGCAGCACCGGCGTCCCATCCTTCACCGCGATGCGGACCTTCACGAAGCTGGGGTCTTGCTTCCACAGCGCGATCTCCTTCACCTGGCCCATCGGCACGCCGGAAAAGTTGACGCCGGACCCCTTGGCGAGGCCGTTCACCGACTGCTTGAAATAGATGTCGAACAGCTTGTCCTGCCCATCGGAAATGCGCGAGAACCAGAAGGCCGCCAGCATCACCGCCGCGAGCAGGATCAGCACGACGCTGCCGACCAGCACATGGTTGGATCGTGTCTCCATTGCGTTCCTACTGCCTTTCCGGCGCGTTGCCGTCCACCTGATCGCCCTTGCCGGGGCTGCGGGCGGCTGCAACCTTCTTTTGCGCCGCCGTTGCCGCCCGCCCGCGTGGGCCGTTGAAATATTCCTGAATCCACGGATGATCGAGCGCCAGCAGCTCGTCGATGGTGCCCACCGCGATCACGCGCCTGTCCGCCAGCACCGCCACCCTGTCGCAGATCGAATAGAGCGTATCGAGATCATGGGTGATGAGGAAGACGGTCAGCCCCAGAGTCTTCTGCAATTCCTGCGTCTGCTCGTCGAACGCCGCCGCGCCGATGGGGTCGAGCCCCGCGGTCGGCTCGTCGAGGAAGAGCAGGTCGGGATCGATGGCAAGCGCGCGGGCAAGGCCGGCGCGCTTGCGCATGCCGCCCGACAGTTCGGAAGGGAATTTCGGCCCGGCATCGGCGGGAAGGCCCGTCATCTGGATCTTGTAGGCGGCAATCTCGTCGCGCAGCTGGGCGTCGATATTGGGATAATATTCGCGCAGGGGCACCTCGACATTTTCCGCGACGGTCAATGTCGAAAACAGCGCGCCGCCCTGGAACAGCACGCCCCACCGCTTGCGGATGGCCAGTGCCTCGTCATCCAGGCGGCCGATCATCGATTCGCCAAAGACGGTGATCTCGCCATGGTCGGGCGTCTGCAGGCCGATGATGGACCGCATCAGCACCGACTTGCCCGTGCCCGATCCGCCGACCACGCCCAATATCTCGCCCTTGCGCACGTCCAGGTCGAGATGTTCGTGGACCACCTGATCGCCGAAGCTGTTGCGCAGGCCGCGCACGGAAATGGCGATGTCGGCATGCGCGACCGCTTCGTTCAGGCGCCGTTCCTCGGCAGCCATATGTTCCGGCCCGATCAATTCCAGCCTACCCAGGTGAAGAAGACCGCGAAAAAGGCGTCGATCACGATCACCAGGAAGATCGCCTGCACCACGGCCGATGTCGTGCGCAGGCCCACTTCCTCGGCATTCGCCTTCACCTGCATGCCCTGGTAGCAGCCGGAAATGCCGATGATGAGGCCGAAGACCGGCGCCTTGAGCAGGCCCACCCACAGGTCGGTGATCGGCACCACCTCACGCAATCGCTGCACGAAGGTGACGGGCGGGATGTCCAGCGCGACCGCGCACAGGAAGCCGCCGCCGATGACGGCGATGACCGAGGAATAGAAGCCCAGCAGCGGCATCATGACGACGCTGGCAAGCACGCGCGGCAGCACCAGCGCCTCCATGGGCGACACGCCGATGGTGCGCATGGCGTCGATTTCCTCGGTCAGCTTCATCGTGCCGAGCTGCGCGGCGAAGGCGGAACCGGAACGGCCCGCGACCATGATCGCGGTCATCAGCACGCCCAGTTCGCGAAATGTCAGCCGGCCGACAAGGTTGATGGTCAGCATTTCCATGCCGAACTGGCGCAGCTGCACCGACCCCTGCTGGGCGATGACGATGCCGATCAGGAAGCTCATGAGGCCGATGATGCCGAGCGCGGAGACGCCCACGACCTCGAACCGCTGGATCACGGCGTTGATGCGGAAGCGGCCGGGGTGGCGGATCAGCATCCATGCCGCCACCAGCACGCCGCCGAAAAAGCCGAGCAGGCCGAGCAGGGTTTCGCCCGCAATCGCCGTCGCCGCGCCGATCTCGCCCAGCACGCGCCGCATCGGGCTGGTCATTTCCGGCCGGATGGCCACGGGGCCGCTGGCCTTGCCGACCACCCCGATCAGCCGTTCCGCATCCGCGCTCGCGCCGATGATGGTCGCGCCATGGCGATCGGCGAATCGATGCACCAGCCAGGCGCCGACCGTGTCGATATGCGCCACGGCCGAAAGATCGACGCTGCGCACCGCGCCCGCCACGGCGTCAAGCCGCGCGGGCATGTCTCCCAGGCAGATGAGTGACAGATTCCCCGAAAGGCGCACGATCGTGCCGCCGTCGTCGCTCGGCGTTTCGGTGATATCGGCTTGCCGGTTCATGAGGGGGGAATAAGTGGTCCATTATCGGTTGCACGGCAAGCCGAAACGGCCCATCCGCGAGACAGAACGGCAAGTGAGCGGAAAAGTTTCGAATCCGGCATGACAGGCAAGCAGGAACAGGCCCCCGGCGCACATGCGCCCATCCGCCTCGCCATCTACGACATGGACCGCACGATCACCGTGCGGGGCACCTATACGCCCTTCCTGCTGCATGTCGCGCGGGCGATGGCGCCCTGGCGGCTCATCCTCGCGCCGTTCGTGCTGCTGGCGATGCTCGCCTATGTCATCAAGCTGATCAGCCGAAAGACGCTGAAGGAAGTCAACCAGTCGCTGATGATGGGACACAAGGTCAGCATGGCCCGCCTGACCCCGCATCTGGAAAGCTATGCCGACACGGTGATGCGGGGCAATGTCAGGGCCGGCGCGCTGGAGCGGATCGCGGCCGACCGGGCGGAGGGCTATACGCTCGTCCTCGCGACCGCATCCTACCGGCTGTATGTGGAGGCGATTGCGCGGCGGCTCGGCTTCGACGCGGTGATCGCGACCGATCATCTGACGCAGGGCCTGCCCTATGTGCGCGCGAAGATCGCGGGCGAGAATTGCTACGACACCGGCAAGTTGCGGATGATCCAGGCGTGGATGCGCGGGCAGGGGATCGCGCGGGCCGACGCCCATATCCGTGCCTATTCCGACCATGTGTCGGACGCGCCGATGCTGGAATTCGCCGACGAACCCTATGCCGCCAATCCCCACCCGCCCCTTGCCCGGATGGCGAGCGCGCTGGGGTGGACGCGGGTCGACTGGGGTTAGGGCGGGAACCCCGCAGACCGGGCAATCGCAATAGAACAAACCCATGATATTATGCGTTTAATCTGATCCGTTTGGGCTGAGCTTGTCGAAGCCTTGTCCTTACTTCGGAAGAGAAGCACGGCCCTTCGACAAGCTCAGAGCCTGCCCTGGACCCGATCCGGGGGGCGAACGGGGATATGTAATCCACAGATATTTCACGGCACCGGGCTGGGGAGCGCCTCGCCGGCGAAATGCGCGGCGAGGTTGGCGAGCAGCATCTGCGTCATGCGCCCCACTGCCTTGTCCGTCGCGCCGCCGCCATGGGGAGCAAGGACGGTGCCGGGCACATCGGCCCAGCGGGCGGGCGGCGTCGGTTCCTGCGCGAAGACATCCAGCGCCGCGCCGCCCAGGCGGCCTTCCTTCAGCGCCGCGATCAGTGCGTCCTCATCCACCAGCTGCCCGCGCGCGACATTGACCAGCAGGCCCTCCGGGCCCAGCGCGTCGATGATCGCGTGGGAGATGAGGCGGCGATTGGCATCCTGCGCCCGCGCCGCGACGACCAGGATTTCGCTGTCGCGCGCTAGCGCCTCCAGACTGGGCGCACGGGGGAAGGGGGCGTCGGCCTTGTCCCTTGGCCCCCACCAGCCGACCGCCATGGTCATCGCCTGCGCGCGCCGGGCGATGGCCATGCCGATCCCGCCAAGGCCGACGATGCCGATCGCCGCGCCGCCGAGCGACCGGGTCAGCCGCTTGTTACCCACGCCCCAGCTGCCCTCGCGCACCATGCGGTCGCCGCTGACGATCCCCCGGCGATGCGCGATGATGAGGCCGATCGCCTGATCCGCCACATCGTCGGCATTGGCTTCCCGCCCATGGGTGACGGCGATGCCGCGTGCGCGCATGGCGGGCACGTCCACGCCGTCATAACCCACGGTGAAGCAGGCGATGAGGGCGAGGCGCGGCATCGCCTCGACCAGTGCCGGCTCCAGCCGGGCCTCGCCCGCCCAGACGAGCGCCCCGGCCTGCGCCAGCCGCTGCTTACCCCGCTCCTCCCACAGCGGCAGGGCGTCATAGCCCTGCGCCGCCAGCAGCGGGATCAGCGGCGCAAGCAGCGGCTGGCCCACCAGAACCGGCGGGCGCACGGCGCCGTCTTCCCTGCCCGCCATCGCGTCAGCCGATCGCCGCCAGCGCCTGCGCGAAGTCGGCGATCAGGTCGTCGGCATCCTCGCAGCCGATGGAGATGCGCACCATATTGTCGCCGATGTCGAGGGCCCGCTTGCGTTCTGCCGGCACGGACAGATGCGTCATCGCCGCCGGGTGGCTGGCCAGCGTCTCTGTGCCGCCCAGGCTGACGGCGAGCTTGGCGATCTTCAGCGCGTCGAGAAAGGCGAAGCTCTCCTTCTCCCCGCCCTTGAGATAGAGCGAGAAGGTGGAGCCGGCGCCGGTGCAGTGCCGGGCATAGATGTCGCGCTGCCGCGCGCTTTCCAGGAAGCCCAGATAGACGATTCGCTCGACCTGCGGCTGGTCCTTCAGCCATGCGCAGACCTTCGCGGCGCTCTCGCCCGCGCGCGTCATCCGCAGTTCCAGCGTCTCCAGACTGCGCAGCAGCATCCAGGCGCTGTGCGGATCGAGGATGGTGCCGATGGTGTTGCGCATCATCCGGATGCTGTTGATCAGCGCGTTGGAGCCCAGCACGCCTCCCGCCACCAGATCGCTGTGCCCGCCGGCATATTTGGTGAGGCTGTAGATGACGAGGTCGGCGCCATGGGCCAGCGGCTTCAGCCATAATGGCCCGAGGAAGGTATTGTCGATGGCGATGGGCGGCATCTTCTCCGCGCCTGCGAACAGAAAGTCGCGCCGCGCGACTACGGCGTCGATATCCACCAGCACATTGGTGGGGTTGGCGGGGCTTTCGAGGTAGATGAGCGCGACCCGGCCCAGCCCCTTCGCCTTCTCCAGCACCGCGCCGATCTCCTCCTGCGTCGCGCCCGCCGGGAAATCGAGCCACTGCACGCCGAAGCTGCCCAGGATGCGGCCGATCAGCGATTCGGTCGCGGCATAGAGCGGGGCGGAATGCACGATCACGTCGCCCGGCCGCACCAGCGCCAGCAATGTCGTGGCGATGGCGGACATGCCGCTGGAAAAGATCAACGCGTCCTCCGCATCCTCCCACAGGGCCAGGCGATCCTCGGCGATCTCCTGATTGGGGCCGTTGAAGCGGGAATAGACAAGCCCCTCCGACCCGCCGGGCCGAATGCCTGTCACCCCCTCGAAATGCCGCTTGCCCGCCGCCGCGCTTTCGAAGGCGAAGGTGGAGGTGAGGAAGATCGGCGGTTTCAGCGATCCTTCCGACAGCGCGGGGTCATAGCCATGGCCCATCATCAGGGTCGCGGGCTTCAGCCGCCGTCCGCCAATCTCCATGATGTCGGCGCGGGGGCGGCGGCGCGGGGTGACGCCGGTCAGCTCGGCTTCGGTTTCGCCAGTCATGTCTTCATCCTCATGTTCTTGTGCCGCGATGCGCGGGTGATGAGGAGAAGCTAGGGCGGGGCGGCGGACGCTACAAGCCGGGCAGGCCGATCAGCGAAATCTGCCGGCCATAGCCGGGCTCGCCCCGCAGGCAGGAGCGGCGATAGCTGTAGAAACGATCGGACTGGGCGCAGGTGTCCTCGCCCAGCAGGTCGACCCGCGCGATGCCCGCGCCGGCAAGCCTTGCGGCGACATAGGCGGCGATGTCGAACATGCGATGGCCGGGGCGCCCGCCGGCGAAGAAGCGCTCATTGGCCGGGTCGTCCGCCTCGAAGCGTTCGGCGAAATCTTCGCCCACCTCATAGGAGGCGCGGCCGATGCACGGGCCGATGGCGGCGCTGATGCGCGCCCGGTCGGCGCCCAATGCTTCCATTGCCGCGATGGTCGCATCGGTGACGCCGGTGATCGCGCCCTTCCATCCGGCATGGGCCGCGCCCACGACGCCGGCCTGCGCATCGGCCAGCAGCACGGGCACGCAATCGGCGGTGAGGATGCCCAGAAGCAGCCCCGGCGTCGCGGTGACGAGGGCGTCAGCGGCGGGGCGATCCTCTTCCTCGATGGGTGCGGAGACGGTGACGACATCGGGCGAATGCATCTGCCGCACCGTCACCAGCGTCGCGCCGGGCAGCACCGCGTCGCGCGCGATGTCGCGGTTGCGCAGGATGGCGCTGCGGTCATCGTCCGATCCGAGGCCGACATTCAGGCCCGCATAGAGCCTGGTCGAAACCCCGCCCCTGCGGCCCAGAAAGCCATGCGGCACGCCCGCCAGCGCGGCGCTCTGGAGCTTCTCGACGGTCATGCAAATCCTTCCGGGGCAAATCCTTCGGGTGTCGTCCAGTCCGGGTGGACGAAGGCCATTACCTTGAACAATGTGCCCATCTGCGCGGGGGCGACCAGTCGTGCCCGCGCCGCTTCCACATCGGCGGCGCGCTGGGGCTGTGCGCGGGCAAGACTGGCTGCGCGCGCGTCGATGCCCAGCGCCGTCAGGAACGCGCCCTGTCCCACGGGGCCGAGCACGGTCAGTCCTTCCTGCCGGCCGATATTGCCGATGGTGCCGAAGTCGACATGGGCGGTCAGGTCGCTGTCGCCGACATCGGCGAAGGGATCGCTCACCCGATGGTTGCGCACGGCCTGCAGCGTGTCGCCGACCGCCGGGCCTGCATAGGCATAGTCGATGAACAGGGCGCCGCCGCCCTGCTTTTTTATCCGGTGCGCAATGGTGAAGGCCACCGTGGCGCAGGCGGGCGATGTTTCGAGGATGGACCCTTCCGGCGCCCCGGCCAGATGGGCGGGGACGGCCGCATCCATCACGCGATAGCCGGGCATCGCCTCGAACCGTTCGCCCGGTTCGCCCTCGCCGCCGATGACGACCCGCTCGCGCCAGCCCGCCTGCGTGCGCACCAGCTGGCGTACGGGCAGCGCATCGAAAAACTCGTTGGCGACGATCAGCAGCGGGCCCTGCTCCGGCACGCTGTCGAAATCGTCATGATGGGTGGCATGGGACAGCAGGGCCGATTGCCGCTCGCGCAGCGTGGGGCTGGTTTCCACCAGATGCACCTGGGGGGCGAGCGCCGCGGCCTCCATCGCCCGCAAGGCGTCGGCGGCCAAGGTGCCGCGCCCCGGCCCCAGCTCGACATAAAGCGGATGGGGGCGCCGGCCCGATCGCATCCAGAGATCGGCCAGGCACAGGCCGACCAGCTCGCCGAACATCTGGCTGATCTCCGGCGCGGTGGTGAAGTCGCCCGCCGCGCCCAGCGGATCGCGCGTGCCGTAATAATAAGCGTTCGCCTCCGCCATATAATGGGCGATGGAAATCGGCCCGCCCGCCTCGATCTGCCGCGCCAGCCGCTGGCCCAGCGTCAGGCCGGCGGCATGGCCAAGCGGATCAGCTGACACTCGCGCTTCCGGCAATCGGCTCCACACGCACCCGGCGGCCCTTCGCCGTCGCGATCAGGTACAGCCCGCCCGCGATCATCGGCAAGGTCAGCCACTGGCCCATGTGCAGGCCGGTGCGCTGCGCGAATTCCATCAGCTGCGCGTCGGATTCGCGGAAGAATTCGACGGCGAAGCGCGACAGGCCATAGCCCAGCAGGAAGATGCCGACGAGCATGCCGGGATAATAGCGGGCCTTCGTCTTCCAGAAGGCGAACCACAGCACGGCGAACAGCACGATGCCCTCCAGCCCTGCCTCATACAGCTGGCTGGGGTGGCGCGGTTCGCCCAGCACGGCGATGCCGCCGACATATTCGGGAAAGCGGATCGCCCAAGGCACGTCCGTCACCTTGCCCCACAGCTCGCCGTTCACGAAATTGGCGAGCCGGCCGAAGAACAGGCCGAAGGGCACGCAACAGGCGATGAAATCATGCACGCGCAGCCAGTTCAGCCCTTCCTTGCGGGAAAGCCAGATGATGCCCAGCGTCACGCCGATCACCCCGCCATGGAAGGACATGCCGCCATTCCACAGCTTGAAGATGTCCAGCGGATGGCGCAGGATTTCGGGCTGGTAGAACAGCACATAGGCAAGTCTGCCGCCCAGGATGATGCCCAGCGTCGCATAGAAGATCATGTCGTCGGCATGGCGGCGGGCCAGGGGCGATCCGGGCTGCGCGATCAGCTTGAGCAGATACCAGTAGCCGATGAGGATGCCGGCCAGATAGGCGAGGCTGTACCATTTGATGGTGAAGACGCCCAGGTCCAGCGCGACCGGATTGAGGCCGAGGCTGTCGAACCGCAGATAGGATGATGCCGCGGCGGCGGCGAGTGAAAGGATCAAGGCAATTCCCCGGAGATTTTCGCCTGCATAGAGGATCGGGATCGCAGGGCCAAGGGGCGGTTGCTGCCGGCCCGGATCTGCGTTCGCGCGTCAGGCCGAAGGCGCGCGCACGCCCGCGCGGCCATTGGCGGCCAGCTGCGCCTTCAGCACCTCGGGCGGCGGTGCGACGAGGAAACCGAAGCTGACATTGCCCTTACGCGTTTCCACGACATGGTGCAGGCGATGGGCCTGCATGATGCGCTTGAGATAGGGGGAGCGCGGCACATGGCGGTGCTTCACCCGCTGGTGGACGAGGATGTCGTGAAAGCCCAGGTAGATCGCGCCATAGGCCGCGATGCCCGCGCCGACGACCGTCGCCCAGCTGCCCCAGCCCCATTGCACCCCGCCCAGCAGCAGCAGGATGGAAGGCCCGGCGAAGATCACGAAATAAAGGTCGTTCGCTTCCCACAGGCCGGTGCGCGGGCGGTGGTGGCTGGCGTGCAGGAACCATCCCGGCCCATGCATCACCCAGCGATGCATCACATAGGCAAAACCCTCCATCGCCGCGACCGTGGCGAGGAACAGCAGGGTGAGCAGCAGGAAGGCAATGCCGGTCATGCCGCCCCTATAGGCGTGATGACGGACAATGGAAATGGATGGCGCGGGCGATAGGGGGCGTGACGAGAGGCTGGTTTTCATCCTGCCATCCTTTCGTGATCTCCCCCTCCCTGTCGTCATGCCGGACGTGATCCGGCATCCAGAATATCGTGCTGTAAATCGGGACCATCCAGCCCCGTCCTTCCCTTCAGGAAAGAACGACCCCTCGACAGGCTCGGGGCCTGCCCCGGACCTGATCTGGGGGCGAACGGGTCAGATTAACGGCGCGATGCTCTTGGGAGCGCAAAGGCAGGCGCTGTCCTGCGACATATGCGCTGATCGTGCTTTGAAAATCGTGGAAATGTCGCGCCTGCCCAATCCGCGCCCTTCCCCAAAGCAAAGGGGCCGCGACCCCAAGGATCGCGGCCCCCCGCTTATGTCATGCCGTAGTGGCGTCGATCAGAAGGCGGCGCCGATCGAGAACACCACCGCGCCGTCGGCGCCGAGCGGCTCCTTGGCAGCCTTGATGTCGGTGTTCACATAGGACACGCCGAAGGTCAGCATCTTGTAGGTCGCGGTGGCGCCGACCGAAAAGTCGAAATAATCGCCATCGGTGCCGCCCAGGAAGCTGTCGCTCTTGGCATAGCCGCCATGGGCGTTCAGGCCCAGCGGGGTGTTGGGGATCGGCAGCGACCATTCGGTGTGCAGGTAGACCGACGAATAGTCACCGATGGCCGACTGCTTCCAGGCATAGTTGGCGCCGACCTTGGCGGTCAGCGGGCCGACGGTGCCCGACAGATTCACATAGGGTTCGAAATAGTCGGTGTTGACCGAGGTCTTGTTGGGATAGAGATAATAGAGCAGGCCGACGTCCAGGGTGACGCCGGGCGTCACTTCCTTGCTGTAGCCGGCGAACAGGTCGACTTCGGTTTCGCCCAGCGTGCCGAAATTGACGCTCGACGCCCAGGTGCCGACATAAAGGCCGGTGGACGAGGTGGCCGTGATGCCGCCCTGAACCGCTGCGTTCTCGCTGTTCTGGGTGATGCCGCGGAAGCGGTAGTCGGAAACCAGGCCGACGGTGCCGGTGATCTTGACGGGTTCGACTTCCGCGTCCTGCGCCATGGCGGGCGCGGCGACCAGCATTGTTGAAAGGACGGCCGAAAGGCCGAGAATGGACTTACGCATGATATTCCCCTTGGATGGTTCTGTGCGATCGTCCCACCTGCGTTATGGTCCCTGCCTCTGTAGCCCCCTGGGGGTCGGGTCGGGTCGCCAATAACAGGGCCCTGATGCGCTGGCCTGCCGCAGCGCACAAGAGCGTTTGTAAACGGACTGTGTCGATTGTCTCTGAATTGTTGCTACTGTGCAACAAGAGCGTCTTTTAGTTCCCGGGTGCCTTAAAAAAGAACGGGCGATTGTAATGAAATGTCCAACGGCGACGGTTTTTCACATGCCGGGCGCATATGGACGGGATTGCGCCTGCGCGCATCATCCAGGGCATCGAGACGGGCGGGTTCAGCCGCGGGCGGCGCGGAAACGGTCCAGACCGGCGGCAAGGTCGGCGATCAGGTCGGCGGGATCTTCCAGGCCGATATTCAGGCGCACCAGCGGCCCTTCGGCCTCCCATCGGGTGGCCGTGCGGTAGCAGGCCGGGTCCACGGGCAGCGCCAGGCTCTCATAGCCGCCCCAACTGTAACCGATGCCGAAATGCGCAAGGCCGTCGATCAGGGCGGCGCGGGCGCGCTCGTTGCCGCCGTTAAGGACGAAGCTGAACAGGCCGCTCGCGCCCTTGAAGTCGCGCCGCCACAGGTCATGGCCGGGGCAGCCGGGCAAGGCCGGGTGCAGCACCCGCGCCACTTCCGGCCGGCTTTCCAGCCAGCGCGCGATGTCCAGCGCGCTCGCCTGATGCTGGGCCAGCCGGACGCCCAGCGTCCGCAGGCCGCGCGACGCGAGCCAGGCATCGTCCGGGCTGGTCATCTGGCCATAGAGATAGGCGGTCTGGCGCACCGCCTCCCAATATTCCGGCACGGCGGAGACGGAGCCCATCATCACGTCGCTGTGGCCGACGATATATTTGGTGCAGGCAAGGATGGTGATGTCCACCCCAAGCGCCAGCGTGGGCAGGAACAGTGGCGTCGCCCAGGTATTGTCGATCAGGGTCACGATGCCGCGCGCGCGGGCAAGGGCGGTGATCGCGGGCACGTCCTGCACCTCGAAGGTCAGGCTGCCGGGCGATTCCATGAAGATCGCGCGCACGTCTTCGGTCAACAGCGCCTCGATGCCGGCGCCGATGGTCGGATCGTAATAGGTGGTCGCGATGCCCAGCGGCGCCAGCATCTTTTCGCAGAAGGCGCGGGTGGGATCATAGGCGGCGTCCACCATCAGCAGCCGGTCGCCGGGCCGGAGCACCGCCATCAGCGCGCAGGCGATCGCCGCCACGCCTGAAGGGAACAGCATCGTGCCCTCGGCGCCCGGCTCCAGCGATGTCAGCGCATCGGCGAGCGACCAGGCGGTCGGCGTGCCCTTGCGGCCATAGAACAGCCGCTCATGGGTGTTGGTGGTCGCCGCGCGCAGATGCGCGACATCGTCATAAAGAATGGTGGAGGCGCGCCAGACCGGCGGGTTGACGATGCCGCCGGGCTGGCCGGGCAGGCTGGTCCATTCCGCCCGCCGCCCGGCTTGCGCCAGCCGGGTCAGCGGCCGCAGCGCTGCGTCGCCCTGCTGCTCCTTGCCTTCGCTGCCGTCCCTGTCGCTCATGCCGCGCCGGTCGCCTTGGGCGTTTCGGGGTCGATGCCCCATTCCGACCAGCTGCCGTCATATAGCGCGACGTCGCTCTTCCCCAGCAGTTGCGCGCCGGCCAGCAGGATCGCGGCCGTCACGCCGCTGCCGCAGGTGGTGACGAGCGGCTTGTTCCAGTCGATGCCGGCTTTGTCGAACGCGGCGCGCAACGCCTCGCCCCGCAGCATCCGGTTGTCCGGCCCGAACAGGCTGCTCGACGGCAGATTCCTGGAGCCGGGGATATGGCCCGAAGCCATGCCCGCGCGCGGTTCCTTTTCTGCGCCGGTGAAACGGCCGCTGGCGCGCGCGTCCAGCACCTGTTCGGCGGCGCTTGCGACATTGGCGATCATCTGCGCCTTGGTGCGGACGGTGGATGCATCCTTCTTTGCCACGGCATCGCCGCGCGGGAAGGCCGGGGCGCCGCTTTCGGTGGGGCGGCCTTCCGCGATCCAGGCCGACATGCCACCATCGAGGATGGCGACGGCCCGGCCCACGCCGGAGATGGTCAACATCCACCAGGCGCGCGCGGCGCTGTGGGTGGGGCTGTTGTCATAGACGATGATGCGGCTGTCGGCATCGCCGCCCAGCGCCTGCAACCGGTCGGTGAACATCGCGTCGGGCGGCAACATGCCGGGCGCGGGATGATCGGGGTCGGACAGGGTCGGCAGGTCCAGGAAGCCCGCGCTGGGGATATGGGCGGCGGCATATTCCGCCGCCTCGTCCCGGCCCGATCCGGGCAGGAACAAGGTCGCGTCCAGGATGCGCAGATCGGGCGCGCCGATCTGGTCGGCCAGCCACTGGGTGGAAACGAGCAGGTCCATGGCTCGTGCCTTTACGCCGTCCTCCCCGCTCTGTCGAGCGACCGTGCTTAGGTAGGTGTGGGCTCAGGCGGGTATGACTCAGGCATGCGCAGGCTCGGGCAGGACCACGGGACGACTGCCGACCGCGCGATACTGGCGCAGGCCCTGGTCGAGCCAGAAGGGCGCCATGCGCGTGCCGGGCGTCGCATGTTCCTGCCCGATCACGAACGCTGCCATATCCTGCCCGGCAGGATGCTCGACCAGGATCGCCACCAGCGGGATCAGCACCGCGCGCCCGGCCACGTCCAGCGGCTTCAATGCCTGATGGTCGATCCGCACTTCGCCCCCCAGCTCCGCCGTCTCGCCGGCAGCCAGATGCGGGAGCCGGTGCGCCGGATCGGTGACGGGCGCGGCGCGGAAGGCGGCCAGCCGCGCCGGCTGTTCATGGTCGGCATTGGCCATCATCATCGCGATGCGGACATCGTAGATCGCCGCCCCGCCAGGGTTGCGCAAGATCAGGCGATAACCGACCGTCCAGCCGATCAGGGTCGCGCGCACGCTGGTGGGCGTCAGGGCGATCTCGATCCGCCCGGCCCGGATCGGCGTTGCGGGGGCGGGGGGCGTCGGCCTAGGCGAGGGGGCGGGGGATGGGCGTTGTGCCGGAGCCATGCGTTCCGGCGCGGCTTTTGCCGGTGCCGATGGAGGCGCTGCGACAGGCACGGTTTCCGCCTCCGCTTCCGGCCACTCCGCCTCTGCCTCCGGGACGCTGCGGCGGCGACGCAGCATCAGCCATGACGCCAGGCCAAGCCCCAGTAGGCCGGCGGCCAGCCAGAGGGGCCACCAGGGCGATCGGGCGCCGCTTTCGTTGGCCCTGTCATCGCCCGCAGATGGCGTGGGTGACGGCGTTGCCGCTGGCTGGGCCTGGGGCGTCGTTGTGACGACGGGGGCAGAGGCGGCCGGTGCCGGGGCGTTGCCGATGGAGCCGCCGCCCTCCAAGCTATCGGGCACGGCCGGGCGTGCGCGCTGCGGCGTTGCGGCGGTGCGCGCCTGCGGCACTGGCCGGGCGGCGGGCGAGGGCGCCACCGTCGGCTGGATGCGCGGTGGCACGACCACGGGCGTGGCGCTGTTGGTGGCTGGCGGTGCGGCGGCGCTGTCGGGCGTCTGCGCCGGGAGGCGGCTGTCGATCTCCGGCCCGGCGCGTTCGGGGCGGGGCGGGCGCTGGACCGGGGAGGGCGGCAGGCTGAACGTGCCAAGGCTGCCTTGCGGCGGCGGCGTGGCATCATCCTGCGCGGCGGCGGCCCCCGGCGCGCCACAGGCCAGCATGATTGCGGTCGCCAGAACGCCGCGTCCCGATTGCGTTGCGAAGAACCCCATGTCCATGCCCCAAGCGGTCCGGTCGCTGAACCGCGGCTGAATCATACGCCTTCCGGCCGGGGAATGACATCAGCCGTGCGATCGGCTAGACGGACCGCCATGACTCCGATCCATCTCGGCCAGACGAGCGCCCTTCCCGCCAGCCCGGAAGAGGCGCTGCTCGACTATGTGCCCAATCCCCGCCCCGGCAAACCCTATCTGGTGCGCTTCACCGCGCCGGAATTCACCTCGCTCTGCCCCGTGACCGGCCAGCCGGACTTCGCCCATCTCGTCATCGACTATGCGCCCGGCGAGACGATCGTCGAATCCAAGTCGCTCAAGCTGTTTCTCGGCGCCTTCCGCAACCATGCCGCTTTCCACGAGGATTGCACCGTGGGCATCGGCGAGCGGCTGTTTGCCGAGATGAAGCCCGTCTGGCTGCGCATCGGCGGCTATTGGTATCCGCGCGGGGGCATCCCCATCGACGTGTTCTGGCAGTCGGGCGAGCCGCCGGCCGGCATGTGGCTGCCGCCGCAGGATGTGCCGGGCTATCGCGGGCGGGGCTGAGGCAGGGCGAGGTCAAGGTCGGGCGAGGTCAAGGCGGGGCGACACGACGCCTCGCCGTGCCGGAAATGGCGCGCCGGGCCGGGCGCCGACGAACCACCGGCGGTTTTCGACAAACGACATCGGCGGGCCCGGCCCATGGTTGACCCGTGGGGGAAAAGGGCCGAACCGGGGGCATTACGGGCGCAAAGCCGCCTGTTGGTGCTTGTCGGAGTACGCTTAATGTCGATCAAGAAATCCCTGCTTCTCCTTTCCATGGCGGCTGCGCCATTCGCCATCGCCGCGCCGGCCATGGCCCAGGGCCAGGCGGCTTCCGGCCCCGCGCCGACCGTGACGACCCAGTTGCCGCGCGGCGCGGCGCCCAGCCATTATGCGATCAGCATCACGCCGGATGCGAAAGCGCTCAGCTTCACCGGCACGGTCGCGATCGACATCACCGTCAGCCAGGCCATGCCCAGCCTGACCCTGAATGCCGCCGACCTCAGCATCTCGTCCGTCACGATCACGCCGGCCAAGGGCAAGGCATGGCAGGGCACGGCGAAAGTCGATGCCGATGCGCAGACCGTCACCTTCACCTTTGCCAAGCCGCTGGCGCCGGGCAGCTATCGCCTCGACATCGGCTATGCCGGCATCATCAACACGCAGGCCAACGGCCTCTTCGCGCTCGACTACAAGGACAGCGCCGGCGCGGACAAGCGCGCGCTGTTCACCCAGTTCGAGGCGCCGGACGCCCGCCGCTTCGTCCCCAGCTTCGACGAGCCGAGCTACAAGGCGACTTTCGATCTGGCCGCCACCGTCCCCACCGGCGAGCTGGCCATCGGCAACATGCCGATCAAGACCAGCAAGGACCTGGGCAATGGCAAGAGCCTGGTGACATTCGGCACCACGCCGAAAATGTCTTCCTACCTGCTGTTCTTCGGCCTTGGCGAGCTTGAGCGCGCCACGAAGATGGCCGGGGCCACGCAAGTCGGCGTGATCGCCAGCAAGGGCAATGTCGCCAAGGCGCAGATGGCGCTGGACGCTTCGGCCGCGATCCTGCCCTGGTATAACGACTATTTCGGCGTGCCCTTCCCGCTGCCCAAGCTCGACAATGTCGCCGGCCCCGGCCAGAGCCAGTTCTTCGGCGCGATGGAGAATTGGGGCGCGATCTTCACCTTCGAGCGGGTGCTGCTGGTCGATCCCCGCTTCACCTCCGAAGGGTTGAAGCGCGGCATCTACAGCACCGTCGCGCATGAAATGGCGCATCAATGGTTCGGCGACCTCGTCACCATGGCCTGGTGGGACGATCTGTGGCTGAACGAGGGTTTCGCCAGCTGGATGGCGACCAAGGTCACGGACAAGCTCAACCCGCAGTGGGAAATGCTGCTGAGCCGTGTCGACGGCCGTGAATCGGCGATGGGCCTCGACGCGCTCAAGACCACGCACCCGGTCGTGCAGAAGATCAAGACCGTCGAGCAGGTGAACCAGGCGTTCGACAACATCACCTATGAAAAGGGTGAAGCCGTCATCACCATGCTGGAAGGCTTTGCCGGCGAGGATGTGTGGCGGGACGGCATTCGCGCCTATATGAAGGCGCACGCCCATGGCAACACCGTCACGCAAGACCTGTGGACGGCGGTCGAGGGCGCCGGGGCCAGGGGCCTTGTCTCCATCGCCAATGACTTCACCAGCCAGCCGGGCATTCCGCTGGTCAAGGTCGACAGCGCCCAGTGCAGCGGCGGCAACACCATGCTGACGCTGAGCCAGGGTGAATTCAGCCGCGACGCGAAGGACAAGGCGCCGCTGCGCTGGCATGTGCCCGTCAGCGCCCGCATCGTGGGCGGCGCGACGCGGCAGATCATCCTCGACGGCACCGGCACGGTCACGCTGCCGGGCTGCGGCGCCTATGTGCTCAACGCCGGCCAGTCGGGCTATTATCGCTCGCTCTATCCGGCCGCGAATGTGGCAGCGCTGGCGAAGGATTTCACCAAGCTCGACAGCATCGACCAGCTCGGCATGATGGCGGATAATTTCCAGCTTTCGCTGGGCGGCTATCAGCCCATGGGCCTGGCGCTCGACCTGATGAACGCGGTGCCGGCGAGCGCCAGCCCGGCGGTGTTCGCGGGGCTGCCCTCCTATCTCTCCAGCGTCTATTCCATGCTGGAAAGCGACCCCGCTTCGCAGGCGAAGGCCGCCGCCTTCACCTCGGCCAAGCTGCTGCCGGTGCTGGCCTCGGTCGGTTATGATGCAAAGCCGGGCGAAGGGCCGCAGATCCCGATCCTGCGCCAGAGCCTGTTCAGCGCGCTGGGCGCGGTGGGCGACAAGACGCTGGTGGCCGAAGCCAATCGCCGCTTCGCGCTGCTGGACAGCAAGCCCGACATCATCGACGGTTCGCTGAAGAACAGCTGGCTGGCGCTGATCGCCCGCAATGCCGATCAGGCGACGTGGGACAGACTGCGCAAGATGGCGAACGGCGCCGACACCCAGCTTGAGAAGATCCAGCTCTTCACCCTGCTGGGCGCGACCAGGGACAAGGCGCTGGCGCAGAAGGCGCTGGACCTTGCGCTGACCGACGAGCCGGGCAAGACGACCAGCGCGGGCATCATCGGCGCGGTCGGGCGCGAGCATCCCGAAATGGCGCTCGACTTCGTGCTGGCGCACCTGCCGCAATATGAAGCGATGATCGACGTGTCGGCGCGCTCGCAGGCGGTCGGCCGCATCGCCTCCGCCTCGGCCGATCCGGCGACGATCGCCAGGCTGGAAGCCTATGCAAAAGAGCATCTGACGCCGGAATCGCGGGCGGTGATCGACCGGACGATCTCCAGCATCCAGACCCGCATCGAAACCCGCACGCGGCTGAAGCCCGAACTGCAGGCCTGGCTCGCCGGGCATTGATCAGGGCGGTGAACGATTGGATTGTATCGTTCACCGCCCCGATTGTCTTTTGTTTTCCGCATTCTGCGAGCCGCCGGCTGTTCCGCCGACTTCAGAATGCTCCAAGGGCGGGGGCTCGCTTCCGCCTGTCCCGGACGAAAGAAGGGGTGGCCTTATCAGCCGCCCCTTTTCCTTTGCGTCATGGGAAGCGTGCCGGCGGATCAGTCCCTGATGCCCAGCGCCGCCGCGATATCGGCCCAGGCGACCAGCTTGAAATTCTGGGCATGCAGGCCGTTATGCCCGTCCTGCGCCACGAACAGCCCGCCGGGATAGGCCGGGCCGAAATCGCCCGGCACCAGCTCGATACCATCGGTCTCCTCGCTGCCGCCGATCGTGCCGTCCACCACGCGGAAGCGACCGACATAGCTGTCGTCGGCAATGCGATAGACCGCATAGGCATTGTCGCCCTGGCTGGAGACGAGCACATAGCCGCCCTTCTCGCCGATGGCCGCGATGGCGACGCCCTCGGCATCGGCGACGATATGTTTGCCGTCCGCCGCCGCGATCTTCACCGGCGTCGTCGCGCCATTGGCCGCCGCGTCGAAGCGCCACAGGCCGACATCCTCCTCCGCCACGTAAAGCCGCCCGGTCCGCTCATCCGCCGCGCAGCCTTCCGACTGGGTGCCGAGCTTCATCGTCCGCACGATCCGCGCGGCGGGCGTCGCGCCCGCGACATCCAGCGCCACCTGATGGATCGTCCCGTCCTTCAGCACGATGAAGGCATAGGTGGCCGCCGCGTCGCGGTACAGGCACACGCCATAAGCCTCGCCCGTGCCGGCCGGCACCGTGCCCAGCGCCGTCAGCTTCGCGCTGGCGGGGTCGAGCCGGAACAGCGCCAGCCTGGCATTGGCCACGTCGTTGCGGTCGCTCGCGACGACCAGGATGCCCTTGCCGCCCGCCATCGGCACGTCGTCGCGCAGGTCGACATTGTTGACCCGGCCCGCGTCCAGGAAATCGCGGACCTTGCCGTCGAGGCCGTAGACATAGAGCCCGGCCTTCTTGTCCGTCCCCACGATCAGGCTGGCGGCGGGATCGGCGGCATTGCGCCAGATCGCCGGATCGTCCGCCGCATCGGCATTGTTCGTGCCCACCGGCGCCGTCTCGCCCCGCGCCGTCACGGTGACGGCGGGAGCGGCGTTGGCGATGCGGGTGGCGACGGGAATTTCCCTCTCGGCGGCGGCGCAGGCGGAAAGGGCCGGGGCCAGGGACAGGATGAGCGCACAGGCCGGGACAGGGCTCAGGCGGCCGCGCAGGCGCGAGGATGACGTCATGATGCTTTCCCCCTGTGAAGGGACGGGTCGATCCCGCCAGTGCCGCTCCCGACCATCATTTCATGACATCCAAATGACATGGCACCGATGCAACGGTCGAGAAGCTTCTGCGCGATTCATCAAAATGCAACACGCACGTCACTTTGGCGTAAGGTAGAGCCCGTAGGCGGCCCCCGTTCAGAACGAAAAGTTCCAAAAGGGGGTTTGCATGAAAAGAATGGATATCGCGCGCCGCGCCGGCCGTTTCCTGGCGGGTGTGTGCCTTGCCGCCACCGCTGCCTCGGTCGCCTATGCGCAGGACCAGGCGGACGAGGGCGACGGGCAGATCAAGACCTCTCAGGAGATCGTGGTGATCGGCGGCATCGGCTATCGCAACCGCACCGATACGCCGGAGCCGATCCTGCAATATGGCACCGAATATTTCCAGCGCTTCGAACCGCTGACCGCCGGTGACGCACTCAAGCGGGTGCCCTCCGTCACCTTCCTGTCCGACGTCATCGAAAGCGACGCCCCCCGGCTGCGCGGCCTGCCGCCCGGCTACACCCAGATCCTGATCAACGGCGAGCGCGTGCCCGGCGCCAGCGCCGACCGCTCCTTCTTCCTCGACCGCATCCCCGCCGAGCTGATCTCCAGCGTGGAAATCGTGCGTTCGTCCTCTGCCCGCCGCACCGGCGATGCGGTGGCCGGATCGCTCAACATCGTGCTGCGCGACGGCTATCAGCTGGATGGCGGCTATGTGCGGGCGGGCGGCCTGCTCTACAATGACGATGAACTCGAACCGAGCCTTGGCCTGGTCTATGGCGGCCAGGTCGGCCCCGGCCGCCTGCTACTGGGCGCGAACCTGCAGGGCCGCCACAATCCCAAGCTCAAGGAGAGCCTGCGCTACGGCGATTCGCCCGAGAACAACCCGGACTATGCCACCGAGGAATTCGACAATCGCGAGGACCAGACGGACACCCGCGACGGCAAGGATTATTCGTTCAACGGCAGCTATCAGATCGACGCGGACACGACGAAGTTCCAGCTCAACGGCTTCTATGTCCGCACCGACCGCACCGAAACCGAGCGCTCCTTCGAATATGACGATGCCACCGCCGTCAACGGGCCGGTGCCGACCGGCAACCTGCTGAGCGACAATGCCAATGTCGCCGACATCGACCAGGAAAACTACACGATCGACGGCAAGATCTCGCACGAATGGTCGCTGGGCAAGACGTCCATCCGCGTGGGCTATGCGAAGTTCGATGAAGACCGCAAGGAAACCGAATATCAGCTGGATTTCGACGTGGACGAGGGCGACGATCCCGAATTCGAGGGTTCGCTGACCCAGACCAACATCGTCGACGAAGAATTTTCGGTGAAGCTGGAGCATGAGGTCAAGCTGACCGACAGCGTCAATTTTGTCGTCGGCGGCTTCCTGCAGAACAAGACCCGCCGGACCGGCATTTTCGAAGCCGATCAGGATGACGGCGCGCCCGGCACGCAGAACTGGAACCAGTTCTCACGCAACCCGACCGAACTGGCCGGCGCCTTTGGCGACCTGGAGGCGGCCCTGGGCGGCGACAACCGGATCAGGGAAGACCGGCGCGACGTCTTCGCCCTGATCGAGGGCAAGCAGGAGGGCTTTTCCTGGGAAGCGGGCCTGCGCTACGAAACGACCGACGTGAAGATCAACGACTATACCGTCGATCCGGAAGATGCGCGCCAGCACAACACATATCAAAAGCTGCTGCCGTCCGCGTCGTTCAAATTCTCGCTGACCGATCGCGACCGGATCATCGGCTCGGTCGCGCGCACCAATCGGCGGCCGGAATTCAACTATATCTCGCCGGCCTTGCTGGAAGAGGAAGTGGGCGACAGCGATCTGCTGGGCAATCCGCGGCTCGACCCCGAAACCGCCTGGGGCTTCGACCTTGGCTATGAGCACCGCATCGGCACCAGCGGGATCATGGGCGTCAATGTCTTCTATCGCGACGTCAAGAACCTGATCGAGCTGACCAACACCGGATTGCCCGGTTCGGAGGACGATCCCGATGGCGATCGCACCTTCATCTTCCAGCCGCAGAATGTCGGCGACGGCAAGGTCTATGGCGTGGAGTTCGACCTTTCGGCCAGCCTGAGCTTCATCGGCCTGCCCAATACCGGCGTCTTCGGCAATATGTCCTGGCTGGACAGCGAAATCACCGATTTCATGGGCAAGCGCCGGTTCAACGACCAGTCGAAATATGTCTATAATTTCGGCTTCATCCAGGACATCCCGACTTATGGCGCGGCCTTCGGCGCGACCTACCGCAAGCAGGGCGCGGCCTTTGGGCGCGTGATCGCCGAGGAGGTGACGACGACCTATGGCGCCGAACTGGAGGTCTTCGTGGAAAAGCGCTTCGGCAAATCCTTCACGATCCGCGCCGTCGGCTCCAACCTGCTGAACGGCAGGAAGCGCGAGGCGTTCAACAAGTTCGACAATATCGACGAACAGATCGACCGCGACTTTGACGAATATGAGGTGGAAAGCGAAAAGGCCGGCCCGGTCTTCCAGCTGATCGCGCGCTACGCTTTCTGATCGCCGCCATGTTCCGATAAACGAAGGGGGGCGTGCCATAGCGGCATCGCCCCCCCTCTTGTGCGTGCTGCTCAGATGAGCGGCGTGGCCGACATCCGCCGCAGCCGCGCATAAAGGCCGCCGATGACGGCCGCGAACAGGATCACCGCCAGCGGCACGGCCCAGGTATTCTCCGCCACGATCGCGAGCGGCGCGTCGCTGTCCGTCGCCGCGACGATGCCGGCAAAGGCGACGCCGAACAGGCTTTCGCCCACGATGAAGCCGGTCGCCATCAGCACGCCCATGCGTTCGGCGAATTCCGGATTGTCCTGCCGCATCGCCCAGCGATTGTAGACATGGCCGATGACGGCGCCGACCGGGATCAGCAGGGTCAGCGCCATCGGCAGGTAGATGCCCATGCCCACGGCGAGCGGGGGCAGGCGCATCCTGCCGGTCTTGCCCAACAGCTCGTCCACCGCGACGACGGCCACGCCGATGGCCGCGCCGATGCCGATCAGCCCCCAGTCGAGGTCGCCGCCCAGCACGCCCTTGGCCAGCGCCGAGATCAGCGCTGCCTGCGGGGCGGGCAGGGCATTGGCGCCCGCGCCCGCAGCGCCCGCAAAGCCGAAGGCGCTGTTGAGCAGGTCGAGCACCGGCGGGATCACCAGCGATCCGAAGATGACGCCCAGCACCAGCGCGATCTGCTGCTTCCACGGCGTCGCGCCCACCAGCTGGCCGGTCTTCAGATCCTGCAGATTGTCGTTGGAGATGGTGGCGACGCCAAAGACGATGGCGGTGGTGAACAGCGCATAGGCGACCAGCGCCCGCGCCTGCGCCGGGTCCGCGCCCGATCCGTAAATGGCGGCGAGCAGCAGCGAGGCGCCCAGCACGGCCAGGATGCCGACGCCCGAAATGGGGCTGTTCGACGCCCCGATCAGGCCCGCCATATAGCCGCAGACCGATGCGATCACGATGCCCGCGACCAGGATGTAGACCAGCGTGCCGGCGATCACGATGCCGGCATGATCGGCAATCGGCCCACCCTGCGCGAACGACCACAGCAGGATGCCGATGGGCAGCAGCGAGGCGAGGATGACGCCGCCGACAATGCCGATCGGCAGGTCACGCTCGGTCAGTTCGAGCAGGCCGCCATGGCCGGATTTGCGGACCTTTGCCGCCGCCATGGCGCTGCGGATGCCGGCGACGATCGGCCCCAGGATCTTGAGCAGCGTCCAGATCGCGGCGACGCCGATGGTGCCCGCGCCGATGAACCGTGCCTTCATGCGGAAGGTCGTGCCGACCAGATCGGCGAGTTCGGTGCCGGACGGCAGCGGGCTGGTGAGCCAGGGGACAATGCCGACCCAGCTGATCAGCAGCCCGACGAACATCGCCGCGCCGACGGACAGGCCCACCAGATGGCCGACCCCGATCAGTGCCATGGAAAAGCTGGTCGACACGCTGCTCGCGCCGCCGCCGAAGCGGAAGAAGGTCGCCGCTTCCTCGGCGATCAGGCGCGTCTTGGCGATGATGGCGAAAAGCGCGGAGGCGACCGTGCTCTGGACGATGGCGGCAAGTCCGCGGCTATTCTCTTCCGCGCCCTCGGCCGACCCCGCGCCGACTTTCAGCACCTCGGCGGCGGCGACGCCTTCGGGATAGGGCAGGTCGCTGCCCGTCACCAGCGCGCGGCGCAGCGGCACCGAATACATGACGCCCAATATGCCGCCCAGCGCGCAGACCGCGACGCTGGTCCAATAGGGAAAGCCGCTCCACCAGCCCACGATGATGAGGCCCGGCAGCACGAAGATGATGGCCGATAACGTGCCCGCCGCCGAGGCGATGGTCTGGACGATGTTGTTTTCCAGGATCGTGCCGCCGGAAAAGGCGCGCAGCACCGCCATGGAGATGACCGCGGCGGGAATGGAGGTGGCGAAGGTGAGCCCGATCTTCAGCCCCAGATAGACATTGGCGGCCGTGAACAGCAGCGTGATGAGCGCGCCTAGGATGACCGAACGGATCGTCAGCTCGCGGACCGGCATGCTCACCGCCATGGTCGCGGGCATGGTCGCTGGGTTGCCAGAGGATGATGCCATGTCCGCTTTGCTTTCCTGAATATTCGTTCGAGACATCTTGTTGCCAGACTCCGCATCATTCGGAAAGCCCCTTGGCCGCTGCATGGCAATTGCCGCGGTGGACCGCCCCGAAGCCCTTTTCCGTGGCTGTGTCGATAAGGACCACAAGCGCATTTCGTCGTGCGTGAGAGGCGTTCCGGCGCGGCATTCGGGATTTTTTTCGCAGGTGCAGCATTGTTTGCCGGGCATCGCGGGGGAGGGGCTTTTCGTGACGGCATCGACCGCAAATCCATATGCTTCCTTGCTGACGACAGCGTTGGAAAGCAGTGGGAATCTTGTTTGCATCAAGGATGAGACCCTCGACATCCTCTATGCGAATCGCGCGATGCTGGACCTTTATGCCCCCGAAATGCGCGGGAGCGTGGTTGGCGGAAGCGGATGCGACATCTTTACCGAAGAAGACGCGGCCCGGTGCGAGGCGCAGGATCGCGAGGCGCTGGATCAGGGCTCCAGCCAGGGGATCGTGGATTTCGCCGATCATCGCGGTCGTCGCTTCACGCTGGCGCTGAAGAAAAGCCGCTTTGTCGACGCTGAGGGCAATATCCGGCTGCTGTGCATCGGGACGGATATTTCCGACCTGAAGGAACAGAATGAGCGGGTGGCGCAGAGCAATCAGACATTGGAAAAATTTGCCGCCCTGACCGCCCATGACCTCGCGTCGCCGCTGGGAACGGCCAGCCTGATGCTCCAGATGCTGCAGCTGAGGCCCGGCATCCGCGAGCAGGACCATGTCCGGGCGTCGATCGACGAGATCGGCGGCGTCATCGAAAGCGCGACGCGGAAGATATCGTCCGTCCTGATCCTGCAAAAGGCCATTCTGACGCAGGACCTGCACCGCCAGTTCGTCAGCCTGGGGGATGTCGTCATCCGTGTCGAAGCGTCGTTGAAGGCGCAACTGGCCGCGTCCTCGGCGCGGATCGTCTTCGATCGCCTACCACGGATCGAATGCGAACCGCTCCTTGCCGAAACGCTGCTGCAGAACCTGATCGAGAACAGCCTGAAATACCGTTCGATGGACGATCCGGTGATCCGCGTCACCCATATCCTCATGGGCGCGCATATGGTCATTTCCGTGGCGGACAATGGCATCGGCATGGGATCGCTGGATGGCGCCCGCATCTTCCAGCTGTTCGAGCAGGGCGATCGCAGGGAACGGGGGCTGGGGGTGGGCCTTGGCCTGTGCAAGAATATTGTCGATGCCCATGGCGGGGTGATCTGGGTCGACCCCAATTATCGTGGCGGAACCAGGATCAATTTCACGCTGGCCGGCGGCGTCGACCGGGATGCCGAGCGCGACGGCGGTCTGTCGTCTATCCGCCGCGCGCCGGATTTCTGGGATGAGGAACCCGGCCTGCCCCTGTGATCGGATATGCCGTGATCGGATATGCCGTGAGCCGATAGGCTGTGATCCGATCTTCGCCCCGGCCAGCGGATGGCCGGGGGTACGCGCCCTGCATCACGGCATCTCCAGCGATGCGGCGCCGGGCCTATTTGAACAGGCTGCCCAATATCCCCCGCACCAGCTGGCCCGCGATGCCGCCCGACGATTTGCGGCTCGATCCGCCGAAGACGGCGCGGCCCAGTTCATTGGCGACCTGACGGCCGACCGACGATCCGGCGGCGCGGGTGGCGGACTGGATCGCCTTGTCGATCGCGCTCGGCTTTTCCGCCTCGCGGGCTTCGGCGGCCTGGCGGCGGGCCTGTTCCTTCAGCTCCGCCTCGCGCTGTTTCGCCTCGACCTTGGCCTGCACGGCGGCGGCCTTGTCGGCTTCGGCCTGTGCCTTTTGCGCCTGCGCGGCAGCGGCGGCGGCCTGGCCGCGCGCGGCCAAAATCTCCTCGGCGGATTCGCGGTCGATGGCGGTGTCGTACTTGCCCGCGACCGGAGAGATGGACTGGATGATCGCCCGTTCCTTCGCATCCACCGGCCCCAGCCGCGAGCGCGGCGGCACGATCAGCGTGCGCTGCACGATGCTGGGCGATCCATCCTCCTGCAGCACGGAGACCAGCGCCTCGCCGGTCTTGAGTTCGGTGATCGCGGTCTCGACATTCAGGTCGGGGTTGACGCGGAAGGTCTCGGCCGCCGCCTTGATCGCCTTCTGGTCGCGGGGCGTGAAGGCGCGCAGGGCGTGCTGCACCCGGTTGCCGAGCTGGCCGGCGATATCCTCCGGAATGTCGATGGGGTTCTGGGTGATGAAATAGACGCCCACGCCCTTCGAGCGGATCAGGCGCACGACCTGCTCGATCTTGTCGTGCAGCGCCTTGGGCGCGTCGTCGAACAGCAGGTGCGCCTCGTCGAAGAAGAAGACCAGCTTGGGCTTTTCCGGGTCGCCGACTTCCGGCAGCGTCTCGAACAGTTCGGCCAGCAGCCACAGCAGGAAGGTGGCGTAGAGCTTGGGGCTCTGCATCAGCTTGTCGGCGGCCAGGATGTTCACATAGCCCCGGCCCTTTTCATCGGTCCGGATGAAGTCGTTGATGTCGAGCGCGGGCTCGCCGAAGAAGGCCGCGCCGCCCTGGCTGTCGAGCTGCAGCAACTGCCGCTGGATGGTGCCGACGCTGGCCTTGGTCACATTGCCGTAGCGGGCGCTCAGCATGTCGGCATTTTCGGCGCAATAAGCGAGCATCGCCTGCAGATCGCCCAGGTCGAGCAGCAGCAGCCCTTCCTCGTCGGCATAGCGGAAGGCGATGTTGAGCACGCCCTCCTGCGTTTCGTTGAGGTCCATCAGCCGTGCGAGCAGCAACGGCCCCATTTCGCTGACGGTCGTGCGGATCGGATGGCCCTGCTGCCCGTAAAGATCCCAGAACACCGCCGGATTATCGGCATAGCTATAGTCGGTCAGGCCGATTTCCTGCGCCCGCGCCACCAGCTTGTCGGCATTTTTGAACGTCGGCGATCCCGCCATGGCGATGCCCGAAAGGTCGCCCTTCACGTCCGCCACGAATACCGGCACGCCGACGGCCGAAAACCCCTCGGCAATGCCCTGCAGCGTCACCGTTTTGCCGGTGCCGGTCGCGCCTGCGACCAGGCCATGGCGGTTGGCGCGCTTCAGGTTCAGATATTGCGGCGTGCCCGCCCCGCCGGTTTCGCCCCCGCCGGTTTCGCCAAGGCCCAGGAAAATGCCTTCACCGCTCATCCACATGCTCCCGCTCACAGCCGGGCGAAACCCGGTTTCGATCTGCCCTGTCTATCCTTGCCATCGGCCAAGGAAAAGGCCCGCGCCATCACGATGGACGGCGCGGGCCTCATTCATCTTTTCGTCGTCGGCATTCTTTGCATCATCGGCAGGGCCGGCGATTACTTGTCACGCACCCGGATCGCGACGAAGGCGGCCGGCTGGCCGCGACGCAGAACCTGCAGCAGCACGGCATTGCGGCCCGCGCCGGTCGCGGCCTTCACCGCATTGTTGAGGTCCGCCTCGCTCAGCGTCGGCTGATTATTGGCCGTCAGGATGATGTCGCCCCGGCGCAGGCCCTTGGCGGCTGCGTCCGTCGACTGGTCGATGGAGTTGATGACCACGCCGCGCGTTTCCGGCGCGACGCCCAGCTGGCGCGCGATGGATGCCGTCATCGGCAGCACCGCAAGGCCCAGCGACTGCTGGCTGGCCGCCTGGCTGCCGGTGCCCTGATCGTCCTGGTTGGAGAAATCATCGTCCGAAGGCTGGTTGAAGCTGGCCAGCTTGTCCTCGGCCGGGCGTTCGCCGACCGTGGCCGTCACCGTCATGCGCTTGCCGCCACGGATCAGTTCGATCGGCACCTTCCCGCCGATCGGCAGGCCCGCGACGATGAAGGACAGGCTTTCGTCCGGCGTCACTTCGCGATCGTTCACCTTCACGATGACATCGCCGGCCTTGATGCCGGCCTTTTCCGCGCCCTGGGCGGGCTCGACACCCTGCACGAACTCGCCGCGATTCTTGGCGAGGCCCAGCGAGTCGGCGATGTCCTCCGACAGCGCGCTGATCTGCACGCCCAGATAGCCGCGCTTGACCGCCTGGCCCTTGCGCAGCGTTTCGATCACCGGGATCGCCTGTTCGGCGGGAATGGCGAAGCCGATGCCGACATTGCCGCCCGAGGGCGACAGGATCTGCGAGTTGATGCCGATCACATTGCCGTTCATGTCGAACATCGGGCCACCGGAGTTGCCCTGGTTGATCGACGCGTCGGTCTGGATGAAGCGGTCGCCGGCACCCAGGCCGGTGTTCCGATGCACGGCCGAGATGATGCCCGCCGTCACCGTGCCGCTGAGCGCGAAGGGATTGCCGATCGCCACCACCCAGTCGCCCACGCGGGCATGGGTGCTGTCGCCGAACTTCACGAAGGGCAGCGGCTTGGACGATTCGACCTTCAGCACCGCAAGGTCGCTGGCCGGATCGGCGCCGACCAGCTTGGCCGGAAATTCCTCGCCATTGGTCAGCGTCACGGTGATACTGTCCACCGTCGCGCCCTGCGCGCCGGCCGACACCACATGGTTGTTGGTGACGATATAGCCGTCAGCCGAGATGATGAAGCCGGACCCGAGCGACTGCGCCTGGCGGGTCTGCGGCTGGCCGCCACCGCCCGGTGCGCCGAACAGGTCGCCAAAGGGCGTGTTGGCAAAGGGGTTCTGCACCTTCACGCGCTGGCGGGTGGAAATATTGACGACGGCTGGCTGCAGCTTTTCGACCATGTCGGCAAGGCTGGCGGGCGCGCCGCGCGGGGCCGCCGCCTGCATGCCTTCATTCTGGGCCGTCTGTGCGCCGAGCGGCTGGTTGGACGTAACGGCGATGGCCGTGCCGCCGAGCAGCAGGGCCGCGGTAAGGGCATAAGCGTAACGCACTCTGGAAGATCCTCTCAGTCTCTAAGACCATGGAAAGGGACGGGGGAAGACAAGCGATGCCCCGTCTTCCCTTAACCCATATTGAATGGCCGCCATTCCCGCATATCGGAAAAGCCGCATTTTCACATCACCGGCCGCGGAATTCGCGCAGGAAGTCGTTGTCCGGCGACAGGATGACATTGGTCTGACCTGTGTTCTGCGGATTGAACGTCCGGCGATAGGCCTGCATCGCCCGGTAGAAATCATAGAATTGGGGGTCCTTGCCAAAGCTTTCGGCATAGACCTTGGCCGCGCCCGCATCGGCTTCGGCGCGGATGATCTGCGCCTGCTTGGCGCCCTGCGCGCGGATGGTGTTCGCCTCCTGCTCGCGCGCGGTGCGCATCCGCTGGAACGCGCTCTGCAGCGGCGCGCCGTCGGGCAGGTCGGCGCGCTTGATCCGCACGTCGATGATCTGCGCGCCATATTGGCGGGCGACGCGGTTGAGCCCGGCCTCGATATTGTCCATCACCTGGCCCCGCTCGGGGCTGAGCAGCGCGGCGAAGGGCCGCTTGCCCAGTTCGTTGCGCAGCGCCGAGCCCAGGATCGGGCGCAGCGCATCCGACACGCGTTCCTCATTGCCCGCCGAGATATACATGCGCAGCGGATCGACGATGCGATAGCGCGCAAAGGCATCGACCTGCAGCCGCAGCTGGTCGGTCGAGAGCACCTGCTGGCGCTCCATCTCGACAGAGAGCACGCGCTTGTCGATCCAGACGATCTGGTCGGCAAAGGGGATGCGCGCGATGATGCCCGCGCCGGTCGCGCCGAACTGTTCGCCGGGGCGGTAGCGGTTCACCACCTTCACCGGCTCGCCGAAGCGCACGATCACCGCCTGCCGGGTTTCCGGCACGATGGAAATGGTACTGCCCACCAGGATGATGAAGGCGATGGCGATCAGCGCCAGCGCGACGGGATTGCGCATGAGGGGCGGCATCAGCGGACGGCCTCCACGGAGTTCGTCGGCGTTTCCACCGGCGCCGGTGTCGCACGGCGCTTCATTTCCGGCAGCGGCAGATAGGGCGTCACATTGCCCGTCTCCACGATCGTCTTGTCGATGCCGGGCAGGATTTCCTCCATCGTCTCATAATACATGCGTCGCCGCGTCACGTCCGGCGCCAGGCGATATTGCTCATAGGTCTTGTCGAACGCGGCGGCCTCGCCCTGCGCGCGGGCGGTCTGCTGCTGGGCATAGGCGCGCGCTTCGTTGAGGTAGGTCTGCGCCGTCTGCTGCGCGGCGGACACGTCCTTGAACGCGTCGTTCACCGCCGATGGCGGGTCCGCCTGCTTGATGGCGACGCCCTGCACGCGCACGCCGGCGCGATAGCCGTCCAGGATTTCCTGCATCCGCTGCTCGACCTGCTGCTCGATGCCGGTGCGGCCCGCGCCCAGCGCATCGTCCAGCGAGACGCTGGCGATCACGGCGCGCATCGCCGATTCGGCGACCTCGCGGATGGTGGCGTCCGGATCGACCAGCTGGAACTTATACTGTTCGGGATTGCGGATGTTCCAGCGCACCGAATAGGCAAGGTCGATGATGTTCTGGTCACCCGTCAGCATCAGGTTCTCGGCGCCTTCGCCCGCAGAGCCGATGTCGATGGTGCGAATTTCCTCGACATCCACCGTCTCCATGCTTTCCAGCGGAGAGGGCAGGGTGAGCCCGATGCCGGGGCTGAGCGTGCGGCTGTATTTGCCCAGCATCAGCACCACGCCGCGTTCCTGCGGGCCGACCCGGTGGACGCAGGTCAGCGCCAGCCAGATGACGAGCAGCACGCCGATGGCGAGCGGCCACAGCGGCTTGCCGTCGGGCCGCTGTGGCAGGTTGAACCCGCCGCCGCCCAGGCCCGCACGGCCACGCCGCAGCAGTTCTTCGATGGCGGAAGGATTGCGCTTGTCGCCGGGGCGGCCGCCGCGCGGCTGCGTCCACGGATTGCGCGGGCCATTGGAGCCGCCGTCGCCGGAGCCGCTGCCAGAGCCGCCGCCCGTGCCGCCACCTTCGCCGCCGTCTCCGTCACTGCCGCCCTTGTTGCCCCACGGGCCCTGGCTCATGGCCGACACGATCCGCGGCATCCACCCAAAAAATTCTTTCATCCGGTCTCTATAGGAAGCCGCCGCCGGGAAAAACAGTGCCTTTGCCACGATATTCCACTATGCGCCCGCCATGACCGAGCCCCAGCCCCCTCTCGATGCGCTGACGGAGCGCCTTTCCACCCTGTCGCAGGGCCGCGCCAGCGCTCCGCGCCTGAAAGACGGCATCCTCAGCATCGTCCTCGACGTGACCGGCCTTTCGCCCGACGAGCGCGCGGCGATGGAGGCGGGGATCAAGGGCGGCCTGCGCGGCGAACCGGGGATCGGCGAGATTCGCGTCGCGATGACCAGCGAGCGACGGACGATCCGCATCATCGCCGTGGGCTCCGGCAAGGGCGGCGTCGGCAAGTCTACCCTGTCGGCCAATCTCGCCGTTGCATTGAAGCGCCTTGGCCACAAGGTCGGGCTGGTGGATGCCGACATCTACGGCCCGTCGCAGCCGCGACTGATGGGCAATGAAGGCGTGCGCCCGCAGGCGCAGGACAGCAAGATGATCCCGGTGATGAGCCAGTGGGGCGTGCCGATGCTCTCCATGGGGCATCTGGTGCAGCCGGGGCAGGCGATCGCCTGGCGCGGGCCGATGGCGGGCAATGCGCTGGGCCAGCTGATCGACGCGCATTGGGGCGATGTCGACACGCTGATCGTCGACCTGCCGCCCGGCACCGGCGATGTGCAGCTCACCATGATCCAGAAGCACAAGCCGGCGGGCGCGGTGATCGTCTCCACCCCGCAGGACCTGGCGCTGATCGACGCGACCCGCGCCGTCAGCCTGTTCGATCAGGCGGGCGTGCCGATGATCGGGCTGGTCGAGAACATGGCCGGCTATGTCTGCCCGCATTGCGGCGAGGTCTCCGACCCCTTCGGCAGCGGCGGCGCGCAGGCGGCGGCCGCGCAGATGGAAATGCCCTTCCTCGGCCGCGTGCCCCTCACCATCGGCATCCGCACGGCGTCCGACGCGGGCACGCCGCCTGCGGCCGGCGACATGCCGGAGGCGCGCGCCTTCATGGATATCGCGAAGAAGGTGGCGGCATGGCTGGAGGCGGGGCGCTGACGGTTCGCCAGCTTGCGGCCAGAGGCGGACGTCTAGTCATCGTCACCCTGAACGTGTTTCAGGGTCCATTTCTCCGAATTGCGCGAAGGCGTGTGTGGCGCGATGGATGCTGAAACACGTTCAGCATGACGAAAAATGAACGTCCGCACCACCCTTTGCCGGCATTGCGCTGCGCCCCCGCAGCCCTATCTCTTCCTTGTCCCATGGACGCAGGAGAACAGGCCATGCCGCTGACCACCCCCGAAGAGATCGCGACCCTGCTGGGCGAAACCCGCACCATCGCGCTGGTCGGCATTTCCGATCGGCCCGATCGCCCCAGCTATGGCGTCATGAAGCAGCTGCAGGAGCATGGCTATCGCGTGCTGCCGGTCAATCCGCAGCTGGCGGGCGAGCATGTGCATGGGGAATTCGTCTGGAACGGCCTGCACGACATCGGCGTGCCGATCGACATGGTCGACATCTTCCGCAATAGCGCGGCGGCGGGCGAGGCCGTGGATCAGGCGATTGCCGCCGGCGCAAAGGCGGTGTGGATGCAGTTGGGCGTCGTCAATGAAGCGGCGGCCGCCCGCGCCGAGGCGGCGGGGCTGAAGGTGGTGATGGACCGCTGCCCCGTCATCGACATCCGTTGCCTGGGCCTCGCTCCTGTGGGCGCGCCGCAATAGGGCATGCGGATCGCGCCCGTCCCGGTCGCACTCGCCGCGGACTTTGATCGGATTGCAGGCGGATCGGATCAATCGCCTTCCCTCGCGCGCTGCTCCTCTCTATCAGCATGGCATGCGCGTAAGAGGGTACAGGGATAAGACGGCCGCGGCTTCCAGGGGCGCTCCGGCCCTGACCCGGCGAACATTGCTGGTGGGCGGTGGCGCGGCGGCGGGGCTGCTGGTCGCCTGGGGGCTCTGGCCGCGCAGCTACAGGCCCAATCTCAATGTCGCGCCGGGCGAGCAGGCGCTGGGCGCCTTCCTGAAGATCGACCGTTCGGGCCAGGTCGTCGTCATCGTGCCGCAGACGGAAATGGGCCAGGGCGTTTCGACCCTGCTGCCCCAGATCCTTGCCGACGAGCTGGGCGCCGACTGGCGCACCGTGGGCGTGCAGCCCGCGCCGATCAGCCCGCTCTATGCCAACACCCTGCTTGCCGGCGAATGGCTGGACAGCGACTGGACGCGGATGATCGGCGGCGCGGGCGACTGGGCGCTGCGCGAATATGCGCAGCGCGGCGCGATGATGCTGACCGGCGGCTCCACCTCCGTCCGCATGTTCCATGATGCCTATCGCGATGCCGGCGCGGCCGCCCGCATCCTGCTGTGCAAGGCCGCCGCCGCCCGCTGGGACATCGCCTGGGAAGCCTGCGACATTCAGGACGGGCTGGTGACGGACGGCCAGCGCACCCTGCGCCTTGGCGACCTGGCGGAAGAGGCGGCGAAGTTCGACCTGCCCGATATCCTCCCCTTGCGGCAGGGCGGCGACAATCGCCTGGCCGGGCAGGATCTGCCGCGCATAGACTTGCCTGCGAAGATCGACGGATCGGTCAACTATGCCGCCGACATCCGCCTGCCCGACATGGTCTTCGCCTCGATCCGGCAGGGCCCGATCGGCGACGCCACGCTGAAGTCGGTGGACGAGGCGGCGGCGCGCAAGGTCACAGGCGTGATCGGCATCGTCAGGCGCGATCGCTGGGTGGCGGTCGCCGCGACCAACTGGTGGGCGGCGAACAAGGCGCTGGACCGGCTCGATCCGGTCTTCACCCTGGCCGGGCCGCCGCTGTCGACGGGCGCCGTCGATGACGCGCTGGAGGCCGCCTTTGGGGAAAAGCGCGGCCAGCGCTTCTACGCTGTGGGATCGCTCGCCCCGGTGTTCGAGGGCGCGACCCTGTACGGCAGCGCATATCGCGCCGCGCCCGCGCTGCATCTGGCGATGGAGCCGATGGCGGCGACGGCGCGGGTGCATGATGGCCGCGCGGAAATCTGGATGGCGACACAGGCCCCCGCCTTTGCCCGCGCCACCATCGCCGATGCGCTGGGCATGCGCGAAAGCGCCGTCATGCTCTATCCGTTGCAGGCGGGCGGCTCCTTCGGCCGGAAGATGGATTTCGAGCCGGGCGTGCAGGCCGCGCTCATCGCGCAGGAACTGCGGCGGCCGGTGCAACTGCTGTGGTCGCGGCTGGAGGATGTGATCCATGACCGCCCGCGCGCGCCGGCCCATGCGCGGATGACGGCAAAGCTCAACCGCAACGGCACCATCGACGGCTGGCTGGCAAAGGTCGCCGCGCCTTCGGCGCTGGCGGAGACATGGGCGCGGATTGCCGATGGCGCCATGCCGCATGAGGCCGCCCAGGGGGCTGGGGCACGCGCCAGCCGCCTTGCCGTGTCGGGCATGATGCCGCCCTACAAGATGGGGGCGCTCGCCATAGATCATTATCCCGCCGCCATCGCCCTGCCGACCGGGCGCTGGCGCAGCAATGCCGATCATTATGCATCCTTCTTCAACGAAAGCTTCATCGACGAACTGGCCTATCGCGCCGGCATAGAGCCCCTGTCCTTCCGTATGCAGATGCTGGGCGATCAGCCGCGTCTTGCCCATTGCCTCGCCACGGTGACGGCCATGGGCGGATGGCAGGGGGCGATCGGCGGCAGCGGCCAGGGCCTTGCCTGCCACATGATGAACGGCTCCTGTGCCGCCGTCATGGTGCAGGCGGGGATCAGCGGGCGCCGGCTGCGGGTGGAGCGGATCGTCGCGGCGGTGGATGTCGGGGATCAGGTGAACCCCGACATCGCCCGGCAGCAGATAGAGGGCGGCCTGATCTTCGGCCTTGCCTCGGCCATGGGCGGCACGGTGGATTATCATGGCGGCCTGCCCATGCGGGCGATCCTGGGGCGCATGGGCCTGCCCCGGCTTGCGGACATAGGGGATGTGACGGTGGAACTCATTCGCAGCAAGGCGCCGGCCGGCGGTGTCGGGGAAGTGGCGGTGCCCCCGGTCGCGCCGGCGATCGCCAATGCGCTGTTCACCACCACCGGCCATCGCTTTCGCAGCCTGCCGCTGGTGCCCGCCGCATGAGCGCAGCCCCCGCTTCCGGCGCGGCCCCGCGGCGCATCGGCGTGCTGATCGTCAATCTCGGCACGCCCGATGCGCCGGAGCCTGCCGCGGTCAGGCGCTATCTTGGCGAGTTCCTTTCCGACCGGCGCGTGGTGGAAATCCCGCCCATCCTCTGGCAGCCGATTTTGCGCGGCATCATCCTCAACGTCCGCCCGCGCAAATCCGCCCGCGCCTATAAGGAGGTGTGGATGGCGGACGGTTCGCCGCTTGCCGTCCACACGCGCGACACCGCGCGGGCGCTGGCCGGCAAATTGGGGGACGATGTCATCGTCGACTGGGCGATGCGCTATGGCAATCCCGCGCTGGGAGAGCGGATCAGGGCGTTGCAGGCGGCCGGTTGCGACCGCATCCTGATCGCGCCGCTCTATCCGCAATATTGCGCGGCGACGACGGCTACGGCCAATGATGCCGCCTTCGCCACGCTGGCCACGATGCGCGAGCAGCCGACGCTGCGCATCCTGCCGCCCTATTATGACGATCCCGCCTATATCGGCGCGCTCGCCGTGCTGGTGGAGCGGCAACTCGCCGCGCTCGATTTCACGCCCGACCTGCTGATCGCCAGCTTCCACGGCATGCCGCAGCGCACCAGAAGACAGGGCGACCCCTATTACGACCAGTGCATGGCGACGACGCATCTGCTGGCGCAGGCACTGGGTCGTCCGGTGCAGGCCAGCTTCCAATCGCGCTTCGGGACGGAGAAGTGGCTGGAGCCTGCAACCGATTCGGTGCTGCGTGAACTGCCCGGGAAAGATGTCCGTTCCGTTGCTGTTTTCACGCCCGGCTTCTCCGCCGATTGCCTGGAGACGCTGGAGGAGATCGCCATGCGCGGACGAGACGAATTTATGGCCGCAATGGGCGAAAAATTCGCCTTTCTACCCTGTCTTAACGCGGAGGCTGAGGCTATCACTCTCTATACGGCTTTGCTGCGCCGGGAACTTGCCGGATGGTGCAACACGGCCGTTTGACTCGATGCATAAGAGAGGATTTTTCCATGGCCAAAGTCGCTGTCGTCACAGGTGGAACGCGGGGCATCGGTGAGGCTGTGAGCCTCGCTCTCCAGGCGGGCGGGTATCGCGTTGCAGCAAATTATGCGGGCAACGATGAAAAGGCGAAGCGCTTTGCCGACGAGACCGGCATCGGCGTGTATAAATGGGATGTCGGCGACCATCAGGCCTGCCTTGACGGGTGCGCGGCGATCGAGGCGGATATCGGCCCCATCGACATCGTCGTGAACAATGCCGGCATCACCCGCGACGGCGTGCTGGCGCGGATGAGCTTCGATGACTGGAATGAAGTGATGCGCGTCAACCTGGGCGGGTGCTTCAACATGGCCAAGGCGACCTTCCAGGGCATGCGCGACCGGGGCTGGGGCCGCATCGTCAATATCGGTTCGGTCAACGGTCAGTCCGGCCAATATGGACAGGTGAACTATGCTGCGGCGAAATCCGGCATTCACGGCTTCACCAAGGCGCTGGCGCAGGAAGGCGCGCGCTACGGCATCACCGTCAATGCGCTGGCGCCCGGCTATATCGACACCGACATGGTCGCCGCCGTGCCGCCGGCCGTGCTGGAAAAGATCGTTGCCAAGATTCCGGTGGGCCGGCTTGGCCATGCGCCGGAGATCGCGCGCGGCGTTGCCTTCCTCGTCAGCGAGGAGGCCGGCTTCGTCACCGGCGCCACGCTCTCGATCAATGGTGGCCAGCATATGTATTGATCGGCCGGCAGGGGCGGGCGGGCGCGGATGACCGCGTCCGATCCGCCCCTGCCCGGCCCGCCTCTGCCTGGTACTGGCCCGGTCAAGCGCAGCGTGACCATTGCGGGGCACCAGACGTCGATCAGTCTGGAACCGTTGTTCTGGGATGCGCTGCGCGAGGCGGCGCATGCCCGCGACCTGCCCCTGAACGCGCTTGTCGCGCGCATCGATGCGGCGCGCATCGCCCTGCCCGATCCCCCCAATCTTGCCAGCGCCATCCGCCTGTGGCTGTTCGCCCTGGCGCGCGGGGATGGCTGACGCTAACCGCTGCTATTTGAAATGAAAATCATTCGCAACAGTGGTTGACTCTGCGACTTACTCGCAATAACAGGCCCTCAAATCCACAAAGGGGGCTTGATTAATGAGCACGAAAAATGGCGCCATCGCACCGGCGTTTCTTGCGCTGTCCTGTGTCGGCAGCTTCAGCAGCGCGGCGATGGCGCAGGACGCCGCCCAGGCTCCTCCCAGGCTCGGCGGCATGACCGTCACCGACACCGCGGTCGATGAGAGCGCGGTCAAGGTCGAGAAGGTGGAATCGCCCAAATATGTGCGGCCGCTGCTCGACACGCCGCAGACCGTCACCGTCCTCAGCAACCAGACGATCAGCAAGCAGAACCTGCTGACCCTGCGCGACATCCTCTCGACCGTGCCGGGCATCACCTTTGGCGCCGGCGAAGGCGGCGGCGGCTATGGCGACAGCATCAACCTGCGCGGGCAGAGCGCCAATACCGACATCACCATCGACGGTGTCCGCGACAGCGCGCAGTACAGCCGCACCGATCCGTTCAATATCGAGCAGATCGAAGTCATCAACGGCGCCAACTCGGTCTATGGCGGATCGGGTTCGGTCGGCGGCACCATCAACCTCGTCACGAAGCGCCCGAAGGCCGATGACGAGACGCTGCTGTCCGCCGGCATCGGCACCGACAATTATTATCGCGCCACCGTGGACAGCAATGTGCGGCTGTCCGATTTCGTCGCCGTCCGCTTGAACGCCATGTATCATGAAAATGACGTGCCGCGCCGCGACGTCGATCATTACAAGCGCTGGGGCGTTGCGCCGTCCGTGAAGCTGGGTGTGGACGGGCCGACCTCGCTGACCTTGATGTACACCCATCAGGAAGACAACAACACGCCGCTCTATGGCGTGCCCTATTACAAGAACGCCGTGTATGATGGCCCGCTGCCCGGCGTCCCTTATAGCGGGTATTTCGGCTACAGGAATATCGATCGGCAGGACCAGACCGTCGACCAGGCGACGGCCATCTTCGAGCATGAATTCAGCGATCTTGTGAGCGTGCGCAACCTGGCGCGCTGGCAGCGTGTCGAGCAGGACCTGGTGGTCGATCCGCCGCAGGGCGGCACCTATTGCCTGGCGGATCGCACCACGCAGACGGGCGCGGCCTGCGCGGCGGGGCAGCTGGCGAACACCTATTATCCCGGTGGCCCGCGCGGCAATTACCGTTTCTCCGAAAATCAGGCGCTCTACGATCAGGTCGACCTGACCTTCCACATTCCGGGCGGGCATGTGCTGGTGCTGGGCGCATCCTATCTGCAGGAAGATTATGACCTCGCCAGCGGCAATGTGTTCCGCAATGCCGGCGGTGCGACGCCCAACCCCACGCTCGATCCCATCACCATCGGCACTCCCGGCGTCTACACCGGCCCGGTCAACCAGATCCAGACGAGCGCACAGACCGGCGACCTGCGCAACATTGCCGCCTATGCCTTCACCGCGATCAAGCTGGGCGCGGGCTTCGAGCTGAATGGCGGCGTCCGCTATGAGAACAACCGCGCGAAATTCCGTTCGGACACGATCGCCACGCCGGCGGCCGGCGGCGCCTATACGGTTGGGGCGATGCAGGAGAACGAGGACAATCTCTTCTCCTATCGCGTCGGCCTCGTCTACAAGCCGGTCGAAAATGCCAGCCTGTATGTCGCCTATGGCAATTCGAAGAATCCGACCAGCACGACCGTCCGCTCGGGTTGCGGTCTGGCGGCGGCGAACAACCTCAATGTCGATCCATGCGGCCTCAATCCGGAGCAGGCCGTCAACATGGAAATCGGCGGCAAGGTCGACCTGTTCGACAGCAAGCTGCAGCTGACCGCCGCGCTCTTCCACAACAAGCGCAAGAATTTCCGCGTCACCGCCAACGATCCGTTCGTGGGCAGCCTGCCGGTCAATGACGGCCGCAACCGGGTGGACGGCATCACCCTGGGCGCCTCCGGCAATATCACGAAGAACTGGACGATCTTCGCCAACTACACCTATCTGAAGACCAAGGTGCTCCAGAGCATCACCGATTACTGCCTCGCCAATCCTGGCCAGTCGGACGTCGTTGGCGGCACCACCTATACCTGCGCGCTGTCCGATCCCCAGGCCGGCAACCCGATGACCAACACGCCCAAGCATTCGGGCAGCCTGTGGACGACCTACACCCTGCCATTCGGCCTGCAGCTGGGCTATGGGCTGAGCTATCAGGGCAGTTTCTGGCTGAACAATGCGCTGACGGCGACGGTCACGGATTATTACAAGTCGGACAGCTACCTGACCCACCGCGCCTTCCTGTCCTATCCGTTCACGGAAAACCTGTCGGCGCAGGTCAATGTGCAGAACTTCACGAACAAGAAATATTATACCAGCATCCGCAACAATGGCTGGGCCAACCCGGGTGAGGGCCGCTCGGCGGTGCTGACCATCGGCTACAAGTTCTAAAACAGCTCCCCGGCGGATGGCGATCCACCCGCCGGGATCGATCGACGGACTATGGCTCCGGCTAGAGGTGACTACCCTCCTGCCGGGGCCATTTTTTGTTCACGATGGCATTGCCCGGCGCGCGCCGGGCCGATGATCCGTCCCGCCCTGCCGCTTATGATCGGGGCAATGACGGGTGTGTCGGGATAGCGAATTATCTGCAATTGATTCGCATTACACTATTCGCTAAGGCAGCGGCATGGTCCAACCGGCCGGGGAAGCGGGACTCAGCATGTTCGACGCTAGCGTAACAAGTGACAGGGAGTTCGGCGGCGAAACCTATGTGCCGCCCGTCGCCCTCCCGCCGCGCCGGGCCGCAGCGGCCCCATCGGTTGCCGGCGGCGATCGCTATGGCGCCAGCCGGATGCCGAGCCTGCCCGCGCTGCTGATCGTGCTTGCGCTGCACGCGGTGGCCATCGTCGCGCTGGTCCACATGCGGACGGTCTATGTCCACAGGAAATCGGCCGAGCTGGTGACGGTCAACCTGACGCCGTCGGCGCCGCCGCCGCCCAGCCAGGAAGAACCGACGCCGCCATCCCGGCCGGAGGTCGTCGTGCCGCCGGCGCTTGTGCAGACGCCGCCGCCGGTCGCGCCGTCGATCGCGGTCGCGAGCGAGCCCGCGCCCGTGTCTCCCCCGGTCGTCGGCCAGCCCTCTGCCGTGCCCGGGCCGCCGTCGCCGCCCGTTGTGGCTGCCGGACCGGCGACAGTGCAGGGCGGCGACCTGATGGCCCGCATGATCGCCGGCAAGCCGCCGCGCTATCCCATCGAATGCCGCCGCAAGCGGGAGCAGGGCACCGTGGTCCTGTCGCTCACGCTTGGGACCGACGGGCGCGTGGCGACGATCTCCATCGCGCAGAGCAGCGGCCACGGCCGGCTGGACGATGCCGCGCGCGACGCCGTGCGCAACTGGCGGTGGGAGCCGATGATCCGCAACGGCCAGCCGGTGCAGGTGCGCGGCCTTGTCGAAATTCCCTTTGTCCTTCAAGGTTGAACGCAGCGTTCCATGTTGATCCCCATTCCAGCCCTTCTGGATCGCGACGCCGTCATCGCGGTGCGCGACCTTGTCGACGCAGCGCCATGGGTGGATGGCAATGTCACCTCCGGCCATCAGTCCGCGCTTGCCAAGCGCAACATGCAATTGCCCGAAGAGGCGCCCCAGGCGCGGGCTGCCGGCCGGATGATCCTTGACGCGCTGGGCGGGAACTCCCTGTTCATCGCCGCCGCGCTGCCGCTCAAAATCTATCCGCCGCTGTTCAACAGCTATGCCGGGGGGCAGGCCTTCGGCACGCATGTCGACAATGCCATCCGCATCCAGCGCGGCAGCGAATTCCGCATCCGTTCCGACCTGTCGATGACGGTGTTCCTGGAAGCGCCGGAGGACTATGACGGCGGCGAGCTGACGATCGAGACACAGTTCGGCGTGCAGCAGGTGAAGCTGCCCGCCGGCCATGCCGTGCTCTACCCGTCATCCTCGCTGCACCGGGTGGAGCCGATCACGCGCGGGCGGCGCACCGCCAGCTTCTTCTGGATACAGTCGATGATCCGGGAGGATGCCGCGCGGCAGATGCTGTTCGACCTCGATTGCAGCGTCCAGGCGCTGGCCGGCGACCGTGGGCATGGCGATGCGGAGGTCATCCGCCTGACCGGCATCTATCACAATCTGCTGCGGCGCTGGGCCGACGCCTGAACCGGCGCGACCGCGCGCCTATCAGCGCCGATCCTCGCGCTCGCCGCGCGTCATCAGTCGAGCATCGCGGCGAAGCCGGGCGACAGCATCTCCCGCACGGCGCCTCCCGTGCGCGCGATCATCATCATGGCAAGCCCCTCCCGCGCGGCGAGTGCCAGCCCCTCGTCCGGGCCGAGCACGGTCAGCGCCGTCGCCCAGGCATCCGCCATCATGGCGCTTTGGTGGAGCACGGTGACGGAGGCCACGCCGTTGGCGATGGGCCGGCCCGTGCGCGGATCGATGCTGTGGCTGTAGCGCCGCCCGTCCGCTTCGAACCAGCGGCGATAATCGCCCGATGTCGCGACGGAGAGGCCGCAGAGTGCGACGCGGACGGGGCCGAGGGCGATGCCGGGCGGCATCTCCAGCTCCACCCACCAGGGCTGGCCATCGGGCCTGACGCCCGCGCCGCGCAGCTCGCCGCCGATCTCGACCAGGAAATGGCGCAGGCCCTGCGCGATGAGCAGTTCGGCCAGCCGGTCGACCGCATGGCCCTTGGCGATGCCGGAAAAATCCAGCGCAACATCGGCCAGCCGCCGTGCGCCGCCATCCTCCGCCACGATCGCGCGCCAGTTGCCCGATGTGGGGGGCGTGGCGGACAGGATGGCGGCGCGGCCGGCGGGGCCGAAGCCCCAGCGGTCGACCGCATGGCCGATCGCCGGATCGAATGCCCCGCCGCTCCGCCCGGCGATATCGAGCCCCGCGCGCAGCACGGTCATGAAGGCATCGGGCAACGGGATGCGCCGGTCCAGCGGGGCATGGTTGAAGCGGCTGATGTCCGACGCCGCCTCCCAGTTGCTCATCTGCGCGATGACCGTGGCGAGCATGTCCGCGATGCCGTGATCGAGCGCCTTGGCGCGCTCCCCCGGCATGCCGCCGCGCGGCACGGCGATGCGCGCCGACCAGGTCGTGCCCATGGTATCCCCGCCCAGCGCCAGCACCTGCCCCAGCCGGTCGCGGCCGGCGAAATCGTCGGGCGATAGGCCGGGCGGGATGGCGATGCGTGGGACGATCAGGGCGCCAGCACCTCAAGCGTTGTCACATAGCTGGCGCGGTTCTGCGGCGGGCCTGCAGGAGCGGCACCGGCCGGAGGACCGCCTGCGCCCGCGCCGCCGCCCATGCCGGGGCCGCCCGGACCACCAGGGCCACCGGGACCACCTTCACGCCCGCCGCCGACCGTGGCGTTCAGCCAGTACATGCCCGCCGCCGGCCAGGTCACGGTCAGCTTGCCCTGCGCGTCGGTCTTGAGGTCCATCTGGTTGAGCGCATCGCGATAGCGGATGCCGCCGGGCACGATCGTCACCGGCAGGTTCGCCGCGGGCTTGCCGTCCTGCAGGAAGGCGAAGGTCGCCGCCTCGCCCGCCACCAGATCATTGGGATGGGTTTCGGGCACCATCTCGATGCCGGCGCCGGTCGGCTTGAAGACTGTGACCGTCGGCTCCCCGACCGTCACGAAGATTTCGTTGCGGTTGGCCATCCGGGCGGTACGCACATTGGTGGCGCCCGCCGGGATGGCGGCGGCGAGGGTCGCGGGGGTGGTGCCGCGCGGCAGCCGTTCTTCCTTGCCGTTGAGGGTATAACTGCCCATGACGCCGGTCGTCGCCGAAACGATCTTGTACGTGCCCTTCTGCGTCAGGTGGACGTCGAAGGTGCTGCGGTAGCGGCCGGTATTGGCATGTTCGATCGGCACGTCCGTGCCATCGGGCGCGATCGCCTTCACCGCATCCACGCGCATGGGCTGATGCTCGAAATAGAACAGGTCGTTGGACACGGCGGCATCCACCGTCACCCACACGTCGTCGCCGGACAGCACGGTGGCGGACGGCATCATCCACTGCCGATGCGCGGCGGCGGGGGCGGAGAGCATGGCGATCGCGGCCAGGGCGGTCATGCCGCGCAACATTGTCTTGGTCATGGGACGGACTCCTCTTTGAAAGCGTTGTTCGGTCAGGGCCTGAAGCCGAGGGTGACGGCGCCAAGCTCGGCCTTGCCCTCGGCGTGGACGGTGGCGCCGGGCTTCGGCGGCCAGGCGAAGGGCAGGCGCAGCGCCTCGCGGCCGCCCACCTCGCGCGCGGCCTCGATCACCAGCGTGTAGTGGCCCGGCGTCATCGCGCCCAGCGGGCCCTTGCCGGCGGTGAAGGATATCTTCTGCGGGCCCGGCGCGCGGGTCGCCCCGGTGATGCCGTCCGCCGGGAACTTCATCGACCGGCCGGAGGCGCGCCACCATTGCCGCACCTCGCCCAGCCATTTGGTGCCCTCGCCGTTCCGCATGTCATAATCATACCAGACCGCGATGGTGCGCGGCGCCGTGCCCTGCTTCTCCACCCACATCGCCACATAGGGGCGATGATATTCGGCGACGGTCAGCCGGGGGATGGCGACGGTGACGTCCATCGTCTGCGCCATGACGGGCGAGAAGGCTGCGCCGCCGGCGCCGAAGACCGCCGTGCCGGTAAGGAGGAGGCGATGACTGATCTGCATGTCGGGCATTCCCTTGCGATAAAGGATCAATGGATGAACCAGGCGGCGAGCAGCGCCGGAATGGCGAGGCCCAGCGCCACGAGCGGCCAGGTGGACGGGCGCTTGGCGGCATGGAGCTGCAGCAGCAGCACGCCGGTCAGCGCGAAGATGAGGCAGGCCCCGGCGAAGATGTCGATGAACCATTTCCACACGGTGCCGGCGTTGCGGCCCTTGTGGAGATCGTTGAGATAGGAGATCCAGCCGCGGTCGGTGATCTCCGCCGACACCGCGCCGCTCGCGCGGTCGATGGAGACCCAGCCGTCGCCGCCGGGCCGGGGCAGGGGCAGGTAGACCTCGGCGGCGGACCATTCCGCCTCGCCCCCGCTGCCGAGCGACAGCGATTTTTCGACCCATGCCGCGATGGCCGGCGGCAGCGGCTTCTTCGCGTCCGGCCTGTCGTCGGGCGCGACCAGCGCGCGCAACCCGGCGGGCAGGGTGCCGCTCTTCTGGGACACGACCGGCGCGCCCTCGATATCGGCGGCATGGTTCAGCGTGATGCCGGTGGCGGCGAACAGCAGCAGGCCGATCAGGCTGACGGCCGAACTCATCCAGTGCCAGCTGTGCAGCTGCTTCAGCCAGAAGGGGCTAAGCCTTTTCTTCTTTTTCGGGCGCAGGCCATTCGCGCTGGATGTGATGTTCGGCACCGGCGGCGCGAATCCTCTTCAAGAGATGATCCTGCCCGATAACGCGAACGATTCGCATTTACAACTGAAGGAGTGGTTTTTTATTATCCCGCGCCGGGATCACCGCCCCAGCAGCCCGCGCGCCTGCCCTGCAATCTCCGCCAGCATCGCCACATTGGGCGCGGCCGCGGAACGTGCGCGCTGGACCAGCGTGCGGAACTGGGCGATGCGGTTCGCCTTGCCGGCCAGCCACTCCTCGACAAAGGCGGCGATGTCCGTGCCCGCCGATTGGGCGAGCAGGTCGAGCCGCACCTGCTGCATGTCGCGCGCGACGCCGGAGATCAGCAGCCGTTCCCACGGATCGGAAGGCTCCATGCGCGCCGCCGCCGATTGCACCCAGTCGATGCCCACCGCTTCGCCCAGCCGGGTGAAGGCGCGGGTGGTCGCGACCACATCGACATTCAGCCGCGCGGCCAGCCGGGCGATGCCGACGGCGCCGTCCAGCTTGAAGAGCGCGGCGGTGCGCAGCACCAGCGGCTCGGGTGCGCCCAGCCCCGTGAGCGTTTCCACGATCGCGCCCGAACGGCGGATCGCCTCATGCGTCAGCAGCGTGTCGACCTGTTCGGCCAGGGTGCTAAAGCCGGCGGAAAGATCGGCCACGCCCGCCTGCGGCAGGGTGCCGGAGGGCAGGCTGCGCAGGATGTCGGCGATCTGCGCGCGCATGCCGCTGGCGATATCGCCCAGCAGGGAGAGGCGCGCCGCCTCCGACATCTCCGCCGCGTCGATATCCTCCCACAGCTGATGCACGCCAAAGAGCCGCTCGGCGACGACGAAGGCGCTGGCAAGATCGCCCAGCGAGCAGCCTTCCTCCTCCGCCAGCTCGAACGGATGGATCAGGCCCAGCCGGTTGATGATGCGGTTGGCGATCTTGGTCGCGATGATCTCGCCGCGCAGCTGGTGCGCCGCAATGGCATCGGCCTCGCGCGCCTGCATCGCGGGCGGGAAGGCCGATGCCAGTTCCGCGCCCATGCTCTCGTCGCTTGCCAGCGCGCCATGCTCGATTTCATCCTGCAGGGCGAGCTTGGCGGTGGAGAGCAGCACGGCCAGCTCCGGCCGGGTCAGCCCCTTGCCGTCCTGCCCGCGGCGCAGCAGCTGGTCGTTGCTCGCAAGCCCTTCGACCGCGCGGTCCAGCCGGCCGCTTTCCTCGAACGTCTCGATCAGGCGGACATAGCTGGCAAGGTCGGTCGCGCCGCCCGCCTCGGCGATGGACAGGCCCAGCGCCTGCAGCCGGTTGTCCTCCAGCACGATGTCGGCAACGGCATCGGTCATCGACACCAGCAGCGTGTTGCGATCCTCGAACGAGAGGCGCCCTTCTGCCATTTCCTTGTTCAGCGCGATCTTGATGTTCACTTCATTGTCGGAACAGTCGACGCCGGCGCTGTTGTCGATGAAGTCGGTATTGATGCGCCCGCCGTTCAGCGCAAAGGCGATGCGCGCGGCCTGGGTGGTGCCCAGGTTCGCGCCCTCGCCCACCACCTTCACCCGCAGCTGCTCGGCATTGACGCGCAGGCGGTCATTGGCCGGGTCGCCGACATCGCCATGGCTCTGCGCGGCGGCCTTCACATAGGTGCCGATGCCGCCGAACCATAGCAGGTCGGCCGGCGCCTTCAGGATCGCGGAAATGAGCGCCGCCGGCTCCATCTCGCTGTCCCCGACCCCCAGGATCGCCTGCATCTGCGGCGTCAGGGGGATGCTCTTGAGCGCGCGCGAGAAGACGCCGCCGCCCGCCGAGATCAGCGCCTTGTCATAATCGTCCCAGCTGGATCGGGGCAGGGCGAACATGCGGTTGCGTTCTTCCCAGCTCCTTGCCGGATCGGGATCGGGATCGAAGAAGATGTGGCGATGGTCGAAGGCAGCGACCAGCCTGATCGCCTTGCTCAGCAGCATGCCGTTGCCGAACACGTCGCCCGACATGTCGCCGCATCCCACGACGCTCACCGGCTCCTTCTGCACGTCGACGCCCATTTCGGCGAAATGGCGCTGCACGGAAATCCATGCGCCCTTGGCGGTAATGCCCATCGCCTTGTGGTCATAGCCGTGGGAGCCGCCGCTGGCGAAGGCGTCGCCCAGCCAGAATTTGCGGTCGAGCGCGATGGCGTTGGCGACATCGCTGAAGGTCGCGGTGCCCTTGTCGGCGGCGACCACGAAATAGGGATCGTCGCTGTCATGGATGACGACGTCGGCAGGATGCTTCACCTTGCCCTTCACCAGGTTGTCGGTGACGGAGAGCAGCGAGCGGATGAAGATGCGATAGCTCTCCGTCCCCTCGGCCAGCCAGGCGTCGCGGTCGACCTGGGGGCTGGGCAGCTGCTTGGGGTAGAAGCCGCCCTTGGCGCCGGTCGGCACGATGACGGCGTTCTTCACCCGCTGCGCCTTCATCAGGCCAAGGATCTCGGTGCGGAAGTCGTCCCGCCGGTCGGACCAGCGCAGGCCGCCGCGCGCCACCGGGCCGGCGCGCAGGTGGATGCCCTCGACACGGGGCGAATAGACCCAGATTTCGCGCCAGGGCAGCGGCGCGGGCAGGCCCGGCACCTTCGCGCTGTCGAGCTTGAACGCCAGGGCCTCGGCCGCGGCGGGCGCGAAGAAATTGGTGCGCAGCGTCGCCTGGATGACGGCGCGGAGCAGCCGCAGGATGCGATCCTCGTCGATCGCGGACACCGTGTTGAGGCCGGCGTCGATCGCCTCCTGCGCGGCGGCGACGCGGGCGTCGCGATCCTGCGTGGATGCCGGATCGTGCAGGGCGTTGAACAGCTGCACCAGCGCCCGCGCAATCCCTTCCTCGCGCCGCAGCGTGGCGGCGACATTGGCCAGCCCATAGGCAAGGCCGGTCTGCCGCAGATAGCGGAACAGCGCGCGGAACAGCACGACATCGCGCGGGTCGAGCCCAGCGGTGACGATCAGTTCGTTGAAATGGTCGTTTTCCGCAACGCCTTCCATCACCATGGCGATGGCGGTCTGCACGATGGCGGCGCGGCCGATGACGGCGACGGCATCGCCGCCCGGCAGGTCCAGCACATAGCGCTGGATATGGCCGAGCGCGCCCTGGTCCAGGGGAGTGCTGATCTCGTCCACCGCGCGGAAGCCGAAATTCTCCAGCACCGGCACGGTATCGGACAGAGCGACCGATTCCATGCTGTAGAGCTTCAGGCGCAGGCGCGACGGCCCGTCCTCTGCATTGCGGTACAGCCGCACATTGCGCGCGCCGGGCCGGGAAAGCTGGTGCAGCCGGCCGATGTCGAGCGCCGCCTCGGCAGGTTCGGAGCCGTTGCGATAGCCCATGGGGAAGCCCGGCGCATAACGCTGCGCCAGCGCCGCCGCCCGGCCCGCTTCCTCATGCTCGGCCAGCGCCGCCTCGACGGCGGGCAACCAGCCGCGCACCATCTGCTTGATCTGGATGTCCAGCGGCTCCGCGTCGGGCACCACGCCGCCATCGCGCAGGTCCAGCGTGATGCGCAGCAGCGCAAGGCCACCTTCCTCCAGCGCGATCGACCAGCTGAGCATGCGGGAATGCGCGGCATTGGCGAGCATGGTCTGGATGGCGACGCGCCGTGCCGTGGACACTTCGTCGCGCGGCAGCCAGACAAAGGCATAGAGATGCCGGTCGAGTGCGCTGGTCGCCAGCGCCAGCTTGGGCCGGGGCCGGTCGGAGAGCGACATGAAGGTCAGCGCCAGATGCTCCAGCGTCTCGCGGTCGAAGCCGATCAGCAGGTCATGGGGCAGGGCGGCCAGCGCATGGACCAGCGTCTTGCCGGCATGGCCGCTCGGGTCGAAGCCGAATTTCTCCATCAGCGCGTGCAGGCTGGCGCGCAGCATCGGCACCTTGTCCGGCGCGGCGGCCAGCGCGGCGCTGGTCCACATGCCGGCGTGGATGGAAAGCGCGACGATGTCCTTCCCCTCGCGCACGGGCAGGATGATGAGGTCGACCAGGACATGGCGGTGTACCTTCGCCATGCGGTTCGACTTGATGATCAGCGGCACGCGCCGCCCTTCCTCGAACCAGGCGAAGGCCGCCTCGACCGTCGCCGGCGCAAGCAAGGCCGTGTCGGGCAGCGTGCAGATGCCGAGCGCCTTGCTGGCCTTGCCCGACCGGCTGCGATGTTCATGGCCGATCTGCGTCAGATTGCCACCCAGGAACCAGCGCAGCAACGCGGCGCCCTCCTCGTCGGTCACGCCTTCGGCATCCTCGCGCAGCGCCGTCTGCATCGCCGGCCAGTCGCGCACGGCGGCCCGCACATGCTCCAGCGTCGCGTCCAGCTCGCGCTCCAGCGCGCGGCGGACCTTCGCATCGGCCCGGTCCGCCTCGATATAGATCATGGATTCGCGCCGCGCGCCGGGGGTGTCGGCGGGCAATATCGCCTTCAGCGTGCCCGTGGCATCCCGTTCCACCGACAGCACCGGGTGGATCAGGCGATGGATCACAAGATCGGCGGCGGACAGGCAGTTGGCGATCGAATCGACCAGGAAGGGCATGTCGTCATTGACGATGGCGATGCGCATCAGCCGGCCGGCGAGCGCGTCGCCCTCGCCCATCGTCTCGATGGCGATGCAGGCGGTGCCGCTTTGCCGCTCCGCGCCGGTGCGGGCGACGAAATCGGCGGCGGCATCGGCGGCCTTCGTGTCGAACCCGTCATTCTCGCCGGGCAGGGCGCCTTGCGTCATCACGGCGCGGAGCGCCTCCACGGCCGTCTTCGCGGGTTTCGCCACCGTTGTCGTCATCGCCTCACCTCGCCAGTCTTCGTTTCGCGGGCATTTTGTCTCGGACCGGCGGCGTGCAGGGTAAGGGACGACGCCGGGGGCGCCCTATATGCCTCTGCTCTGCGCCGTGCTCAACCTCTATCTGGAAAGAAAATTGCAGGGTGAAGTAAGGAAATAACAAGCAATTCCGGGCGTCGGCGGCCCTGCCCGCAACGCTGGCGGGATGTGCCGATGCCCGTGATCGGTGCGGCGATCCGAAGGCGTCGGATCAGGGGCTCGATGCCCCGATGACCCCGGCCCAATGACCCTAGCCTTAATGGCCCAGGATGGTGACGATGCGGCGGGCCGGGTCGGCATCCGCCGGCAGGGCGGCAACGATGGCCATGCTGCCGTCGGCCTCCCGCCGGGCGATGACGACGGCCAGCCCCTGCGCATCGGTGGAGATCGCATCGGCCTGCAGCGCCTGCGCCGTCTGCAGGCGCATCCGCGCGGCGATGATTGGGTCCGGGCGGGTCGGGCGCTCGGCCCGGCGTACGGCGCGTTCGTCACGCACCAGCCCCTTCAGGCCGCCCTCATAGCCTTCCAGATAGGCGGCCATGCTGCCGCGTTCCATGCCCCGTGCCCAGCCATGGTCCAGCGCCGTGGCATATTCGGTCAGGCGGGTCTTGTCATAAGTGGCGCCGAAGACGAGCTTGGCGATCGCCGTCATCGGGCTGCGTGCCTGCACCTTGATGCCGCTATCTTCCAGCAGCTCGGCATAGGCTTCGGGCGCATCCTGCGCCGCCAGCGCAAAATCATAGGCCAGGCCGATGGCGCGATAGAGGGCGCCGCGGCTGCGCGCGTCGCTGCCCTGCGCATGCTCCGCGCAATCGCGGGCCAGCGCCAGCCAGTCGCCCAGCGACGCCTCGGCATCCAGCGTGACCGGTTCCGGCGGCGCGCCGTCTTCGACGTCCGGCTCGGGCATTTCCAGCCCGGCGAGATCCAGCACGGGCAGGGGCGATTCGCTCATGGGTCGGGCGGTGTCGGCCTCGTCCTGCTGGCGGGACGGGCCATCCGCCCAGATCGGCGCCACATTCTTCACCGCAGGCGCGCCGCGCAGGGCGCGACCGACTTCCTGGGTCAGTTCGGCGGTCAGGTCGCGCCCGGCCACTTCCTTCCAGTTGATCACGCCATAGACGAAGTCGATCGTGTCATCGTCCGATGAAAAGGGCATCAGGATGCCGCGATACATGATCTCGGCATTGCGCTGGTTGGTGAATTCGGCCTCGAAGCCGATCGGCGCGGCATTGGCGATGATCTGCAGATAATGGTCGGTCAGGCGCGTCAGCAGCGACCGGGCCGGCACATCGTTGATCGTTTCGATATGCCCCTCGATATCGCATTCGCGCCGCAACTCGGTGCCAAGATAGACGATGGCCGGGTTTTCCACCCCAAGGCTGAAATCCAGCAGCACGCTATAGGGGCCGAAATCGCCCAGGTCCTGGGGGTTCAGATCCTCGATGGAGGGCAGCGCCCGGCCGTGCAGCAGCGACGCCCAGTAATTATAGGCGCGCACATGCATGCGACGTTCGCCCGTGCCGATGGCGGGCGGTGGCGCTTCGTCCACCATGTCGTCCGCCGCATAGTCGAAATCGTCCTGCCCGCTGGCAGAATCCTGACCCCGAAGAGTGTCCATGTCCGCTTGCCTCTGAAACCCTGTTCCGCCCTGCATCGCATGGCCATGGTAAATGCGCGGTAAATGGCAGGGCAAGCCCGTTCCTCCATCTCGGCAGGGATCGGACGAAGAGCAGGGCATCCTCTTTCGCGCACGCCCCCGCTTGCCAGCCGCCCCCGCTGCTGGTAAGCGCGCCCCCACGGCCACGCCGGAACGCCGCTTTAGCTCAGTTGGTAGAGCATCGCATTCGTAATGCGGGGGTCACAGGTTCGAGTCCTGTAAGCGGCACCAGCGGTAAGTGGTTGGTTATCCTGACATTTTTTTGACCTTCCGGCTTTGGGGCGATTTTCTCTCTCCGGTGTGGACGCGGTGCAGGGTGCCTGGTGCGCGGGTTTCGATCTCGTCGATGATTCTGTGGATCGGCGTGCAAAAAGGACCCCGTTAGCGGGGTGATCGGCGTCTAAAAGGGACCCCTCATTTCGATGGTT
>NZ_JBANFL010000010.1:0-195600 GCF_037154135.1 Sphingobium aquiterrae
AATCAGACCATGCCCAAGAGTCCAGAAAGACTCACCTTTCCCCGCCGCCCAGACTCCACTTCAAGGGAAAGCGACAGGCACGGCGAACAGCGTTTTGCACGACAGGCAAAGCCTGGCTTTCCAGTCTGGAGGGCCACGCCATGATCGTCGCGCTGCTCAACCAGAAAGGCGGCGTGGGCAAGACCACGCTCGCCACCCACATCGCCGGCGAGCTGGCGATGCGCGGCCAGCACGTCGTGCTGCTCGATGCCGACCCGCAGGGTTCATCGCTGGACTGGACGCAACGCAGAAGCCAGCAAGGCTTACCACGGCTGTTCAGCGCCGTGGGCCTCGCACGCGAGACGCTGCACCAGGAGGCACCAGAACTCGCCAGACGCGCCGATCACGTCGTCATCGACGGCCCACCGCGGATCGCCGCCCTCGCGCGCTCCGCGCTGCTGGCGGCCGAGCGCGTGCTGATCCCGGTGCAGCCCAGCCCTTACGACCTGTGGGCCAGCGCCGAGATGGTGGCGCTGATCCGCGAGGCGCAAGTCTTTCGGCCTGCGCTGCGCGCGGCCTTCGTCATCAATCGGCGCGTCAGCACCACCGTGATCGGGCGCGAAGCGCGCCAGGCGCTCGCCGACCAGCCGCTTCCGGCGCTGCGCGCGGAAGTGCATCAGCGCATCGTATTCGCCGACAGCGTGTCCGCTGGCCGGCTTGCACGCGAGACGGGACCGGACAGCGCCGCCGCACGCGAAATCACCGCCTTGGTGGACGAACTGCTGCGGTGGCCTACATGACAGCGAAGCCGCCACCCCGCGCAAAGCGCGTCGGCATCGGCGTGCGTCCGCCCGCGAATGCTCACGCCGAGGCGTGGATTCGCCAGGGCGACGCCGATGCGCTGGGTAAGGGCAACCTCTACACCGCGCGCCTCACCCTCGACATCACGCCCGCCATGCGTGCGCGCATCAAGGTGTCGGCCTTCACGCAAGGCGTGACCATGGCCGACCTGCTGCGCGGCCTGCTGGAGCGGGAGTTTCCCGAGAACCGCAGGGAGAACACACCATGACCGCATCCACTGCACCTGCTGCCGCGCCTGCCGCTGGCGCGGCCACGGCTGCGCCACAGCCATCATTCATCGCGCCTTCCGGCCAGCCCGCCAGCGCGCCGCTGACGCGCGTGGCGCTGGCCTACATCGAGGCCCGTTTCAAGCTCTACCTGCGCTTCGGCGAACCCGCGCGAACGCACCAGCTCGACCGTTGGCGGCGCAGCGCGGTGTTCTTGCCTGGTGCGGTGTTCTGCCGCGTGCGCTGGCAGTCCAACGATTTCGGCACCGTGCGCTGGCAGCTCATGGTGATGCAAGCCTGCACACCGCTGGACGCGGCGCAGCGCATCCCCGGCGTGCAGCCGGGCGCGCGCCTGCTGCTGCACGCCGATGGCGACGGGCAAGTGCGCGCTGTGCTGGAGCGCATCGACGCCATCGAGGCGCTAGGCATCGCGCCGACCGATGCCTCGCCTGCGTATTGGCGCACGCTCGCCAACCGGCTCGCCGCGCACTTGCCGCTGCCCGAATACACCGCCGAGCGGCACGCGGCCTGGCTGACCGGGAGGGCGCTGCCATGACCGCCGTTTCCACTGCCGCCAACAGCACAGGAGAGGCGCCGCGTCCTCGCTCGCGCCTGCGCGCTCGTATCGTGCTCGCTGGCCTCGGCGCCTGCGGACTCACTGCGCTGGCCTGGGCGTCCTTTGTGCATCCGCTGCCGCGCCTGATCTACAACCCGTCCGACAGCGTGGCCGCCGGCTGGTATCGCGTCGATCCGCTGGGCCACGGCACCGGCTCACTGCCACGTCCTTTGGCCGTGGACAGCATCGTCCTGACCACGCTTCCGCCAGACGCCGCTGCGCTGGCCGCTCAGCGCGGCTACCTGCCGGCGCGCGTGCCGCTGCTCAAGCGCGTGGGTGCGGTCGCGCCGCAGGAGGTGTGCATCGCTGGCGGCATCGTCCGAATCGACGGCGTGCCTTCGGCCGCCGTGCTGCCCGCTGATCGTTGGCGTCGGCCGCTGCCATCCTGGCAGCAATGCCGTCGCCTTGAACCCGGCGAACTGTTCCTGCTCAGTGTGACCAACCCGGCGTCGTTCGACAGCCGGTATTTCGGGCCGGTCAGCGCATCCGCCGTGATCGGCATCGCGCACCCGATCTGGCTGGAGGACCGCCCATGATGGCTGCCGATTCGCTGCACGTCGCCGTGCATCTCATCGTGCCATCGGGCGTGCTGATCCGGTGGTTTTCTGCATGTCGTCGCGCGTGCAGAGCGAGCACCGATCCTGCGCATCGGGCGCTGCACTTCGCGGTGCCTTCCCACGTGCAGGCGTCTTGCCTCGTACGCGCACGGCCTATGGCCGTCGTCGCGTTCGCCGGCGCGCTGGCTGCTCACGCAGCAGCGCCGCCGGGCCGCCGCTGCCCGGAGCGCCAGCGAGGGGCAAAGGCGGAAGGCAAGACAAAAGGACGCGGCACCAGGCCGCGTCGAAAGCCAGTCTGCACGTGGGGTTGGTGCGGCACGGAGCGGCTTCGCCGCCGTGCCGCGTATGGCGCGAGGCCCGCGCCAATGCAGGCATGTCCGCGTGCTTCGCACGACAGGACACGCCAGAGCTTGCAGGGAGCGCAGCCATGAGCGACCGCCGCGACGACGATTTCCGGGTGCGCCCCAGCGCCCCGAAGAACCGGGGCAAGGGCCAGGGGCGGAGCTTCGTTTCCAAGGTGCTCAAGCAGGCGGGCAAGGCCAGCGGCGGCAAGTCCACGGTGCGCTGTCCTGGCGCGGCGGGCGGCACGGGCCAGCGGCCCGGCTCGCGGCTCGGGCGCGGCCACACGGCGGCGCGCTTCGCCGGGGCGAAGCTGACGCCCCTATCGCGGCGCGTGACCATCAAGACGCTGCTGGTGAACCACCAGCGGGCCAGCCCGCAATCGCTCGCCAAGCACCTGCGCTACATCGAGCGCGACGGTGTGGGACGCGACGGCGAGCGGGGCCAAGCCTACGGGTCGCAGACCGACACCGCCGACCTCGACGCCTTCAAGGAACGCTGCGCCGACGACCGGCACCATTTCCGCTTCATCCTCTCGCCCGAGGATGGCGCGGAACTGGAAGACCTGCGCACCTACACACGGCACCTGATGGGCCGCATGGAGGCCGACCTGGGCACCGGCCTCGATTGGGTGGCCGTCAACCACTGGAACACCGACAACCCGCACACGCACATCGTCGTGCGCGGGCGCGACGACACAGGCAAAGACCTCATCATCGCGGGCGACTACATTGCCGATGGCTTCCGCCACCGGGCCGCCGAGCTGGCGACCGAGTGGCTGGGGCCGCGCACCGAACTGGAGATCCAGCAGACCTTGCAGCGCGATGTGGATCAGGAGCGGTGGACGACTCTGGATCGCACGCTCAAGCGCGGGGCCGGCGACGATGGCCTGGTGCATGTCGAACGGCTCAACGAACCCCGCTTGCAACGCCAGCGCCTGCTGCTGATCGGCCGCCTGCAACGCTTGCAGCGCCTGGGCCTGGCCGACGAGACGCAACCGGGCACCTGGGCCGTCCATGCCGATGCGGAAAAGACCCTGCGCGCCCTGGGGGAGCGTGGCGACATCATCCGCACCATGCAGCGGGCCATGCGCGGCGAGGCGCGCGAATTGGCAGTGTTCGAGCCGGGCCAGGATGCCGATGGAAGTGGCCGAACCATCCTCGGGCGCGTGGCCGCGAAAGGGCTGGCTGACGAGCTGCGCGACCGGGGCTATCTGGTCATCGACGGGGTGGACGGCAAGGCCCACTACGTCGCGCTCAACGCCCGCGACGAGCTGGCGAACTATCCGACCGGTGCCGTGGTGGAGGTGAAGGGATCGGCCGACGTGCGCGCGGCCGACAGGAACATCGCTGCGCTGGCGAGCGATGGCCTGTACCGCACCGACCATCACCTGGCGATCGAGCAGGGCCGGGCCAAGCCTGGACGCGACCCGCAGGAAGTCGTCGCTGCCCACGTCCGCCGGCTGGAGGCCCTGCGCCGGGCCGGCATCGTGGAGCGCGTGGCGGAAGGGCTATGGAAGGTGCCGGACGACCTGGCCGAGCGTGGCCGCCAGTACGACGCGCAGCGCCTCGGCGGCGTGGCCGTGGAGCTGAAATCGCACCTGCCCATCGAGCGGCAGGCCCGCGTGATCGGGGCCACGTGGCTCGACCAGCAGTTGATCGGCGGCGGCTCCGGCCTGGGCGACCTGGGCTTTGGTGGCCAAGCCAAGCAGGCGATGCAGCAGCGCGCAGACTTTCTGGCCGAGCAGGGGCTGGCCGAGCGGCGCGGGCAGCGCGTGATACTTGCGCGCAACCTGCTGGGCACGCTGCGCAACCGGGAGCTGGTGCAGGCCGCGAAGGACATAGCCGCCGAAACGGGCCTGGGGCATCGCCCGGTGGCTGACGGGCAGCGCGTGGCAGGCATCTATCGGCGCTCCGTCATGCTCACCAGCGGGCGCTACGCGATGCTCGATGACGGCATGGGCTTCGCTCTGGTGCCGTGGAAGCCGGTGATCGAGCAGCGGCTGGGGCAGCAGCTCGCGGCCACGGTGCGCGGCGGCGGGGCGTCTTGGGAGATGGGGCGTACGCGCGGGCCTGCGGTCAGTTGAGGCGGTGAACAAAACGCTTTTTGCAACACGATACGGACGGCTTGCGCACGTTCCGATCAAGAAAGCATCGCGCGCACGGAGCTCATCCACTCGTTCTGCGTTTGAATAAATTATTTGATTAAAAATATAGTTCGTTCGTACGAACTGGTTTAGAATCTGACATGACCAAGACTTCGAGGAACTCATGAATCGCTTGACTACCTATGCACTCGGCCGCCATAGCCCCGTACCGTCGGTCTGGGAGGCTGGCACGCAGAGCACAGGCAGGGGCACGCAGGCGTGCAGGGTGGCTGTGCTGTCCCTCTGCGTATTTCTGCTCGCCGCCTGCACGGATGGCTCAAGCTCGCCTCGATCCGCATCCACGCCGATGCCTGCGAAAGTTGTCGTGGTACGGCAGGCACGATGGCCTGTTACCAACGATGTGACTGGCAGCGTCGTCTCTGATGGACGCATCGACGTGGCTTCGCGCGTGACCGGATTCATTCGCCAACTCGATGTTCGCGAGGGCCAGGCGGTCAGGCGCGGCGACCTGCTGTTGCGCATCGACGCCTCTGACATCGACGCGGCCATCGCGCAGGCACGCGCCGGCGTGCAGGCCGCCCAGGAGGCTTGGCGGGATGCGCAGCACGACGTGAGCCAGAACGCGCAACTGGTGCCGGCTGGCGCGATCTCGGCCGATGCGCTGCGCAAGTCCAGGGTGCGGGAGGAAACCACCCGCGCGGCGCTGGAACAAGCGCAGTCGGCGTTGGCGGCGGCACAGGCGCAACGCAACTACGTGACCATCACCAGTCCGGTGGATGGCGTGGTCGTCTCGGTGGCCCGGCGCAGCGGCGAGATGGCCGCTCCCGGCGCGCCGCTGATGACGGTGGAGTCGCGTGAGGTCTTGCTGTTCAAGGCGTTCGTGCCCGAGCGCAGCCTGGCGGCAGTCAAGGCCGGCGACTCGATTCCCGTGCGCATCGACGCGCTGGGCGATGAGCGGCTCAAGGGACGGGTCCGGGGTGTTGTGCCGTCGGGTGATGGCGTGACCCGCCGCTACGAGGTGGACATCGTGCTGCCGCGGGACGCGCGCCTGCTGCCGGGAATGTTCGGCCGCCTCGAAATCCTGCTGGACGAGAAACGGGCCGTCACGGTGCCGCGTGCGGCCCTCGTTCGGCGCGGTGGCTTGGACGGCGTGTTCGTGCTGCAGGACGGTGTGGCGCGTTTTCGCTGGCTGCGCACCGGCCAGCGCCTGGGCGATGGGGTGGAGGTGAGCGCCGGCCTGTCGGACGGAGAAACCATTCTCGCCAGCGTCGCCGACACCGTCCATGACGGCATGCCGGTCCAGGCCGCCGGGGGCGCGCGATGACGCAGCAGCGCCTGAACTTCGCGGGTTTTCTCGCGAAGCACTTCATCACCTCCAAGCTCACGCTGGTCTTCATCATCGCCGTGGCGCTGATGGGCGTCGTGGCGGTGCTGCAGACCCCGCGCGAGGAAAACCCGCAGATCATCGTGCCCGCTGCCGCCGTGATGGTCGGCCTGCCGGGCGCCTCTGCCAGTGAGGTCGAAGCGCTGGTGGTCACGCCCCTCGAAGGCATTCTGAGCGAACTGTCCGGCGTCGATCACATCGAGAGCACTTCCCGCAACTCGCAGGGAATCGTTCAGGTGCAATTCAAGGTCGGCGAATCGAAGGAGCAGTCACTGGTCAAGCTTTATGACCGCGTGATGGCCAGCCGCGCCTGGCTGCCTGCCGACGCCACGACGCCACTGGTGCAAAGCATCGACGCGGACGACGTGCCGATCGTCACCTTCACGCTGGCTTCGTCGAAATACGATGACTACGCGCTCAACCGCATGGCCGAACGCATGGCCGAGCGCCTGCGCAGTACCGAAAATGTCTCGGTGGTTTCCTTGCGCGGCGGGCAGCACCGCGAAATCACCATCGAACTGGACCCCGATCGCCTGCAGGCTTACGGCGTGACCCTGGGCCAAGCCCGAGCGGCCTTCCCAGCCAGCAACCTGACCTTGCCACTGCAGCCCACCGTACGTGACGGTCAGGTACAAGCCATCAAGCTGGATGCGGCCTACACTTCGGCCGAGGATGTGCGCAACCAGCTCGTCGCCGTGCGCGACAAGCGGCCGGTTTACGTGCGCGACGTGGCCACCGTTACCGACGGCCCGCCGTCGGAGCCGGCCACGGCCAGCCGCCTCTCTTTCGGCCCCGGCGATCCACGCTTTGGCACGGCCGATGCCACAGACCTGCCCGCCGTCACCATCGCTGTGGCCAAAAAGAAGGGCACCAATGCCGTGCTGGTCGCCAACGCAGTGATCGACCGCATGCAGCGCATGCAGGCCAGCTTCGTGCCCCAGGACATCCAGGTCGTGGTGACGCGCAACGACGGCCAGAAGGCCGACGACGCGGTCAACCTGCTGCTGGAACACCTGGCGATCGCCCTCGTCACCGTGGGCCTGGTGCTGATCCTCTTCCTGGGCTGGCGCGAGGCCTTGATCGTGATGATCACGGTGCCGTTGATCATGGGCATCACGCTGACGGCCAACCTGCTCGGCGGCGTCACCATCAACCGCGTCACGCTGTTCGCCCTGATCCTGGCGCTGGGGCTGCTGGTGGATGCCGCCATCGTGGTCATCGAGAACATCCACCGCCACTACGCCAGCCGCAAACCGAAGGCAGACAAGCAGGCGGAAACCGTGCTGGCGACCAACGAGATCGGCAACGCCACCAATCTGGCCACCTTTGCGGTGATGCTGGTCTTCATCACCCTGCTGCTGGCCCTGACCGGCATGCCGCGCCAGTATTTTTTCCCGATAGCGGTCACCGTGCCTGTCGCCATGGCCGCCTCCATCGTGGTGGCCTACATCGTCGTGCCGTGGGCGTCCAATCGCTGGCTTCATCGCCACGAAGTCCTGCGGGAAGAATCATCATGGCCGGAAACCGAACACGGACAGCTTGTCCATGGTCACGGCACGCCGGGACGGATCGAGCGCCTCTACCTGCGCCTGTTCGGCCCTCTGCAGCAGCGCAGAAACGTGCGCATCGGCTTCGCTCTGGCGGTTCTGCTGCTGATGGCGGTTTCGCTGATGCAAGGCGGCTGGCAGTTCGTCCGCCCGGCGGGCGTGGGCGGGGCCGTGTCCGCGCTGGGCGTGCCGATCGGCTTTCTGCCCAAGGATGACCAGAACACCTTCAACGTGGTGGTTTCGATGCCGGAAACCACACCGGTGGAAGACACCGATCGCCTGGTGCGCCAAGTGACCGCGGTGCTGGCGCGGGAACCACACGTGCTCAACTACCAGACTTGGGTCGGCCAGGCAGGTGTGGCCGACTTCAGCGGTCTGTTCAAGGGTACCGCCGCGCGTGCCGGCAGCCACGTCGCGGAAATCCGCGTCAACCTCACCGACAAGCGTCACCGCAAGGAAAGCTCCATCGACGTCGTGCGCGAACTGCGCCCTCGAGTGGAAGCGGTCCGCGCTGCTTGGCCCGGTGCCGAGGTCGCGCTGGTGGAGCAGCCGCCGGGTCCGCCGCTGCGCTCGACCGTTTTGGCGGAAGTCTACGGCCCCGACGCCGAGGGGCTGCGCACGTTGTCGGCCCAGGTGCGCGAGGCCTTCGCACAAACCTACGACACCGTCGACATCACCGACACCGAACCGGAAGATGTGCGGGAACACCGCATCGTGCCGGACAAGGACAAGGCCGCGCTCTCCGGCGTCTCGACTGCGCAGATTGCCGAGGCGCTGGCGCTGGTCTATGGCGGCACCACGCTCGGCCGCGCCCACGTACCGGACGAGAAACTGCCGGTATCGGTCAGGGCCTTCGTGCCGCGCCGCTTCGAGGTCGATCCCGCCCGGCTCGACCGGGTGTTCGTGGACAACGCCGCCGGCCGACCCGTGCCGCTGGCGGAGTTGGTCAAAGTGGTCCCCGCATCGGTCGATCGCCCCATCCTGCACCGCGACAACGAGAAGGTTACCTTCGTCGGCGCGGAGCTGTCGGACTCGGTGCCGCTGTACGCAGTGCTCGACCTGCAGCGGCGCCTGCATGGCATCACCGCGCCGGACGGACGCCCGCTGCGCACCGGCAACCTGCGCTTCAAGGAGGACGTGCCCGACACCATCGACGGCTACCAGTTGCTGTGGGGCGGCGAGATGCGCATGACGCTGGACGTGTACCGGGATCTCTCCCTCTCCCTCGGCGGCGCCTTGCTCATCATCTATTTCGCGCTGGTCGCCTACTACCGCTCGTTCATCGTTCCGCTGGTGGCCATGTCGGCCGTGCCGCTCGGCATCATCGGCATTTTTCCGGGGCATTGGCTGATGGGCGTGGATTTCTCCGCCACATCCATGGTCGGCATCATCGCCCTGGCAGGCGTGGTGATCCGCAACTCGCTGCTGATCATCGACTTCATCCAGGACAATATCCGGCGCGGCATGCCGCTGAGAGAGGCCGTGCGCCAGGCCGGCGCGGTGCGTCTGCGGCCCATCCTGCTGACCATGCTGGCGATCATCTTCGGCTCCGCCGTCATGGTGACCGACCCGGTCTTCGGGGGGCTGGCCGTCTCGCTGATCTTCGGCACGCTGGTCTCGACCGCGCTGACCGTGTTCGTCGTGCCGCTGCTCTATGAGCTGCATGCGAAGCGCCATACAGCCCCGGCGGCCACAGGAGCAGACCATGCATGAGAATGACCGCGGCACATCGTCCCCCCGCCGCCGCCAAGCCCGCGCAGGCCATGAGACCGGCCCATCGGCCCGCCATCGGCTCGTCGGCACGCTGGCGGTGCTGGCGGTGCTGAGCGGCTGCGCCTCGCTGGCGCCCGCGCTCGATCCCATCGCGCTCCCCGTCGCATCGAACTGGCGGACGCAGCCCGACACGCCGGGCGTTGCGGCCGCGGCTGACCTGGCGTGGCGCGCGTACTTCACCGACCCGGCCTTGCAGGCGCTGATCGAGACCGCGCTGGAAAACAACCGCGATCTGCGCGTGGCGCTGCTGCGCACCGAGGAGGCGCGCGCCGCCTTCCGCATCCAGCGTGCGCAGCAGGCGCCAATGGTTGGCGTGGGGGCGCAGCAGATCCGCGCCGGCCTGCCCGATGGGCTACAGCCGCTGGCGGGCCGCTCGGTCCTGGAGGTCAACGCGGCCACGGTAGGGATCAGCAGCTGGGAGCTGGACCTGTGGGGCCGCGTACGCAGCATGAAGACCGCCGCATTCGAGCAATGGCTGGCCACCGGGCAGGGCCACCGCGCCGTGGAATTGGCGCTGGTCGCCCAGGTCGCCGATGCCTACCTGGGCCTGCGCGAACTCGACGAGCGCATCGCGCTGGCAAGGCGCACGGTGGAAAACCAGCAGTCGCTGGCGCAAATCTTCCAGAAACGCTTTGAGCTGGGCCATGGCTCCCGGCTGGAGCTGACCCAGGTGCGCACCCTGCTCAGCCAGGGCAAAGCCCTGCAGGTGCAGCTCGAATTGCAGCGCGAACAGCAGCGCAATGCCCTGGCGCTGCTGCTCGGCAGCGACCCCCGATTGCCGCCGCCATCGGCCCCGATGGATGAAGCCCTGGTCATGCCCGAACTGAGGCCCGGGCTGCCCTCGGACCTGCTGGCGAGCCGCCCGGACATCCTGGCCGCCGAGCATGCGCTGCGGGCGCGCCAGGCCAACATCGGTGCGGCGCGCGCCGCATTCTTCCCGCGCATCGCACTGACCGGCGCCGCCGGCACGGTCAGCACCAGCCTGAGCGACCTGTTCTCGTCGGGCACCCGGGCATGGCTGTTCCAGCCGACGATCGAACTGCCGATCTTCGATGCCGGCATGCGACAGGCCAATCTCGACGTCAGCGTCGTGCGGCGCGACATCGCCATTGCCGAATACGAGCGCGCCATCCAGGCAGCGTTTCGCGACGTTTCCGACGCCCTGGCCGCAAGGCAGAAGCTCGCCGAGCAACTCGCCGTGGCGCGCCAGGCCCACGCCGCGCAGAGCGAGCGTTTGAAACTGGCGCGGATGCTGTTCGATGCCGGTTCGGCGGCGCACCTGGAGGTGCTGGACGCCGAGCGCGACCTGCTTGCCGTCGAGCAGCAACTGGTGCAGGTGCGCAGGGCGGCATTGTCAAGCCAAGTCGGGCTGTACGCGGCGCTGGGCGGTGGCACCAACCAGCCCCCGAAAAAATGAGGAAACGCAATGCTCTGGCAGGCACTGACCGCGATGCGTGATCTACGGCGTTTGCATGAAATCGCCTCGATCCTGATCCGCTATGGGTTTGGCGACATGGTGCGCCGGATGGGGCTGTCCAACGCCTTGGAGCGGGCGGGGACGGCACTGCACTGGAGCGAAGCGGCAGACTTCGCCCACATGACGCCCCCCGAACGAGTGCGGCGGGCGCTGGAGGAGATGGGGCCGACTTTCGTCAAACTCGGCCAGGTGCTCGCTACCCGGGTCGATCTGCTCGAACCCGAGTGGACCGCCGAATTCGGGAAATTGCAGGACAGCGCGCCGCCCGCCCCCTGGGCAGCCGTATACCAGCAGCTCAGCGAAGACCTCGGCGCGCCCCCCGAGGAAATCTTCGCGGCCTTTGATCCCGAGCCCTTGGCGGCCGCTTCCATTGCGCAGGTGCATCGGGCGCGTCTCGACGACGGCGGCGAAGTCGTGGTCAAGGTGCGCAGGCCCGGCATTCGGCCCATTCTGGAAGCCGATCTGCGCTGGCTTGCACGCCTGGCCGAACTCGCCGAGACGGAGAGCGCGGAATGGCGCGTCCTGCATCCGCGCGAGATGGTGCGCCAGTTCGCACAGTCGCTGCGCAACGAACTCGATTTCGCCGGTGAATGCCGCAATGCCGAACGCATCGCCGGGAACTTCACCGGCTATACCGATCAGGATGCTCCCCCTGTCGTCCCGGGCAAGGAAAAGCCGGACGCGGATGGCGCACCTCCCATCATCGTCATTCCCCGCGTGTATTGGCAGTGGACCGGCGAGCGGGTCTGCGTACAGGAATTCATCGGTGGTATTTCCGGGCGCAGGCTTCAGGCCGTTGACCAGGCCGGCCTGGACCGCAAGGTGCTCGCACGGCGTGGCGCCCATGCGGTACTGAAGATGATCGTCGAGGACGGGCTGTTTCACGCCGATCCCCATCCGGGCAACGTGTTCTATTTGCCGGGCAACCGTATCGCCTTCATCGACTTCGGCATGGTCGGCCGGCTGGCGGAGGAACGCCGCGACCAGTTGATCCGCCTGCTGCTGGGGCTGGTGAGGAACGACGCCGGCGGCGTCGCCGACGTCATGCTCGAATGGACGAGCGACGGCGTGGCAAATGAGCAGGATCTGTTGTTGGAAGTCCGGTCTTTCATCGATCGCTACCACGGCGTGCCGCTGAAGCAATTGCGGTTGAGCGCCATGTTGTCCGACCTCGTGGCGATCCCGCGCCAGCATCACCTCGTCCTGCCCAACGATCTGTCCCTGCTGATCAAAGCCTTCGTCACACTGGAAGGCTTGGGTCGTGAACTCGATCCCGGCTTTGACATGGCCAACCATGCACTGCCGCTGCTGGAGCGTGCCATGCACGCGCGCTACTCCCCCGCAGCGCTGCTCAGACGGGGGCGGCGGGCGGCCGGTGACATCTTCTCGTTGCTGGCAGGCTTGCCCCAGGACCTCTCCCGGCTGCTGCGAGCCGCCCGCCGCGGCCGGCTGGAAGTGCACATCGACGTCACCCATCTGAGGCGGGTCGGCGATCAGCTAGATCGCGCCGTCAGCCGCCTGGCGATAAGCATCGTCACCGCCGCTCTGATCGTCGGGTCGGCCATCGTTATGAGCGTCGTGCGCGAACCCTCCCTGCCGGGCCTGCCCTCTTTCGGACTGCTCGGTTTCATCGCTGCCGTCATTGGTGGCATCTGGGTGCTGGTCTCCATCTGGCGTGGTGGCAAGGGCGGAAGATGATGCAGTTCGCTGATGGCAAAGCTTCAAACGGGTTCGCACCAAAAATTGGTTTGGCGCTGGGCAGCGGCTCCGCGCGGGGGCTCGCGCACATCGGCGTGCTGCGGGCCGTCGAGGAAGCCGGCATCGAGATCGACTTCATCGCCGGCACCAGCATGGGCGCGCTGGTTGGCGCTGTTTACGCCGCTGGCAAGCTGGATGAACTCGAAGCGGTATTTCAGTCCTTCGACTGGAAGAAAACAGTTGCCTTTTTCGATGTTGTGCTGCCCAAGTCCGGGCTGCTGGACGGTGCCAAGGTCAGCGATCTGGTGCGTGAGTACGTGCAATCCGCGCGCATAGAGGAGCTGCCAAAACGGTTTGCTGCCGTGGCCACCGACATTGTTAGCGGCGAGGAACTCACCATGGCCAGCGGCGATGTCATTGATGCCGTGCGCGCCAGCATTTCCGTACCCGGTGTCTTCACGCCAATACGAAGTAACGGCCGGATCCTGGTTGATGGGGGCCTTGTCAACCCGGTGCCGGTTAGCGTGGCGCGCGCTATGGGAGCCGACGTTGTCATCGCGGTTGATCTCAACCATGAGATCGTTTCCGGGAAGAACTTCAAGCCCGTACTGCCGCCAGGCCGACTGACGGAAATGGGCGACTGGGTTGAGGGTTATCGGCAGGCTATTCAGTGGATCAAGGAGCGCATGCTTGCTCATGAAATTCCGGGTTCTGCCCAATTGGCCCGCTGGGCTTCGGTCGAAGAGCCGGCCCCCAACATCTTCGAAGTGCTGCTCGCATCGATCAATGTGATGGAGACCCGCATCACGCAGGCCCGTCTCGAACTGGAAAAACCCGACATCCTCATCCAGCCGCCCCTGGGTCACATCCGCTTCCTCCAATTCGCCCGCGCCGAGGAAATCGTCGAGATCGGCTATCGCTGCGCAGCCGAGCAGTTGGCTCGCTGGGCAGAAACGTCAACCCATGGCTGACTCTCATCTCATGAGCTTTACCGAGACTGTAATGACCGGCGTCCGCGCCGCCGTGGCGGGTACCCTGACCTGTGAGGCCGCGCCCGTGCAGCTTGCCGTGCGCCTGTTGCTGTCGGACCAGCAGATACCGATCCGGGCACTGGTGACTTGCAGCATCCATTCCGGGCAGCAGGGCATCAACGCCGGTACCGCGCTGGACCTGATCTACATCAGCTTGCAGCAATTGCATGCCCACGTCGATGCGGCGCGCGGCTCATCTGCGCTGCTCGGCAATGCGGCCACCGTGCTGGCGGGGGACTACCTGACCACAGGTGCCTTCCGCTTGCTGGTGCGTTGCGATGACCTTCAAGTCCTGGCCCTGGTTGCCGATGCGGTCAACCGGGCGGCTGAGTTGGAGGCCACCAACCTGAAGCATGTGCAGATCACAGGCGACGATCCAGCACAATGGTTGCGGACTCGTCAAAGATTGGCCGTGCCGCTGGGTGAGGCGGCTGGCGCCACAGGGGCCACTCTCGCAGGCTACTCTGATTCTCTAGCCAAAGTAGCGCGGCGCTACGGAGAAACCCTCGTTGCAAGTTGCGTGTTGTTGCAGGAAGCCGATGTCATGGACGACTTCGTGGCGCGCACGACCGTCCAACGTTCAGCACTCGACCTGTGCCGCCAAGCAATGCAGGGAGCACGGACCATCGCGACGGCCACAGGGAACGGCCATCCACTCGAACTCGCTGAACTGATCGCGGCAAGAATCAATGCGACGGGGCACCCCCCCGGGAACCACATGCCGGCATCCTGACCAATACCAAGTGAAACAAGAGAGTCCCATTTCATGAGAAAAGATCCCATTCACATGCTTGGCACCGCCGGTGCTGTCCATGTCCTTATCTGCTCACGGGCTACATGATCGGCAGCATATGACTTCTGCTTTTCATTCTGCGCAGCGGGAGAGGGCGATGAGCACCACCGGGAAGGTCGTCATCTTCTACTCCTCCATCGGATACGGCCACATCAGTGCCGCGCAATCCATTCGGGACGAGATAAAGCGGCAATCTCCGACGACCCCGGTGCTGCTGCAGGATATCCGCACCTTCATGCATCCGGTGTGGCGACGGGTCGATGAGCGCCTGTACTGGTTCGTCGCCAACCATCTGCCGGAGTGCTTCGAGAGCCTGTTCCGTGCGATGCAGACGCGCGGCAGCCGTGCGCCCTCGCTGTCGATGCTGCCCAACGATTATCCGGAAGAAAGCGTATTGGCCTACTTGACCGCACAGCGGCCGGATGCAGTTCTCGCCACCCATTACGGGGCCGCCCAGGTGTTGGGAACCTTGCGGGAGAAAGGGCTGCTGTCCGACACGAGAATCGGCTGGCTGCACACGGATTTTTTCGAGGGCTATTTCCCGCGCATCTCCAAGCGGATCGACCGTACCTTTCTTGCCCACCCGGAGTTGGAAACGCGCTGGCTGGCAGCAGGCGTTCCGGCCGACAAGGTCGTTACCAGCGGCATGCCGGTGCGGATTCCAGAGAGATCCGCAGATGCCCGCCGCGCCACGCTCCAGGGCCTTGGGCTGTCGGCGGACGTGCCGACACTGCTGCTGACCGGCGGCAAGGAAGGGGTGGGCGACTATCCCGGGGTCATCGGCAGCGTCGTGCGCCACTGCCCGGGGCGCCTGCAGATCATCGCGGTGTGCGGCACGAATTCGAGGCAGCACGAAGTGCTCGCCGATCTGCAGGGAAAGCTGCCGGAGAGCGCGACATTGAAGCCGCTGGGCTTGCTGCCGCGCAGCGACATGGCGGCCTGCATGGCCGCCGCCGACATTCTGGTCACCAAGGCCGGCGGGATGACGCCGGCAGAGGCTTTTGCCCTCGGGGTGCCGACCGTGCTGCTCGACGTCATCAGCGGCCACGAGCGCGAGAACGCCGCCCTGTTCCAGCGCCAGGGCCTGGCCAGGTTTGCGGCCAGCGCCGACGACGCGGGGAAGTTCGCGGTGGACCTTCTGTGCGAGCCCGCCCAGCGCGAGGCAATGCTGCGTGCGCAGAGGGAGTTCCGGCAGAGCATCGACATCGCGAGCATCGTCCGGTTTGCGCTCGACGAAGGCTTCAGGCCGGCCCGCCCACTGCCCGACTTCGGCGTCGAGAACGGCGCGCCCGTCCAGGGCATCGGCCAGGCACTGGCGAAACTGGATGCCGAAGCGCCGGCAGAGGTCGAACTGCTGCTGTCCTATGCCACCTCGCAAACGCCGCAACGGGTCGTGCTCGAAAACCCGTTCGGGCATCTGGCCATCCGCATCAGCGGCATCGTCTACAGCGCGAACTACATCGCTGACCCGTCCGTCGATCCGAACTTCCTGCAGCATGTGAGCCTGCCGGATTACCTGTACGGCATCGATCGCCCGTCCCGTTCGCAAGTCCACACCAACACCTACGGCATGGCTTATGGCCGTGAGACGCTCGGGTTGCGGGTCCAGGGCATTCCCGCCGGGCGTCGTGCGGCGATGGTGGCCGAGGCGCACCGCATCGAAACCGGATTCCGGGACGCCAGCCTGCGCTGGAGCAGGAACGATCTCAATTGCGCCGACGTGGTGGGGCGCATTCTCGCCGCCGGTGGCTACGACGGCCGTTCCCTGTACGACCGGGCGGGTTTGCCGAACATGCCGCTGGACCTGTTCGAGCGCATGCGGGCACGCTTCGAGGAAGACCCTGCCTTGCGGGAAGAGCTGGTGGCCTACCGATTGTTGCCTGGAACGCAGGCAAGCTACCGCTTCTCCCGTTTCCCGCTGTCGATGGGGCAGCCGCTGCGCTCGATGGCGCGCGTCCTGGGCGATGCGCAGCCAGACGCGCTCGAACAGGCGGTGGCCCGGCAGGTCACCAGTTACTTCGGCGACCGGCAGCTCTACGTGGAGGACCTGCGGGCATGCTGGCCCGCTTCGCCCGCCGCGGGCCGTCCCCACTTGGCGCTGGAACGGGCCATCCTCGCCGATCTGCGGCGCCTGCTCGCGGCCTACGTGAAGCTGCCGCTCACGCGGATCGAACGCCTGGGGAACCTTCCCGCCGCAGCGGCGTTCTACCGCCTCGTCGATCGCGGGATCGAACTTGCCCGACTCGCCACCGAGCATGCCGAGGATGATCCGCGCCCTCGCACCTATCGCCTGCGTGCGCTGTTCACCCAGCTCGTGGAAGCCTACGGGCGGATCAACCCGCAGCGCTTGGAGGCACGCCATGTGCAGGCCTACCTTGCGCGGCTTTGGGCGTTCGAGTCGGCGCTGGGGCGTGACGTGCCCCCGGGCACTTCGTCGGCGCTGCTGCATGTCTGGTGGCACAGAATGGCGGCGCTCGCTCGCCCCAGTGCGCGGTCGCACCCTCGCAGCAGGGAGACAAGTGGGTTCAGCGGTATGCCGGTTGATCCGGGCGAAGTCGAGCCCAGCGGCGATGCGCAAGAGCAAGGCGCGCATGGTCTCGAAGCAGAACCGGCCACGCGCTTGACGCTTGGTGACCTGGAAGAGCCCGTTCAGGGCTTCCAGGAGGCCGCCAGCCCGGTGGGTCTGGGTCCAGGCGACGATGCCATCGAAGGAGTTTCGGATCAGCCAGGCGAAGTTCCTCATCGGCTTGATGACCCCTATGACCGTTGCCACCGATCACGGGGCTCCTGATTTTTCGCAGTTTCATTGCCATTGAAAAGCTCGTTCGTATGAACTATGTTCTTATCGAAACAATCGGAGGATGTATGTCAAGTCATGCCGAATCAACCAGCGGCCACGAGGCGCGCAGTGCCAAGACCCGATCGCAGTTGATTGAAGCGACGGTTGACGTTGTCGCCGCCGTTGGCTACGAGGGGGCAACCACGCGCGCTCTGGCCCAGGCGGCCAAAACCACGCTGTCGGCCATTCCCTACCATTTCGGCAGCAAGAAGGAGCTCTATCTGGCTGCAGCGGACATGATCGCCAAGTATGCGGCCCATCGCTTCGCGGAGGCCGCAACTTTGCTTGACGATACCTCGGACGTCGAGCTTTCCGTTCGCTTCGAACGCACACTGATCCAACTGCTCCACACCATGCTGGAGGAAGCCGAGCCGCACGCCTGGACGGCATTCGTGGCCCGCTGCGCTTACGACAACGACGACGCCTTCGCCCTGATTCATGAACGCGCGATCGCTCCGCTGCAAAAGCGTCTGGTACATGCCGCCAGCCAGTTTAGCGGCCGGTCTTCCGATGACGAGGCGCTGCGGCTGCGCGTCATCGCAATTGTGACGGCAGTTTTCAGTTTCAGGTTTCTGCGCGGCGTAATGCTCCGTGGCATGGACTGGAAAAGCATTCAGAACGAAGCCATCAGGCAAATCACGGACATGGTCCGCGATCTCTGCCGAAGCGGCTTTCTTTCCGTTCGGTCGCCTGATGATGGCGCTGACCGAAAAACAGGCCCCGCTTGATTCCATCAACCCCTCTCCCATTGAAAGGAAATGCACCATGACGCTCCAATCCTACGTACACCAGACCATCGCATGGGCGAAGCACCGTCTCGATGAGACCGATGCCATTCTCTCCCAGGTCGAGAAATCGGCCGCCGATATCAAGGAGGATGCCCGCAAGCAAGCCGATGCAGCTCGCGCACGCCTCGCGGCATCCCGCGCGAAGCTGCAGCAGTACTACGATGATCTGCGCGCTCAGGCGGACACCGCAAAGCAGGAAGCGAGCGAGATTCAGGACAAGCTCGAAGCCGAATGGATCGAGGTCGAGTCCGCCCTCCAGCAGTTTGTCAGCACGACCGGCGACGAGGTGAAAACCGTGCGCAACATCGTCATCGTCCGTGCGCGCGCACAGCGGCAAGCGTGGCAAAACTCCCTGAAGGATTTGGGTGACCAGGCGGCCGATGCCGTCGAGAAGGCCCGCGGCGAACTCGATGCCGCGTTCGATCGCCTCTCCATCGAGGCCGAGAAGTTCCAGGCGCGTATCGGTGAGGTCAAGGATGCTGGCGATGAATCCTGGCGTGCCGTCAAGCAGGGGTTTGCCGATGCCAAGGCCGCTCACGCCGTCACGGTCCAGAAGATCAAGGATGCCTTTTTCAAGGTTCGCTGAACCTAGGCGCCACGTTGCTTTTGTTTTGGCTCACCAGGAGAAATCACCATGAAACTTCGCTTTTCCACAATCGCCTTGGCGCTGCTTGCTCAGACAGCGTTGCTGTCAGCTCCTCCCGCCCTGGCACAGAATGCAGAAGCACAGGCCGATTCAGCCGCCGCACAGAAGGAGCCCTCAAGGGTTCACCAAGCACTGGCGTGGTCGCAGGATCGGCTGGCCCAGCTTGATGCCAACATTACTGCCCTGGAAAAAGACGCCAGCAGGCTCCGGGGCGAGGCGCGCACCAAGGCTGATGCGGCGTTGGCGGACCTGCGCAAGCAGCGGGACGCCTATCGCCGCCGGGCTCAAGATGCCGCAGCCAACGCAAAGAACTGGAGCGATGCCCAGGTCGCCGAAGCACGTCAGGCACTCGACAATGATTGGGCCGCCTTCCAGGCCGCCCGAGACAAGTACCTTGAAGAAAGCAAGGCCAGTATCGCTACGCAGCGTGCCGTACTGGAGGCTGAACTGAATGCGCAGCAGAAAGCGCTCGCTGGATTGCGTGCCGACGCGGCCAAGCTCGCGGCGGATCAGCGCACTGCCATTGAAGCGCGTATTGCCGCACTGAATGCAGATGTGGAGAAAACCAAGGCCCGGGTCTCAAAAGCCTCGGCCGAGGTATGGGAGACCACGAAAAAGAGCTATGGGGAAGCCCAACGGCTTTTCTCCGAGACCTATGCGTCTATCCGCCAGTCCATCGACGAGGCCAAGAAGTAATTTCCCTAAGGATGGCCTGCACAATCCTCGCGAGTCGGTGGTAGTGCGGACCGGGAGGGGCCACAAAGCGTCTTTTTGCGGCCAATAGCTCGGCTATTGGCAAGAAAGGAAAGGCAGTGGACCGCCCGAGGCCGCGCCATCACGGGCCGCAGGGAGTTATGCAGGCCATCCCCAACGCCGGAGACGCAGACGAATGTCCCCTGCGCATTCGCATTCTAGGAGCCCTCGATTACCTGGACTCACCCGCCGGCTCTTGCACTCTTGTAGTCCAATCCGACGGCGCCATACCTTCCCAGCGCCGGAATGCGCGCCTGAAACTGGCGATGTCCGCATAGCCCAAGAAATAGGTCACTTCTTTGATGGAAGACCCTTTTCTGAGCAGTTTTAACGCCATGCGATGCCTAATTGATTCCACTATTTCACGGTAAGAGGTTCCTTCTTCGATCAAGCGCCGATGAAGTGTCCGTGGCGTCGTGCTCAGCAGCCGTGCACATACGGTGAGATGAGGAATTGGCGGAAGCCGTTCCAGAACAATTTTCTCCAATTTCGAGCCCGCGCTCCTGTTATCTCCTGTTTCATTTAACTCTTCGATGCAGAAACGCACGGCCTCTGTCAGAACCAATGGATCGTATTTCGGGGTGACTTCCTCGGCAGCAGCAAGAGCAAAAGATAAACCGGACCATTCCCGATCATATAGAACTGTGCAGCCAAAAACATCGCGTGCCAGTGCCGCATGAGAAGGCTCTGGAAATTGAAAGCAAACCATATCACAGGCATTGCGACTCAGAAGTAAGTCGTCGGCGATATTTTTGACTGCAACCATCGCTATTTCCGTCACCGTGTTGCTTGCAGAACCCAGACCGATCGCTGGTTTAAACCGGACCTCCAGAGTTCCATCCAACTCCCGGGCCTGAATACCAATAACCTCCGTTCGGGTGCAGACAAAGCGCGCTACGAGTTGCATGGCTTCACGGATGTTACGGCTTGCCGCAGCCGCCATGCCGAGAACGCCATGAGTGGCTGTAAGCAAGCGACGCCCAGCCAACACCCCGAAGCCCGTCTCGCCTGACAGATTGACGGCGCTGGCGATCAGCTCTCCAAATTTTTCGACGGCAACTACAGCCGACGCATTGGCAAGGTCATCTTGCTTGAGGCCGGAAATGGCCAGCCACGCCACGGTATCCACGCCAAGTTCAGCCGCTTGATCTGCAATTTGCCGCAGGTAGGTGACTCGAACAGTTTTTGGGTTCACGGTTGTCTCGCTCCATGTTCTTGTGCCGGCCGGTGGCCGCCCTGAGGAGTCCGACAGGCTCCTCAGCCTTCTTCCTCTGATGACTATCAAAACGATCCTACACGTAGCGGCAGGTGCTTGGCAAGAAAAGCACCATGTTTGTCAGTTTATGCGCTTGCGACAGAAGGTGGTGGCGAAGTCTAATAAAAAAGCAAAAAACATTCATTAGGAGACAATTGCGATGAATTTTCTTCACGGAAGAAGCTTGCACCAGGCGGAGATAAACGGGCAGACCATCACCGTCGAGCCCGATGAGACTTTGCTGGAGGCAGCGCAACGCCAGAACATCAACATTCCCTCCATCTGTCGCGTCGGCGGCTGCGGGACTTGCAAGTGCAAGCTCAAGAGCGGCAAGGTTGACGAACTGACCGAGACGGCGTACCTGCTGACGGAGAAGGAAATCTCCGACGGGTTCATACTGGCCTGCCAGAGCCGCCTGCGCAGCGATGTGAAAATCGAGCTGGACCGGGAGGGCGCGATCGATGGCCCTTCGGTCAAGGGCGTGATCGTCGGCAAGCAAATGCTGACTCACGACATCGCGAGAATCGACATTCAACTGGACACGCCGATTCGCTATCGTGCCGGCCAGTTTGCAGAGGTCACGCTGACTTCGATGTGGGATGCTCCTCGCAGCTATTCATTCTCGGCCGCACCTGGCAATGATCGCCAAGTGAGTTTCACGGTGCGCCGTGTGCCGGGGGGGCGGGTGTCCGGGCATCTCGTGGACCAGGCGCATGTGGGCGAGTCGGTCACCGTGCGCGGTCCCGGCGGTCACTTCTACATGCGCCCGGGCCGGGAGCCAGTCCTCATGGTGGCCGGTGGCAGCGGCTTGGCACCCATCCTCGCGATGCTTCAAGACATGAAGCGCTCGGGCGACACGCGGCCGGTGACGGTACTGTTTGGCGCTCGGAGCCAGAAGGATCTGTACGCGCTCGACGAGATGGCAGCCTACGAAAAAGCTTGGCCGAACTTCCGGTTCGTGCCGGTGCTGTCCGCGGCTGACCCTTCGTCGCCTTGGGACGGGCGCACTGGCTTGGTGACGGAGCACATTCCAGAACTGCTTGGGGGTGCCACGTCGGCCTATCTGTGCGGCCCGCCGGCCATGATCGACTCGGCCATTGCTGTCCTACGCCAGCGCGGCATTGCAGAAACGAATTTGCACGCGGACCGCTTCGTCGATCAGGCGCCCAAGCTCCACACCGGCTTCTACGGCGCTGTCGGCTTGCCTACCGTTGAGCGTGTGCCAGCCAATATCTTGGACTATCTGAAGTTCTTCCTTTTGCATGGGGCGGGGATCGGTGCTTTGGTCTCCATTCTGGCGGGCGGCGCCTACACCAGTTTGGGTCTGCTCGGCTTTCTCGCCTTCTACGTTGGCGGTGATGCGCTATTGGGCAACGATACCCGAACGCCAAAATACAAATCACCGTGGATTCTGACGGTGCAACTGTGGTTCATCCTGCCCCTGGTGGCGCTGAACGTATTTGCCTACATCTGGACGCTTTCTTCCGGTGATCCGTTGGGATTCGGCGCATGGGTAGCCCATCTCACCCACTATGACGTACTGGCCGCCCGGGAGGCGACGGGCTTTTGGCACCACCTCACTGGAGGCATATTGACTGGCTTCGTGATTGGTGTGCTGGGAACGATCACGGCGCACGAATTGACGCATCGCACTTGGGAGCCGGTCTCGATGTTCATTGGCCGTTGGCTGCTGTCTTTCAGCTTCGACGTGGGATTCGCCATCGAGCATGTCTACGGGCATCACCGCTATGTGTCGACCGAGCATGATCCGGCCACGGCCCCGCGAGGACGCAATGTGTATCAGCACATCGTGATCTCCACCATTCGCGGCAACGCCAGCGCCTGGCGCATCGAAGCCGAACGCCTCAAGCGCAAGCATCTTCCGGTGATCTCCTTGCGCAACGCCTATATCCGCGGATTGCTCATGAGTGCGGTGCTGGTGGCCATCGCCTATTGGATGGCGGGATGGATCGGCGTGCTTGGATTTACCGGCAGCGCGCTGTGGGGAAAATCCCTGCTGGAAATCGTGAACTACATGGAGCACTACGGCATGGTGCGCGCGCCTGATCAAGCTGTACAACTACGGCATTCATGGAATACCAATGCCAGAATGAGTTCCTGGGCCATGTTCAATCTCAGCCGGCATTCGCACCACCATGCCCAAGGCGAGGTGCCTTACCAGAACTTGATGCCCTTGCCGGAGGCCCCGACGATGGCCGCTGGCTACCTTACCACGATACTGCTGACGATGATTCCGCCGCTTTGGCAGCGAATGATGATCCCCAAGCTCATGGAGTGGGATCGGCACTACGCCACGCCAGAGGAGAGGGAGTTGGCGCTGCGTGCAAACCAGAAAAGTGGCATGAAGGCATTGCGTTTCTACGACCCACGCCAATGGAACAAGGAATTGGCGGCTGGCTGAACACGCTCGCTGCTCCCTCCACTCCCTTCTTTCAATTCGGAGCCATCGGCTCCTTCGTGGGCTCTTATGAATTTCGATTACATCATCGTAGGCGGCGGCTCTGCCGGCGCCACCCTGGCCTCGAGGCTGAGTGAAGATTCCAGCGTCAGTGTTTGCCTGCTTGAAGCGGGCGGACAAGGCGACTCCTTGGTCGTCCGCATGCCTGCTGGAACGGTGGCCATGATGCCGGGCAGGGGCAAGATCAACAACTGGGCATTGAACACGGTACCTCAGCCGAACCTCAATGGTCGGCGGGGCTATCAACCGCGGGGCCGCGCCCTTGGCGGATCTTCGGCCATCAACGCCATGCTCTACGTCCGGGGCCAGCGTCAGGACTACGATCACTGGGCCGACCTGGGGTGTCAAGGGTGGGACTGGGACTCGGTGCTGCCGTATTTCCTGAAGGCAGAGAACAACGAGCGTGGAGCGAGCAAGCTCCATGGCGGGAATGGACCTTTGCATGTGTCCGAGCAACGTAGCCCTAGGCCAGTCACCCTTGCGTTCATTGAGGCAGCCAAGCAGCGCGGTATTCCGTTTCGTGCCGATTTCAATGATGGGGACAACGAAGGCGTTGGCTTGTATCAGGTCACGCAATTCCACGATACCGCCCGCCGAGGCGAGCGTTGCTCCGCTGCAGCCGCATACTTGCATCCTCTGCGGGGGCAACGGCCGAATCTCACGATCAAGACGAATACCCGCGCCAGCCGGATCATCTTCGAGGGCAAGCGCGCCGTGGGCGTTGCCTACCATGCCAGCGGTGCCGAACACGAGGTCAGGGCCAAGCGGGAAGTCATTCTGGCTGCTGGCGCCTTTGGTACGCCGCAGATTCTTCAGCTGTCAGGCGTCGGGCGCCCGGAAGACATCACCCATCACGGGATCCGCATGGTGCATGAGTTGCCCGGTGTTGGCCAGAACTTGCAGGACCACCTGGATTTCATTCTGGCCTACACCACCCGGGATGCGGACAACTTCGGCATCGGACTCAGAGGGTCAGTGAACCTGTTGGGCCACATCGCCAGTTGGCGCAAGGATGGCAGCGGTATGCTTGCCACCCCATTTGCCGAGGGCGGCGCATTCTTCAAGAGCGCCCCTGACGTGGATCGGCCGGATTTGCAACTGCACTTCGTGATCTCGATCGTGGACGACCACGCGCGCAAACTGCATGTTGGGTATGGTTACTCGTGCCACGTCTGCAATCTGCGCCCTTACTCGCGTGGCGAGGTGTTCTTGCAATCACCCAACCCGCTGGACGACCCAGGAATCGATCCGCGCTTCCTGTCTGACGAGCGTGACGTGAAGCTCCTGGTCCAAGGGGCCAAGGCCACACGAGAGATCATGCTGGCATCCTCCTTGGCCAAGTACCGTGGGCGCGAGTTATTCGGCGTTACCGATGGCATGAGTGATGCGCAATGGGTCCAGCTCATTCGAGATCGATCCGACACCATTTACCACCCGGTCGGCACCTGCAAGATGGGTGTGGACCCAATGGCCGTGGTCGATGCGGAGCTGAAGGTACATGGTCTGCAAGGTTTGCGAGTCGTCGATGCCTCCATCATGCCGACTTTGATCAGCGGCAACACCAACGCGCCAACGATCATGATCGCCGAGAGGGCGGCGGACCTCATTAAACGAGCACATGGACACCCAGCCCAGATTTCCCGAAAAAACGAACGCCAAGCATACGAGAGCGCACTCCTCAGGTAAATCTGCATACCAATAGAAAAACCTCTTAAAGGCCGCTGGCACGTTGCCTGCGCTTGGTGGACCGTCTACTTCAGTCTCCAGTCGCCTCAATCCTCTGGTTGTCCACGCCGGCCTCAAATACCAATTCTGAAAGAAAGTAGAAAAATGCTCGGAAAAATGATGCGCGAGCCTTTGCTCGTCTCCAGTCTCATCACCCATGCAGCGCGTTACCACGCCGATACGCCAGTCGTCTCCGTCAACACCACGGGCGGGACCGAACACACGACTTGGGGTCAAGTCGAGATCAATGCGCGACGCCTGTCGTCGGCGTTGGCCAAACTGGGCGTGCAATCGGGCGACCGCTGTGCGACTATCGCCTGGAACAATCGGCGCCACTTGGAAATCTACTTTGGCGTTTCCGGCGCGGGCATGGTGTGCCACACGGTCAATCCGCGCCTGTCCGCCGAAACCCTGATCTACATCGTCAACCATGCCGATGATCAAGTGCTGTTCATCGACCGGACCTTTCTGCCCATCGTGGCCAAGCTTCGGTCGGCATTGAGCACCGTCAAACACGTCATCCTCATGGGGCCACGCGATGAGGAGGCATCGGGCATGTTGGATGGCTTGCAGTTCTACGATGAGGTGGTCGCCTCGGGCAACGCCGACTACCCGTGGCCGAGCATTGACGAGGATCTGCCTTCGTCGCTGTGCTACACCTCCGGCACCACGGGACATCCAAAGGGTGTGCTTTACAGCCACCGCTCCACGGTGCTGCATGCGTTGGCGGGCAACAGCCCGGACGGCATTGGCATTTCGGCCCGCGATGCTGTCATGCCGGTTGTTCCCATGTTTCACGTCAACGCCTGGGGAGTGCCCTACATTGCGGCGGCGCAGGGAGCGAAACTGGTATTGCCTGGCCCGAACCTTGACGGCCCAAGTCTCGCCACCCTGATCGACGACGAGGAAGTCGGTCTGGCACTTGGCGTTCCCACGATCTGGATGGGACTGCTGGCGGCGTTGAGGGCGCGCGGCACCAAGCCCAAAAGCTTGAAACGCACCATCGTTGGCGGCGCGGCACTGCCGCCGTCGATGTTCGCCGCGTTCCGGGACGAGTTCGGTGTCGAACTGATCCATGCCTGGGGCATGACCGAAACGAGCCCGCTGGGCACCCTGAATCAACCACTGGCTCGCCACATCCATCTTGATCCTCAGCGGCAGAGCGAAGTGCGACTGGGGCAGGGACGACCACCCTACGGCGTTCAGCTGCGCGTGGTCGATGACGGCGGCGCAGTCTTGCCGAACGACGGCAAATCCCCGGGCAAACTACAGATCAGGGGGCACTGGATCGTCAGCAGCTACTTCGGCGCCGAATCCAGTGCGCTGACCAGTGATGGCTGGTTCGACACCGGTGATATAGCAACGCTTGATGTCAACGGCTATATGGTCATCCGCGACCGCGCCAAGGACATCATCAAGTCTGGTGGAGAGTGGATTTCATCGGTCGAGATCGAGAACATCGCTATCGGACATCCTGCCATCGCCAATGCGGCGGCCATCGGCGTGCCCCACCCGAAGTGGGACGAACGACCGGTTCTGGTCGCCGTGAAAAAGGAAGGCGCGAATGTGTCCGAAGCGGACCTTCTGGCCTGCTTCAAAGGACGCCTGCCGGACTGGCAGATCCCCGACAAAGCCGTCTTCGTTGATGTGCTGCCACTCAGTGGCACGGGGAAGGTGCTCAAGAACAGGCTCCGCGAAGCCTACGGCAGCCTCCTGACCGGCAATACCACGGAGAGCACGCAGTGATGGGGGCCGCTCTCCCAAATTTCGATATTCAGGCCCTGTTGGATCAGGACTTGCAGGCACTGGATGGGGCCAAGCACCACTGGGCAAAAACCTCGGTCGCCGATCGGATTGCTATTCTCGGCCGCATCAAGCCAGCGCTGATGCAGGTTGCGCAGGGGTGGGCGGAGACAGCTGCCCGGAAGAAGCGCATTCCGCATGCATCGCCGCTGGCCGGGGAGGAATGGCTCTCCGGCCCCTACGCCCTCATGGGCGCCTGCAACGGGTTGATGCAGACACTCGGTGCCATTGATAGAAAGGAATATCTTGAGCACTTGCCCTTGGGCCACCTCAAGAATGGGCAATTGGCGGTTAGAGTTCTGCCCCATTCGATCTGGGATCGGTTGCTCCTATCCGGGGTCTCAGCTGAAGTCTGGATGCAAAAGGGAATCTCCGAGGCCAGTCTCGCTCAACATGCGGCGGTCGCCTATGACATCCCTCCCGAACAGCGGCGCGGTAAGGTGGCCCTAGTCTTGGGGGCAGGCAACATCGCGGCCATCTCGCCTCTCGATGCATTTCAGAAGCTGTTTATCGAAAACCAGGTGGTTCTGCTGAAGATGAATCCGGTCAACGACTACCTGACCGACTATCTCAAGGCAGCCCTGCGGCCCCTGATCGAATGCGACGCGCTACGCATCATTCGCGGCGATGGCGCCGTGGGTGCCTACCTGTGCGAGCATCCGCTGGTAGAGGAAATCCACATCACCGGCGCAAAGGCCACCCACGATGCCATCGTCTGGGGCATCGGAGAAGAAGGCGCACGCAACAAGGCCGCGAATACACCGAAGAACCATCGAAAGATCACGTCCGAACTGGGCGCAGTCTGCCCCACCATTGTGGTGCCCGGGCCGTGGTCGAACGCGGACATCCGCTTTCAGGCCGAACAGATAGCAACGCACAAGTTGCACAACTCCGGCTTTAACTGCGTGGCGTGCCAAACCTTGATCGTGCCTCGTGGCTGGCGACACACGGACAAACTTTTGGCTGCTGTGTCCAATGTCATGTCGCGCTTCGGGCAGCGGGAGGCCTACTACCCTGGCAACGAGCAGCGCATCGAAGAGTTTGCCGCCCACGCCGGAGGTTCGGATGCGATCGACCGTGGTCTGCTTGCGCCTGCGTGCATTCTTGCGAACATGGATCGGGGCGATGAGCCATGGCTGGCGCAGCACGAAGTCTTCGGCACGGCGTTAGCAATAAAGTCCTTCGAATATAAAGATGCGGGGTCGTACCTTGAATCAGCCATTGCGTACGCTAATGACCGTTTGTACGGCACCCTGGGGGCAAATATTCTGATTCACCCCAAGACTGTGCGAGAGATCGGTCGTCAACGCTTCGAAGAACTGCTTCAAAAGCTGCGCTACGGCACCATCGCCGTGAATGCTTGGACCGGATTGGGATTTCTGCTTGCACCCTGCCCCTGGGGAGGATTTCCCGGAGGGTCGTCGCGCGATCCGCAATCTGGTATTGGGACGGTACATAACTCGTTCATGCTTGAAGGAACGGAGCGTACCGTCATATCCGCCCCATGGCGACCATTCCCTCGCAGTCTGCTCTCACTGCATCCAACGCTCCTTCCTCGGCCACCTTGGTTCATCACGAACCGGCGGCAAGATGTGATTGGCCGTCTCTTGACCGACTTCCAGTTCAAACCCAGCTGGACCAAGCTGCCGAGGATTTTCGTCAACGCCCTGCGTGGGTGACGGCGAGAAATTCATACCAATTTGAAAGGATTTTCAGTTTACCCAAGCAAGTCTGGAGGTGAATCAAGGGCTCTTTCGCTACAGACTCTTTCCGACTTTGCGTGGGTTAAGCAGTTGCGGGCCTATCTGAACGAAGTTGTGCTTGCCTGTGCTCAGGAAGAATACGGTTCACCTGGTGGCGAAGCGGGTAGACGCGCGCCTTGCGCTTAGCCGCATGGAAGAAGCCGTTGGTCTGACGGACTTGCGTCTAGGCAACGATGTCCTCGAAATGTTTGCGGATCAGACAAGCGCCCCTCCTCGGCTCAACCCCGGAGCGCATGAAGGTCGTGTACCACTGGGTGCGCATCTCGCACGCAACGATGGTCTGCTTCCGAACGGGGAACTCGTGCAGCCGCTTTCGGTAAAGGCTCGCGCGCCGTGCGCTTGGTCGCAACTTGGGTGATGAGGCTGCTCAGATCGGCCCGTAGGAAGGCGGGCTGGCGGATGCGGTCTCTGATCAACGCCCAGCATGAGCCCTCGAGATCCGGTTCGATCTTCTGTCCAAGGTGAGGCGTCTAGTCAACATCGCTTGTGGCGTGGGCAACGAAGTAGAACTTATCGAAGGCAATGCGCGCGTTGGGGCAGGTCACTCGGCCATGCATCACCACAAGGCTTTGCCAGTCACCTAGTGAGGAACGGGATATGGAACTTCGTCATTTGCGCTGCTTTCTGGCTGTGGCCGAAGAACTCCACTTCGCCCGCGCCGCCGAGCGATTGTATATCGAGCAGTCGCCGCTATCGCGCGCCATCAAGGAACTGGAAGAAGAACTAGGCGTGATTTTGTTTGCTCGCACCACACGCAGCACGCGGCTAACCCGAGCCGGGAATCTGTTCCTTGAGCACGTGCGTCGCGTGTTTGCTGCCTTGGAACAAGCGCGTGACAGCGTGAAAGCGGCAGCCAATGGCTTTCACAGGCAACTGCGCGTGGCTCTGTCCGACGGTATCACGCTGTCGCGCCTATCCGCTTTGCTTGTACTTTGTCGCCAAGAAGAACCTGAGGTCGAGATTCGCCTCTTCGAGGTGCCGCTGTCGCAGCAGATCAAAGGGCTACATGACGATCTCTATGACGTAGGGTTCGCCCAGTCCAACGAAGTTGGCAATGGCATCGTTTCCGTGCCCGCTTGGAGCGATGCGCTGATAGTGGCAGTGCCCGCTCGGCACCCCCTACTGGCACATAAGCGCATTCCTTTAGACGAACTTTTGCGCTATCCGTTGGTCTTGTGCGATCCACAGGCATGTGAAGGCCATGCCAAGCACGTTGAGCGGGTGCTACGCCGCGCGGATATGGAGCCACTGATTGCAGAGCGGGTGGCATCCACTGACCTGATGATGGCCCTGGTATCAGCCGGCTTCGCGCTGGGACTGGTCGGCGCCGCACGCATTGCTGCCAATCGCGAGCCTGGCGTCGTGGCCCGGCCGTTGGCATCGCGCGTGCCGCCTTTGACAACTTACCTGCTGCGTCTCGAAGGCAACTCGTCCGATGTGCTGGCGCGGTTCATTGAGCGCGTGCAGGCCGTCGAGTCACCGGAGTCGCCCGGGCCCATACCGGACCTCCATCCCGATCCACCGGAGGAACCGAGGCCGTGAAGAAGATCATCCCCTTCCTGTTCGTGGCAGCCCTGACAGCCTGCGGCCAGTCCGAGACGCCTCAAAAGGCCGCCGTCTCAGAGGTCAGCATTCCAACGGTGGAAGAACTGGCAGCCAACCCCGAACGGCTCAAGGAGCTGCGGCGGCAATGCAAAGCCGGCCGCCCCAAGTTGGGTGACCTTCTGTGCAACCGGGTCGCCGAAGCCACGCGCAAGCGGTTCTATGGCGACGGCGAAACCCCGTACGCGCCACCGAAAGAATCGCCGAAGTTCTGACTGTTGGCGGTTAGGGAAGGTCTGAACAGGGCAAGAACGCGATGGCATTGAGCCGTGCGAACTGGTTCGGCCCGGAAGAGTGCCGGCGCTTCGAGGATTTTGGGCGCATCGCGCCGCGTTGTTCGTGCGTCATGCCATCTGCAGGCGGACGACTCCCACCATCGCCATCAACTTCTTGCGCGCCATCCACAGGTTCGACAGCGCGAAGAGGGTGACCACGTGGGCCGTGTTCTTCGCCAACCCCCGGAACCTGACCTTCACCAGCCCGAACTGCCACTTGATGACCCGAAACGGGTGCTCGACCTTTGCGCGCACGCTGGCCTTGCGGTACTCCTGCTTCCTGAGCCTCTGCTTCGCACGCCCCTCGGGCAGCTTGGCCATGTCGCTGGGCCGGCCGGCGATGTGCCAGTGCCGATCATCTCGGGTCACTCGGCGCTGCGCGCCCCGGTAGCCCGAGTCGGCCCACACGTCTTGTTCCTTGCCATGCAGCAGATCGCCGATCTGTTCGACGTCGGACTCGTTGGCCGCCGTGGTGGTGACCGTGTGAACCAGACCACTGTCGGCATCCACCGCGATGTGCGCCTTCATGCCGAAGTGCCACTGCTTGCCCTTGCGGGTCTGGTGCATCTCGGGGTCGCGCCCACCCTCGGCGTTCTTGGTCGAACTCGGCGCGGCGATGATCGTGGCGTCCACGATGCTGCCGCGCTTGAGCAGCAGGCCTTTGCGGGCCAGGTGCGCGTTGACCGTCTTGAGGATGTCCTCGGCCAGGTCGTTGGCCTCCAGCAGGTGGCGGAAGTTTAGGATCGTCGTCTCGTCAGGGATCGCCGCCAGATCCAGCTCGGCAAACGTGCGCAGCGAGGCGATCTCGTACAGCGCCTCTTCCATCGCCGGATCGCTCAGCGCGAACCAGTTCTGCATCAGGTGCACTCGCAGCATCGCCTCCAGCGGATACGGCCTGCGGCCCCGACCCGCCACCGGGTAGTGCGGCTCGATCACCTTGAGCAGCGCCTTCCACGGCACCACCACTTCCATCTCGCCGAGGAAGACTTCGCGCCGCGTCTTCTTCCTCTTGCCCGCTTGCTCCGCGTCCGAGAAACTGATCTGGCTCATCGATGTGGCTCCGCTGCGTGACCCTGTGCCTCATGCAAGAAACATGCACTTGTTCAGACCTTCCTTAGCCGCATCACCTCATTATTTTTGCCTCTCTTGAATTCCGAGTGGGTAATCTTGGGCCTTGGTGGGCATAGAAGCGGGGGGCAGTGATGACGGCCAAGCTGTTTGAGGTGGCGCTGGGGATTGCCCAGCCCTGGGTGGTGGACACGGTGGAGTTCGACGAAGCGGCCAAGGTGCTGACGGTGCTGATCGACTTCAAGCCGGGCACGCGCTTCACGATCTCCGGACACGAAGGTGCGCACCCGGTGCACGACACCGTGACCAAGACCTATCGGCACCTGAACTTCTTCCAGCACGAATGCCACCTGCAGGTGCGCACGCCTCGTGTCAAGCTGCCCAACGGCTCGGTGCGCCTGGTCGAGCCGGACTTTGCCGGGCGCCTGTCGGGCTTCACGCGTAACCGTCCGGCCAACCCACCTTGAATTGCCGCAGCCGGCCCTGGATGCTTGTGTCCACGAACAAATGCGTGGACACATGGACACTTCCCAACCCGATCCCGGTGTGGCGCGGCCACCCAAGCGGAGCTGGCGGCGGCACTGCGATGAGTTCAAGTCGCATGTCATCGCGATGGCCCGCCAAGGCCATGGCTCGGTCGCCGCAGTGGCGCTTGCCAACGGCCTGAACGCGAACATGCTGCGACGCTGGGTGCGCGAGTCGGAGATGGCCGACGATGCATCCGCGGCGACGCGCACCCAGGCCGCCATGAGCCCACCCGCATTCGTGCCGGTGACGCTGGCCGACTTCGGTGATCGAACACCTGCCGCGCCCGAGCCGAGCGCTGCCCCCTCGGCATCCGAACGCGTCACGGTGGAGATCCGCCGCGGCACCACCAGTGTCAGCGCCAGCCTGCCGATGGACGCGCGCAGCGCCGCCTGGCTGCGCGACGTACTGGCTTGAGACGCGCATGATCAAGGTCGATGCTGTGTGGCTGGCCGTACAGCCCCTGGACATGCGCCTGGGCACCGAGGCCGCACTCGCCCGCGTGGTCGGCGTCTTCGGCGCTGCGCACCCGAACCATGCCTACCTCTTCGCCAATCGGCGCGCCAACCGCATGAAGGTGCTGGTGCACGACGGCATCGGCGTGTGGCTGGCCGCTCGCAGGCTCAACGCCGGCAAGTTCGTCTGGCCCGCCGACGCCAGCGCCACGCTGCAGCTGACGCGGCCGCAGTTCGATGCCCTGGTGCTGGGCCTGCCCTGGCAGCGGCTGGGCGATGCGGGGATCATCCGTGTGATCTGAACCACCCTTGCAATTGCCGGATGTGCCGATGCGCAGGGCGCTTCGGCGCGGCAGGATCACGTCCATGATCAGCGCCGAGCAACTGGACACCCTGCAGCCGCAGATGCGCCAGGCCGTGCAGTCGCTGCTGGCGCAGATCCAGCAGCGCGACGCCGAGATCGCCTTCAAGCAGGCGTTCATCGACAAGCTCACGCACGAGATGGCCGTGCTCAAGCGGATGAAGTTCGCCGCCACCAGCGAACGCTTCGCTGCCAGCCTGGCACCCGAGCAAAGGAGTCTGCTGGAGGAGACGCTGGACGCCGACCTGGCCGAACTCGAACGGGAGATCGAACGCGAGCAGGGCCAGGCCGACGACAAGGCCAAGGACAAGACCGAGAAGAAGACGCCCAAGCGCACCCCGTTGCCAGCGCATCTGCCGCGCCGCGACGTGCTGCACGAGCCGGTGGACACCACCTGCAATTGCGGGCAGCCCCTGCAGCGCTTCGGCGAGGACGTGGCCGAGCGGCTGGACTACCAGCCCGGCGTGTTCAGCGTCGAGCGCCATGTGCGTGGCAAGTGGGCATGCCGCTGCTGCGAGCGGATTGTTCAGGCGCCGGTGCCGGCACACGTCATCGACAAGGGCATCCCGAGCGCCGGCCTGCTGGCGCACCTGCTGGTTGCCAAGTTCCTGGATCACCTGCCGCTGTACCGCCAGGAAGCCATCTTCGAGCGCGCCGGCCACCTGATCGCCCGCTCGACGCTGGCGCAGTGGGTCGGCGAGTGCGGGGCGCAATTGCAGCCGCTGGTCAACGCGCTGGCCGACGAGTTGCGCCGCCATGCGGTGCTGCACGCCGACGAGACGCCGGTGGCCATGCTCAAGCCCAAGCACCTGAGCGACGGCAAGACGCACAAGGCCTACATCTGGTCGTACTGCACCACGAGCTTGAACGCGACGAAGGCCGTGGTCTTCCAGTTCACCGAGGGCCGCAGCGGCGAGAACGTTCAGCAGTTCCTCAAGCTCGACACCCCGCGAGCCTGGCAGGGAACGCTGGTTTCCGACGGCTTTGGCGGCTACACCGCCACGACGACCAAGGGCGTGACATCGGCGCAATGCATGGCGCACGCGCGCAGGAAATTCAACGACCTGTGGGCCAACCACGCCAGCGCGGTCGGCCACCAAGCGCTGCGCTACTTCCAGGTGCTGTTCAGGATCGAGCGCGAGATCGAGGAACTGCCTGGCGATGAGCGAAGGAAGATACGGCAGCGCAAGTCACGTCGGGTGCTAGCGGTCTTGCATCGCTGGTTGCTCAGACAGCGGCAGTTGGTGCCGCCGGGCTCGGCCACGATGAAGGCCATCGACTACAGCTTCAAGCGCTGGACGCAACTCACGCGCTTCGTGCAGGACGGCGATGTGCCGATCTCCAACAACTGGGTGGAGAACCAGATCCGGCCCATCGCCATCGGCCGCTCGAATTGGCTGTTCGCCGGCAGCCTGCGCGCAGGCCAGCGGGCGGCGGCCATCATGAGCCTGCTGCACTCGGCGCGCATCAACGGGCATGAGCCCTACGCCTACATCAAGAACGTGTTGGAGCGCCTGCCCACGCACCCGGCCAGCCGCATTGATGAGTTGCTGCCGCATCGCTGGAAGCTTGCGGCAGCCCCGTAGCAGCGCGCCAGATCAAAGGAATGCAAATCCGTCCAGGTGAGTTGGCCGGACGGATACCTTCACGCTGCTGTTCGAGGCGCTGATCCTGATGCTGGCGCAGCAGATGCCGTTTGCCGCCGTGGCGCGCATCGTGGGCGAGTCGGCCCACCGGGTGATGGCCGTGTGCGAGCGCTACGTTGAGATCGCCCTGGGCCTGGCCGACTTCAGCCAGGTCACGGCTCTGGCCATCGACGAGACCTCGCGTGCCCGAGGCCACGACTACGCCACTTTGGCTGCCGACGCCGCCGCACGCCGGGTGCTGTTCGTCACCGAGGGCCGTGACGCCAAGACGCTCCAAGCGCTGGCAGCGGACCTTGCTGCGCACGGCTGCCCGGCCGAGCAGATCACCTCGGTGAGCATCGACATGTCACCCGCCTTCATCAAGGGCTGCACTGAGTTCCTGCCCAACGCCCGCATCACCTTCGACAAGTTCCACGTTGTCTGGCATGCCAGTGCGGCGGTGGACAAGATGCGCCGCATCGAGCAGCGCAGCGACAAGTCGCTCAAGGGTCTGCGCTGGTCGCTGCTGAAGGATCGCAGCCGCCTCAGGCCCGAGGCCGCCGCCGATCTGGACGCCTTGATCGCCAGAATGACCACGGTGCGCACGGCCCGCGCCTGGGTCTACAAGGAGCAGCTGCGAGAGATCCTCGAGCGCAAGCAGATCAACGTCGTGCGCACCATGCTCCAGCACTGGTGCACTTGCGTCATGCACTCCAAGGTTGAACCGATGAAGGAGGTGGCCGCGCTCGTGCGTCGCCACCTGGAGGGCATCGTCGCCTGGGCGCAGACCCGCCAGACCAACGGCTTCTTGGAGGCCATCAACGGCCTGTTCCAGGCCGCCAAGCGCCGCGCCCGTGGCTTCGTGCGCCTGGCCACCATCAGAACCGTCATCTTCCTGATCGCCGGCAAGCTCGACTTCCAGGCCATCAATCCTCATGCCCCGCAACCCACTTGAAATTCAACAGAGCCTTATTTTTCTCAACACGCCGCAATGCGCCAGTTCTTGTGGCGTTTTTCTTTGACTCGCCGCTTCACGAATTCTTTCCTTTTGCTCGATCTTTCTGCCTGAAACGGTCTTTGACCGGCACTGACCTGACACCGATCCTGACGCCTGCGGCACGCCCTTGTGCCGCTTTTCCCATGAGGAATCAGCGCAGGAGAAATCGGAGGCAAGGTCATGCAAGGGACGAACGTACTGTTCGGTCAGATCGCCGTGGTATTCGGCATCGTGATCGCTGGCGTCTGGAGCGCCACGCAATGGACAGCCGCCGCTCTGGGCTATCAGCTACGCCTTGGCTCGCCCTGGTTTGATTTCCTGGGTACGCCGATCTACCACCCGTGGCGGTTGTTCGAGTGGTGGTTCTTCTTCGACGCCTACGCGCCCCGTGTTTTCGACATCGGCGGTGCGTTTGCCGGCGGCAGCGGCCTTGTCGCTGTGCTGGTCGCCATCGGCATGTCGATCTGGCGCTCGCGCCAATCACGCCTCGTCACCACCTACGGCTCGGCCCGCTGGGCCAACGCGGAGGACATTCGCAAGGCGGGCCTCACGCAGCCGGCCGGCGTGTTCCTCGGCCAGCACGACCGCCAGTACCTGCGCCACGAAGGCCCGGAACACGTCCTGACCTTCGCGCCGACGCGCAGCGGCAAGGGTGTCGGCCTGGTGGTGCCAACGCTGCTTTCCTGGCCCGCGTCCGCCGTCGTCCATGACATCAAGGGCGAGAACTGGCAGATCACCGCCGGCTGGCGCTCGCGCTTCTCGCATTGCCTGCTGTTCAACCCCACGGATGCGAAGTCGGCGGCCTACAACCCGCTGCTGGAGGTGCGGCGCGGCGCGCATGAGGTGCGCGACGTGCAGAACATCGCGGACATTCTGGTCGATCCCGAAGGCGCGCTGGAGAAGCGCAACCATTGGGAGAAGACTTCGCACGCGCTGCTGGTGGGCGCCATCCTGCATGTTCTGTATGCGGGCGAAGACAAGACGCTGCGCGGCGTCGCCAACTTCCTCTCCGATCCGGCCAGTCCCTTCGAGCTGACCCTGCACCGGATGATGACCACGCCCCACCTGATGAACGGGAACGGTGGAAGCCCGCATCCGGTGGTGGCCTCTGCGGCGCGCGAAGTGCTCAACAAGAGCGACAACGAGCGCTCGGGCGTGCTGTCCACCGCCATGTCGTTCCTCGGCCTGTACCGAGACCCTACGGTGGCCGAAGTCACGTCGCGCTGCGACTGGCGCATTGCAGACCTCATTTCCGCCGAGCACCCGGTATCGCTGTACCTCGTAGTGCCGCCTTCGGACATTTCGCGCACGAAGCCGCTGATCCGCTTGATCCTCAACCAGATCGGGCGGCGGCTCACCGAATCACTCGACGGCAGCGATGGCATCGAGCGCCGCCACAAGCTGCTGCTGATGCTCGATGAGTTTCCGGCGCTCGGGCGCCTGGACTTCTTCGAGACGGCCTTGGCCTTCATGGCGGGCTACGGCATCCGCAGCTTCCTCATCGCGCAGTCGCTCAACCAGATCGACAAGGCGTATGGGCAGAACCATTCGATCCTCGACAACTGCCATGTGCGCGTGACGTTCGCCACCAACGACGAACGCACGGCCAAGCGCATTTCCGAGACGCTGGGCACCGCGACCGAGCTGCGCGCGCAGCGCAACTACGCGGGCCATCGCCTCGCGCCGTGGCTGGGGCACCTCATGGTGTCGCGGCAGGAAACGGCCCGCCCGCTGCTCACGCCGGGCGAAGTCATGCAGCTACCACCCGACGAAGCCGTGGTGATGGTGTCGAGCGTGGCGCCGATCAGGGCCAAGAAGCTGCGCTACTACGCCGACGCCAACTTCAAGCGGCGCGTTCTGTCGCCGCCTGCGCTCGCCACAGCGTCCAGTCCAGGGCGCTATGCCGATGTTCCTCCGGCACGCGCTGACGACTGGAGTGGCCTGGCGATTCCGCCGACGCCTGCCGCACCGGCCACGGCATCCGCCGATGGCCTGGAGCACCTGGGAACGGCCGACGACGGCGGCCCGCGCCGCCAGCCCGAGCTAACTGAGGCCGTCGCCTACGACCCCGAGCAAGCCGCACCCGCGGCCGACCTCGGGCTGCTCGATGACGACGACGACCTGCCGCTTCCCCTTCCTCGCCAGCTCGATACGGCCATGCAGCGCACGGCCCGGCTGGCATCCCTCGACCCCAACGATGGAATCGAACTATGAGCCCACATCGTTCAAGTTATCGCCTGAATCTCTTTATCCAGCCCGAGCACGCCCAGCGGCTCGACGAACTGGCCGCCAAGAAAGGCGTGTCCAAATCCAGCATCGTCGCTGCCGCCTTGGCGTCCTGGCTGTCGCCCGATGCCGCCGACCAGCGCGAGGCGGCCATCGCCAAGCGGCTGGATCGCCTGTCGCGCCAGGCCGAGCGTATGGAGCGCGACCAGAACATCGCCATCGAAACGCTGGCGCTGTTCATCCGCTACTACCTCACGGTCAGCATGCCGGTTCCCGAGGCGCACCAAGAGGCAGCGCGCGCCCAGGGCAAAGCGCGCTTCGAGCAGTTCGTGGAGCAGCTTGGTCGCCACCTGCTGCGCGGGCGAAGCCTCGTGCGTGACGTAGTGGAAGAACTGCATCCTGATCCGGTACGGATGGAGGACGCGGCGGCAGCCACAGAAGCGCAGGAGCGTGCGTCATGAGCGCAGTTCCCCAATCCATGAGCGCCACGTCGCTCGACCGGCGCATCCAGATGCTGCGCACGGCAATGGGGCCGCTGATCGCCACCGCGCTCGAAGACCCCGACGTGGTGGAAATCATGCTCAACCCGGATCGCACCCTTTGGGTGGATCGCCTGTCCTCGGGCCGCGCGCCGATGGGCGTGGAAATGCCCGAAGCGGATGGCGAGCGAATCATCCGCCTAGTCGCGGCTCACGTCGGCGCGGAGGTGCATCGCGGCCAGCCGCTGCTATCCGCCGAGCTGCCCGAAACCGGCGAACGCTTCGAGGGCATCTTGCCGCCCGCCGCGCCGGGGCCTGCCTTTGCGCTGCGCAAGCGCGCCATCGGCGTGATCCCGCTGGAGCGGTACGTCGTGGACGGAATGATGACCGCCGCCCAGGCGGCCTTTCTCGTTCGCGCGGTGCGCGAGCGCAAGAACATCCTGATCGCCGGGGCCACCAGCAGCGGTAAGACCACGCTCGCCAATGCCTTGCTCGCTGAAATCGCCGCTACCGGCGACCGCGTGCTAGTGCTCGAAGACACGGTGGAGCTGCAATGCGCGGCCCGCGACCACGTTCCGCTGCGCACGCGTTCCGGCGTGGTGTCCATGACCGAGCTGGTGCGCTCATCCATGCGTCTGCGGCCGGATCGCGTCGTCGTCGGCGAGGTGCGCGGCCCCGAGGCGCTGGATCTCATCAAGGTGTGGGGCACCGGCCACCCCGGCGGCATCGCCACGATCCACGCAGGCTCCGCGCTGGGCGCGCTGCTGCGCATGGAGCAACTGATTCTCGAAGTGGCGGTGAACCCGCCCCGTGCGCTGATCGCCGAAGCCGTGGACGTGGTGATCCATATCGCCGGGCGCGGGCGCAAGCGCCGCATCGAGAGCATCGCCCGCGTCGTCGGCTTCGATGGCGTGGGCTACCAACTGGCGGACGCTCTGGCCGCGCCGTTTCCCGAGCTGCCATCGCAGTCCGACCTTTCTTCCCCGTCCCTCAACCACCCTGGAGAACTGCCATGACGCAGATGCACGTTCCTGCTTTCCGTATTTCCGTAAATCCGCCTTCGCGCCTGTCCGGCCTTGCCCGACTGCGCCGCCTGGCTCGCCCTGCACAGCAGGGAATGATGATGGCTGCGGTAATGCTGTTCATGGCCGGGACGGCAAAGGCCGCAGGTTCCTCGATGCCGTGGGAAGGGCCGCTGCAGTCGATCTTGGAGTCGATCCAAGGGCCGGTGGCGCGCATCGTCGCGGTCATCATCATCATCGCCACGGGCCTCGCGCTGGCCTTCGGCGACACGTCGGGCGGCTTCCGCAAACTGATCCAGATCGTGTTCGGCCTGTCCATCGCGTTCGCGGCTTCGAGCTTCTTCCTGTCGTTCTTCAGCTTCTCCGGCGGGGCTGTCGTATGAGCGGCCCGGACAGCTTCGCGGCAGGGTTCGAGGTGCCTTTGCATCGCTCGCTCACCGAGCCGATCTTGCTGGGCGGCGCACCGCGCACCGTGGCGATCGCCAACGGCACGCTGGCCGCCGCTGTCGGGCTGGGCCTGCAACTCTGGATTCCCGGTGCCGTGCTCTGGATCGTCGGCCATGCGCTGGCGGTTTGGGGGGCGCGCGTCGATCCGCAGTTCATGCAGGTCTTCGCGCGGCACGTCAAGCATCGCCCGCTGCTGGACGTGTGAGGTGATGCCATGCTGAACCTCGCCGAATACCGCCAGCGGCCCACGCTGCTCGCCGACTGGCTGCCCTGGGCCGGGCTGGTCGCGCCGGGTGTCGTCTTGAACAAGGACGGCAGTTTCCAGCGCACGGCCCGGTTTCGCGGTCCTGACCTCGACAGCGCCACGCAAGGCGAGCTGATCGCCACGTCGGCGCGCTTGAACAACGCGCTGCGCCGGCTGGGTTCGGGCTGGGCGCTGTTCATCGAGGCCGAGCGCCGCGCCGCCGCCGACTATCCTCACTCCGAGTTTTCCGAGCCGCTTTCGTGGCTGGTGGACGAGGAACGCCGTGCAGCGTTCGAGGAATCCGACAACCACTTCGAGAGCGGCTATCACCTGACGCTGGTGTACCTGCCGCCCGAAGAATCGCGTGCCCGTGCAGCGGGAATGCTGTACGAGAACCGGCCCACCGAGGGCGTGGACTGGCGTGAGCGCCTGACCGCCTTCGTGGCGGAGACGGATCGGGTCTTTGATCTGCTCGATGGCGTGATGCCGGAAATCTCCTGGCTGGACGACAGCCAGACGCTGACGTACCTGCACGCCACGGTATCGACGCGGCGCGATCGGCTGGCGGTGCCCGAAGTGCCGTTCCACATCGACGCGCTACTGACTGATTCGCCGCTGGTCGGCGGCCTGGCGCCCATGCTGGGCGACCGGCACCTGCGCGTGGTGTCGGTGCGGGGCTTTCCGACCTCGACCTGGCCGGGGATTCTGGACGACCTCAACCGCCTGGGATTTGGGTATCGCTGGAGTACGCGCTTTCTGTGCCTCGACAAATCCGAGGCGGAACGGGAATTGGGGCGTCTGCGCCGCCAGTGGTTCGCCAAGCGCAAGAACGTCATCGCGCTGCTGCGCGAAACGATCTTCCAGCAGGAAAGCCCGCTGGTCGATACCGATGCCAGCAACAAGGCCGCCGATGCGGATGCCGCCTTGCAGGAGCTGGGCAGCGATCAAGTCGCCTTCGGCTACCTGACGGCGACCGTCACCGTCATGGACGAGGACGCCGGCGCAGCCGACGAGAAGCTGCGGATGGTGGAGCGCGTCATCCAGGGGCGCGGGTTTGTGACCATCCCCGAAACGCTCAATGCCGTGGATGCGTGGCTGTCCTCGCTTCCCGGCAACGCCTATGCGAATGTCCGGCAGCCGATCATCTCGACCCTCAATCTGGCGCACATGATGCCGGTGTCGGCGGTATGGGCCGGGCCGGAGAAGAACGACCACTTGGACGGCCCGCCGCTGATCGTCACCCGCACCGATGGCGCGACGCCGTTCCGGCTGGTGACGCACATCGGCGACGTGGGCCACACGCTGGTCGCCGGCCCGACGGGCATGGGCAAGTCGGTCTTGCTTGCCACGCTGGCGATGCAGTTCCGCCGCTATCGCGGCTCGCGCATCTTCGCGTTCGATATGGGGCGCTCGATGCGCGCCACTGTTCTCGGGCTGGGCGGCGAGCACTACGACCTGGGCATGGATGGCGAAATCGCCTTCCAGCCGTTGGCACGCATTGACCGCGACGGCTACCGCACCTGGGCGGCCGAATGGATCGAAGGCCGCTTGCTGCACGAAGGCGTGGCCGTCGGCCCGGACGAGAAGGCGGCTATCTGGTCGGCACTCGGCAGCCTCGCTGGTGCGCCGGTGGAGCAGCGCACCATGACCGGCTTGTCAGTGCTGCTGCAATCGAACGCGCTGCGCCAAGCCTTGTCGCCCTATGTGTTGGGCGGCGCACACGGCAAGCTGCTGGACGCCGACCACGACCGGCTGGGCATGGCGGACGTGCAGGGTTTCGAGATGGAGGAGCTGATGCACAGCAAGGCCGCCGTCATGGCCGTGCTGCATTACCTCTTTGCGCGTTTCGATGAACGCTTCGACGGTGCGCCCACGCTGCTGATCCTCGATGAAGCCTGGTTGTTTCTCGATGACCCAGTGTTTGCAGCGCGCATCCGCCAATGGCTCAAGACGCTGCGCAAGAAAAACGTCAGCGTCATCTTCGCCACGCAGTCGCTCGCGGACATCAAGGATTCGAGCATCGCGCCCGCGATCGTCGAAAGCTGCGCGAGCCGCATCTTCCTGCCGAACCCGCAGGCGACCGAGCCGCAGATCAAGACGATCTATCAGGGCTTCGGCCTCAACAACCGCCAGATCGAAATCGTCGCCACGGCAGTTCCGAAGCGCGACTACTACTACCAATCCCGCCTCGGAAACCGCCTGTTCGACCTCGACCTGGGGGCGGCTGCGCTCGCGTTCGTAGGCGCTTCCACGCCGCAAGACCAGCTCGACATAGACCGCGTGCGGCTGGACGCCGGTACCCCCGGTTTCGCCGGCGCCTGGCTGCGCCATCGCGGCCTCGATTGGGCGGCTGACCTGCTGCCCTTGTTCTCCGGCCTCACGCCGGATTTCCTCCGTACCGCCGACTACCCACAGGAGAACCAGCCATGAAAAAGCGACTCATCGCCGCTGCCGTCGCGGCCATGCTTTGCACCGTTTCCACCGTACACGCGCAATGGGTCGTGATCGACCCCACGAACCTCGTGCAGAACACGCTGACCGCGATTCGCACGCTGGAGCAGATCAACAACCAGATCCAGCAGCTCCAGAACGAAGCGCAGATGCTGATGAACCAGGCGCGCAACCTCGCCAGCCTGCCGTCCAGCGTGGTCGGCCAGTTGCGCACCAACCTGGCGACGACCGAGCGGCTGATCGCCCAGGCGAAGGGCTTGGCCTACGACGTGACGAATCTGGATCAGGAGTTCGCGCGCCTGTACCCCGAGCAGTACGCGGCCACCGTCAGTGGCGACCAGATGTACCGCGACACGCAGGAGCGTTGGAAGAACACGCTCAACGGCTTGCAGACCACCATGCAGATGCAGGCGCAGGTGTCGCAGAACCTGGGCGTTGACGAAACCGTGCTGGCCGACCTCGTGGGCAAGAGCCAATCGGCCGAAGGCGCGTTGCAGGCGATGCAGGCCATGAACCAGTTGCTCGCCTTGCAGGCCAAGCAGTCGATCCAGTCGCAGCGGCTCCAGATCACGCAAGACCGAGCCACCGCACTGGAGCTGGCGCGGCAGGCCGCAGCCACCGAGCGCGGGCGCGAAGTGACGCGGCGCTTCCTGGGCAGCGGCACGCCGTACACGCCGCAGCCCGTCAACTTCTACAACCCCTGACGGGTGCGGCCATGAAGAACGCGCCCGTCCTGTTCGCTCTCGCTTCCCTGTTGGCCGGGTGCGGCCGGCCGCCTTCGGTGGACGCGCTGGCCGCCGACCCGTCCCGGCTGCACGCGCTACGCGCGCAATGCCGCGCGGGCGAGCACGGCGGCGCGTTCTGCGCGCAGGTGGCCCGAGCCGACCTGCGCCGCTTTCTCTCCGGCAAGGCCGGCCCCGGCGAGTACCAGACGCTCGCCGACCTGCCGCCGATCCCACCCAGCTTCGATGAACCCGCTGCCGATGACAACGGGCCTGGGCAGGAGAACTCGCCATGAATGACGTAACCATCATCGACCGCTTCCTCGATACGTTCTCGCGCTACATCGACTCGGGGTTTGGCCTGCTGCATGGCGAGGTGGCGTTTCTGACCGCCACGCTGATCGTCATCGACATGACGATCGCCGGGCTGTTCTGGGCGATGAGCCATGCCACCGGCCAGGGCGAAGACGTGATCGCCAAGCTGATCCGCAAGGTGCTCTACGTCGGTGCCTTCGCCTACATCATCGGCAACTTCAACTGGCTGGCCGGCATCGTGTTCCGCTCCTTCGCCGGGCTGGGCCTGACGGCCAGCGGCTCGACCTTGAGCATGGAGAACTTCCTGCATCCGGGAAGGCTGGCCAAGATCGGCATCGACGCCGGAGCGCCGATCCTCGATCAGATCGGCGACATGGCGGGCTTTCCCGAGGTGTTCGTGAACATCACGCCCATCGTCGTAATGTTCCTCGCCTGGCTGATCGTCCTGCTGTGCTTCTTCGTGTTGGCGATCCAGCTTTTCATCACGCTGATCGAGTTCAAATTGACGACGCTCGCGGGCTTCGTGCTGGTGCCGTTCGCCCTTTGGAACAAGACCGCGTTCCTCGCCGAAAAGGTGCTGGGCAACGTGGTGTCGTCGGGCATCAAGGTGCTGGTGCTGGCCGTCATCGTGGGCATCGGCTCGGGCTTGTTCGCCGAGTTTCAGGTGCAACCGGCCGAGCCGTCCATCGACCATTCGGTCGTCGTCATGCTGGCCTCGCTGACCCTGCTGGCGCTGGGCATCTTCGGGCCAGGCATTGCGACCGGGCTGGTATCGGGCGGCCCGCAACTCGGCGCGGGCGCGATGGCCGGCGCCGTGCTGGGCGCGGCCGGCACCGCCGTTGCCGTGGGCGCTGCGGCCACGGGCGTTGGTGGCGCCGTCGCTGCCGGCGCGCGCATGGCCCCGGCTGCCGCCAAGCTGGCCGGTAGCGGCGCGCGTGCCGCCGCCGGGGCCGCCAGCAGCGCGAAGTCCGCGTTTCAGGCTGGTTCCGCTTCTGCTGGCGGCGGCCTCAAGGGCGCAGCCGCCGGCGTGGGCAACGTCGCCAAGACCGGCGCACAGGCGGCCGGGCAGAAGGTGGCGCAAGGCGCGCGCTCGATCCGCGATCGCGCTGCCGCTGCGTTCAGCACCGATGCGCCAGCAGCCGCGTCCCCAGCGAGTGGCGATGCGCCGCCGTCAGCACCGCAGGAGCAACCGGCCTGGGCCAAGCGCCTGCACCGACGCCAACAGCTCACCCATGCCGCGACGACCGCCGCCCACACGCTGCGCGGTGGCGACGGCGGCAGTTCCAGCCAAGGGCCGAGCCTGCGCGATTCCGATTCCTGATCTTCAAGGAGAACACCCATGCGATTCAAACGCCCGCAGGTGCGCTATGCCGACACGCCGCAGCCTGCGACCCCGTATCAATCCGCCGCGCAAGTGTGGGACGAGCGCATCGGTTCGTCCCGCGTGCAAGCGAAGAACTGGCGGCTGATGGCTTTCGGCTGCCTGCTGCTGGCGCTGCTGATGGCCGGCGGCCTGGTGTGGCGCTCCGCGCAATCCATCGTCACGCCCTACGTGGTGGAGGTGGACAACGCGGGCCAAGTGCGCGCCGTCGGCGAAGCCGCCACGCCGTACCGGCCCAGCGATGCACAAGTGGCCTACCACCTGGGCCGCTTCATCGAGCTGGTGCGCTCGCTGTCCATCGACCCCATTGTCGTGCGCCAGAACTGGCTCGACGCCTACGACTACACCACCGACAAGGGCGCCGTGGTGCTCAACGACTACGCGCGCACCAACGACCCGTTCGCGCGTATCGGCAAGGAATCCGTCACGGTGCAGATAACCAGCGTGACCCGCGCCAGCGACACGTCTTTCAACGTGCGCTGGACGGAACGGCGCTTCGTCAACGGCGCCGCGGCGGGCACTGAACGCTGGAACGCCGTGATTTCCATCGTGCAGCAGACCCCGCGCACCGAACAGCGCCTGCGCAAGAACCCCCTGGGCATCTACGTCAACGGCCTGTCGTGGAGCCGTGAGCTGGATTCTTCCGAAGGAGCAAAACCATGAACCTGTCTTTCCGCTTTTACGCTTTGCCGTTGATGCTCGTTGCCTTGGCGGGCTGCGCCACACAGGGCAAGCCGCCGCCGGCCATCTCGCTCGATGAGCCGGTGCAGGCCCAGCCGCTGCCGGAGCCGCCCGCGCCGGTGGAAGTGGTCAAGGTGCCCGAGCCGCTGGCGCTGCCGGCGCAGTTGAAGCCGTTGCCCGAAGCCGAGGCCGCCAAGCCCGTGCCGGAACCGGCCGACGAAACTGTGCGCGTCTCGCGTGCCAATGCCGAGGCGCGCATCGCGCCCACGCGCGAGGGCTACGTCAATGCGATTCAGGTGTGGCCCTTCACCGATGGCGCGCTGTATCAGGTCTATGCGGCCGTGGGCCGCGTGACCGTGATCGCGCTCCAGCCCGGCGAGGAACTGGTGACGGTCGCCGCGGGCGACACGGTGCGCTGGATCGTGGGCGACACGTCCAGCGGCAGCGGTGATGCGCTGCGCGTGAACGTGATGGTCAAGCCCATCCGCTCGGGCCTCAAGACGAATCTGGTCATCACCACCAGCCGGCGCACCTACCTGCTGGAGCTGACCTCGACCGAAAAGACATGGATGGCCTCGGTTTCCTGGGAGTACCCGAAGGACAAGATGCTGGCCTTGCAGCGCCAGGCGCAGGCGGCCAGCACCGCCGCGCCTGTTGATACCGGCTTGTCGCTGGAGAAGATCCGCTTCCGCTACGCGGTCAGCGGCAGCAATCCGCCGTGGAAGCCGCTGCGCGCCTTCGATGACGGCGAGAAGGTCTATATCCAGTTCCCCGCCGGCATCGCGCAAGGCGAGCTGCCGCCGCTGTTCGTGATCGGTGCGCAGGGCGACGGGCAACTGGTGAACTACCGCTTCCGCGCGCCGTACTACATCGTGGATCGCCTCTTTGGCGCGGCGGAGCTGCGCCTGGGCGGCGACAAGGGCGACGTGGTGCGGATCGAGCGCACGGACGGCACCCGGAGGAACTGACCATGAGCAAGGACGACACCCCCGACCGTGCCGCGCCGCAGGCGGGCAAGGTCGCGCCCGAGGCGGTGGCGCTGCGCGCCCAGCCGCGCCCGGTCACTCGCCTGAACCGGCGCACGCTGGCGATGCTCATGGGCGGCCTGTCGGTCGCCGTGCTGGGTGCGACTATCTGGTCATTGCAGCCGCACCGGCGGGGCGCGGGCGAGCAGACCGAGCTTTACAACGTCGATCGCGTGAGCAAGTCCGAAGGGCTGGACGGCCTGCCTTCGGACTACTCGAAGCTGCCGCAGAAGGTGCCCGAGCTGGGGCCGCCGCTGCCGGGCGACCTTGGCCCCGCCATCGTGGCCTCGCAGCAGCCGGTAACGCCGACCTATGCGCCGCCCGGCCACGACCCAGAGGACGCCTTGCGCAAGGAGGCCGACGCCGCGGCGGCCTCATCGGTGTTCTTCCGCTCGGGCCAGCAGGGCAAGGCCGCAGCGCCAGCCACGGCCCAAACCCCTGCGGCTGCGCCGGGCAGCGCCTTCGACCCGCTGGCGGCCGGGCCGGCCTCGACAGCGGCCCAGCCCGCCGACCCGACCGCCACGCAGAACCGGCAAGACCAGAAGGAGGCGTTCCTGAAAGGCGGTTCTACGGAAACCCGCAATTCCGGCAACCTGCAAATGCCGGCATCGCCGTATCAGGTCATGGCTGGCACGGTGATCGCCGGGGCGCTCGTCACGGGCATCAAGTCGGACTTGCCGGGCGACGTGATCGCCACGGTGACGGAGCCGGTCTATGACTCGGCCACAGGCAAGTTCCTGCTGATCCCGCAAGGCTCGCGCATCATGGGCAAATACAACAGCCAGGTCAGCTACGGGCAGAGTCGCGTGCAGGTGGTGTGGAACCGGATCATCCTGCCGGACACGTCTTCGCTGACCATCGACAACCTTGTGGGCACCGACCCGGCCGGCTATTCCGGCCTCGAAGATGGCGTGGACTACCACTGGAGCCGCATCGTCGCCGGCGCGGCGCTGACGACGCTACTGGGCGTGGGTGCCGAGTTGGCCGCGCCGGAGAACCGGCAGGACGGCAACCGCATCGTGATCGCGGGGCGCGACAGCGCGCAGGACAGCATCAATCAGGTCGGCCAGGAGATGACCCGGCGCAACATGAACATCCAGCCGACCTTGACCGAGCGGCCGGGCCTGCCGGTGCGGATCATCGTCAAGCGTGACCTGGTGCTGCGACCGTACCAGCCGATGTTCTTCAACAGGGGGGCGATGCGATGAGCACGGGCAAGAAGCTGCGGCTCGGGCCACTGCCGAAACTGGAGTCCACGAAGCTGACCTTCGCGTGTCCGGCCAGCCTGCGGGCCGACCTCGACCGCTACGCCGCGCTGCACGCGCAGACCTACGGCGAGGCGGTCGATGCTGCGACGCTCATCCCGCACATGCTGGAGGCGTTCATGGCTGGGGATCGAGGATTCAGGAAAGGAGCAGTGGCGGCGGCGAAGGCCGTGCAACCGAAACAGGCCTGATTTTGTTGGTTCATCACGACGAAAGCGCAGCCTACGGGCTGCGCTTTCGCTTTTGGAGTGGATTGCACCAGGCTAGAAGCTACAACAGCGATGCGCCCCGGCTCGCCGGAGTGCCCCTACACTTGCCACCGCAAAGCGCCTATGTGGCACCTAGCCTAAAAAGCAGTAGGAGCGCGCAACGGTCGATTTTTGGCCTAACCTATTGCCCCACAAGACCTTTCATGTTGCTGCCTGTCCGCATCAAAGGCTTGACAGCGGACATTTTTCATGGGGAAGATCAGGCGTATAGGTTATGCCTCAGGCGTATAGGTTATGCCGACGCGGCTTATTCGGCCGCCAGCGCATAGTCCTCGCCGGGCAGTTCATCGGCCAGCGCCGTCGCGATATCGGCGATCAGCGCGCGCATCCGGACCAGCCCCGGCGTGATCCGGTCGTGGGCGATGTCGAGATAGAGGCTCCGGTCGATCTCGATCTGCAGCGCGTGCATCTCACGCTCCGGCCGGCCATGCCGCTCGACCAGATAATGGCCGGCATAGGGATGGTTCTGCGCCACCGCGATGCCCCGGCCCGCGCACAGGTCCGTCACCAGCGCGGAGAGCCTGGGCGAGGCGCTGCGGCCGAACAGGTCCCCCACCACGATCTGCGGCGGCCGACGATCCGCGCCGGCCGGCAGCGGCGGCATGGAATGCACGTCGATCAGGATGGCGTGGCCATGGCGATCGCGCGCCTCGCGCATCATCGCCGCGATCGCGGCATGATAGGGCCGGTGGCAGCTTTCCACCCGCTGCTCCACATCCGCCCATTCCAGCGCCCCGATCCACAGGTCGCCGACACCGGGCAACCGCTGCGGGATGAGGCCCAGGCCGCCGCGCAGCTTGGCGCTGGCGACAAAGCCATGCCCATGGGGCGCCCCGCGCACGCTTGCCGGGTCGATCTCCCGCTCATGGCGGTTCAGGTCGATGAAGGCGCGCGGCGCTTGCGCCACCAGCACCGGAAAGCCCTGCGCGATCGCATCATGCACGAGCAGGTCGGCATGGCGATCCTCCAGCCGCTGCAGCACCGATGGCTGCACCCGCGCCCGGGCCAGCAAGGCCGCCGAATAGGCCCGCCCGGCATGGGGGACGGAGAGAATGACGCCGCCCTTGCCCGCCTGCGCGCCATAGCGGTCGAAGGCGACCGTCCGCTCCAGGGGCTGGCGGGAAAGCGGGGCAAGATCGTCCAATCACGCATCCTTTCGCCGCCCGATTCGGGAAAATCGGTCGGGTGGCTGGAAAATATTAAACCCTTGTCGCATAAGCACTGACTTCCTGTCACCTCCCATGGTGCATCGCGAGAGCGGATTGCATGGCCATGGTGCGGCGGGTCGGAACAAGAAAAGATATATAGAGGCGGAAATGATCCGTATCCTGTTGGCGGAAGATGATGAGGCAATGCGCCAGTATCTGACGCGTGCGCTCGAAAAATCCGGTTATGAGGTTGTCGCGGTCGACCGCGGCACCGCCGCCGTGCCGCTCATCGAAACCGATCATTTCGATCTGCTGCTGACCGACATCGTCATGCCGGAAATGGACGGCATCGAACTGGCGCAGCATGCAGCGACCGTCGCGCCGAACATGCGCGTGATGTTCATCACCGGCTTTGCCGCCGTCACGCTGAAGGCGGGCAAGGCCGTGCCGCAGGCAAAGGTGCTCTCCAAGCCGTTCCACCTGCGCGACCTGGTGATGGAAGTGGACCGCATCTTCGACACGAGCAGCGCCACCGGCCTCAACTGAACACCCACGGATGCGCCGTGGGCCGCCCGGTCCACGCCCCTGCCCCCGGCAAACCGCCGCGAACATTCAGTCCGGGATGATTTCCTCCATGTCCGGCGTCGGATCGAGCGGGATGCCCGCCATCGCCGCGTTCAACCGCTGGCGATCCAGCCCGCCTTCCCATGCCGACACGACGATCGTCGCCACGGCATTGCCGATGAAGTTGGTCAGGCTGCGGCATTCGCTCATGAAGCGGTCGACGCCCAGGATCAACGCCATGCCCGCCACCGGCACGGAGGGCACGATGGAAAGCGTAGCCGCCAGCGTGATGAAGCCCGCGCCCGTCACCCCCGCCGCCCCCTTCGAACTGACCATCGCCACCAGCAGCAGCAGGATCTCCTGCTCCAGCGTCAGGTGGACATTGCACGCCTGCGCGATGAACAGCGCCGCCAGCGTCATGTAGATATTGGTGCCATCCAGGTTGAAGCTGTAGCCCGTGGGCACGACCAGGCCGACGATCGACTTGCGGCACCCCGCCCGCCCCATCTTCTCGATCAGACTGGGCAGCGCCGCCTCGGACGAGGACGTGCCCAGCACCAGCAGCAGCTCCGCCTTCAGATAGCGGATGAGCTTGAGGATATTGAAGCCGGCGAACCAGCCCACCACGCCCAGCACCCCCAGCACGAACAGCAGCGACGTGAGGTAGAAGGTCAGCACCAGCGCCACCAGATTGGCGAGCGTCCCCACGCCATATTCGCCGATGGTGAAGGCCATGGCGCCAAAGGCCCCGATGGGCGCGGCCTTCATGAGGATGGAGACGAGGCGGAAGACCGCATGGCTGGCCGATTCGAGCACGTCCATCAGGGCCTTGCCCCGCTCGCCGATCAGCGTCATCGCGATGCCGAAGAGCACGGCCACGAACAGCACCTGCAGGATGTTGCCATCCGCCACCGCCGAAACCAGCGTGTCGGGAATCACCTCCAGCAGGAAGGCGGTCAGCGTGCGTTCCTGCGCCTGATGGACATAGCCGGCCATCTTCGCGCCATCGAGCGTGGCGGGATCGATGTTGAGCCCCGCGCCGGGCTGCGCGATATTGGCGACCAGCAACCCCAGCAGCAGCGCCAGCGTCGAGAAGGTCAGGAAATAGGCAAAGGCCTTGGCCGCGACCCGGCCGATCGTCCCCACCTCCCGCATGCCGGCGATGCCGGTGACGATGGTGAGGAAAATGACCGGCGCGATGATCATCTTCACCAGCTTGATGAACGCGTCGCCCAGCGGCTTGAGCGACGCCCCGGTCTGCGGCCAGACATGGCCGACGAACACGCCCAGCGCGATCGCGATCAACACCTGCACATAAAGCTGCCGATACCAGGGCAGCACCGGCGTGGTCTGGATGGGTGACGTATCGCTGATCATGCCTGTTTCCGGCCCCCCTTGGGCGTTGAAGATTATGGCGCGGTTCGCCCCTGTCTACCTTATAACGATGCAAGCGCAGATTCCCGCTTGCAAGGGGCCATCACCCCCGCTAATGGCTCGCTTCCCCGTGGGCGTGTAGCTCAGTGGTAGAGCACTGTGTTGACATCGCAGGGGTCGCAAGTTCAATCCTTGCCACGCCCACCATGGAAAGCCCAGCAAGTCCAAGGACTTAGCTGGGCTTTTCTATGCCGGAAAGGCCAAAATCGTCCAGCACCCCCTTGGGCGAAGCCTGGCCGAAGGGCCGGGCTGGCCTGACGCCGCAGGCTGGAATTGATGCCTTCAAGGCCGCCTTCGAGGGAGCCCATATGGCCGGCTCGAAGGTCGCATGGCAGTTCGACATCGTCCTGAGCGGAGAATGCCCCCCGGCGCGATTCCCAACTCGATCGGGTCGACACGGCACGGCATCGCGATCGTCACGATGCTCCGGCGGACAAGCCTGGGGCCGCGGGTTCCTGCATGGAAGGTTTCCTATGCTGGAGAACCCGAAACCCTCCACCATCCAGGACAGCCGGCTGCCCATTTCCTTTTCCCGGAAGCGGCCATCCATTCGGGTCCGCTCTTATAGCAGGGGCGATGGATGGACGACCGCTTACCGGCGGACTCCCGGCTATTGCCGACATCCGGCTCGCGCTGACGCGGTAGGCGCTTTATATTATGGAACCATGTGATGGAGCAGGTGGCATGGATTTCGACTTCAACTGGGATGTTCAGCCCTTTGACGGTGTATATGTCTATATCGCGATGAGCGAGATGATCTTCAGGAGTGGGCATTCGATCACGATCGCCTGCATCTCCTGAAAATCGGCTATTCCATCGACCCAGAGGAGCGGCTCGCCTATCTGAATGGAAAAAGGCTGCGCGGTGGTGCGCCGGTACGGCCCTGCCTCAATGTCACGGACTGGCGGATCATCGGCAAGTGGCCGTTGCCGCACTATGGCTCCGCCAAGATAACGGAAAAGCGCCTGAAGGATGTCTTCGCACAAGTGTTCGAGCCATTCGATCGAACGGAGATCGTGAAGCGCGATCGGGCCGGTAACGGAGAAACGGAAATCTACCGCCTGCCGCTCAGGCATCTTCCGGTGCTGCCGGGGTTCTTTCGCATCCATGGCGTGGAAGGCCATCTCGTCAGCCAGGCCGTCGAGATCGTCGAGAAAGCCGTGGAGGAAATCCAGCGCCAATGGGCCGGGCGACTACGGTTCCTCGATCCGTTGGACGAAGGTCTTGGCGAGGAGCCGCCGATGCCGGTCATCGAGGACCGCTACGGCGATATCATCGAACAGATGCAGGAGGATATGGAAGCCGAGGCCCGCACCCATGATGGCGGCTGGCCTTATGGCGATGACTGATCAAAGGGCGTGTTTTGGCGCGAAGGGGCCGTATCGCCCCGCATAGGTCGTGCGTTCATTTCGAGAACTGACAGGGGGCAAGCCATAAGGTAACGGCCTGCCCCCTGTCGCGCTCAGTTATGGGTGCGTTACCCAATCATGCCATTTACCAGCTCAGATTGATCCGCCCATAGAGGTAGCGGCCGTTGAAGCCGAATGGCGAATAATAGGGGAAGGCCACGACGCCGGAGCTGTTGAGCGAGGCGGGCACCCGATCGGGATAGGTGTCGAACAGGTTGTTCGCGCCCAGCGCCAGCCCAAGCCGCGGCGTCAACTGATAGCGGGTTTCCAGATCGAAGATGGTCTTCTTGCCGCTATGGATATCGGTCGCGGCCGTTGTGCCAGGCTGCGTGACATCGCCATAATAAGTGGCGCGCGCGGTCGCGCTGAACGCGTCGAGCGTCCAGTCGACCGAACCCACCACCTTCGTGCGCGGCGTCCCCTGTTCGATGCTGATGACGCGCTGGCGGGAGAACAATGTCGGCACCGGCGACAGCGTGACCGCAGTCGATGTCGGGACCTTGTTGACCTTGATGTCATTGAAGTTGGCTGCGGCGGTCAGGTCGAACGTGCCCACGCCCGTTGTCTTCACCCGATAATGCCCGACCACGTCGATCCCCCTGGTCGTCGACGTGATCCCGTTGACGAAGAAGCGCGCGGCCGAAACGCCATAAGGCGCCAGGATCGCCGCGACCTGCGGGCTGAAGCTGTTCTGGATATTCTCCGAGAGGCCCAATTGGTTGCGGACACGGATATGATAGGCATCGACGGTCAGATCGAACCCGCCCGCGCGGATCACCGTGCCGGCGGAGAAGTTGCGGGACTTTTCCGGCTCCAGCGGCAAGCCGCCCAATGCGGTCGCTATCGGGCTGATCGACGGGAAAGTGCCGGTTTCGACAATGTTCGGCGCGACAAAGACCGATGCCGTCGACGTGAAATATTGCTGCTGGAGCGATGGCGCACGGAAACCTGTCGAGGCCGCGCCGCGCAGCGCCAGCCATGGCGTCACGTCATAACGGGCCGATATCTTTCCGGTCGCGAGGGTGCCGAAGTCCGAATAGCCTTCGCCACGCACCGCTGCGCCGATGGTGAAGCGATCCGACAGCTTCGCTTCCAGATCGAGATAAACGCCGACATTCTCGCGATGCGCCTCGACTTCGTTGGAAGGCTGGAAGCCGGGGAAGCCCTGTGCGCCGCTACCCAGGCTCGCGTTGGAACCGAGTGGGCCGCGATCATAGGACGATGCTTCACCGGCCTCGACCTTGTAGCCCTCGCGGCGGAATTCCCATCCCCATGCGACATTGAGCGAACCGTCGCCAAGCGGCAGTTCCTTGCTGACATCCAGCCCGGCAACGACCTGATCGTAGATCAATGCCCCCGCATCGAAGGAGGTCTGGGAATTGGTGCCATAGGTCGCGTTCAGGCTGTCAAAGGTGCGGAAATCGAGCTTGTTGCGGCCGTAGGACACGTTGAGATCGACGTTCCAGCCCGACAATTCGCCGCGCAGGCCGGCAGCGGCGGTCAGGTCGTTGGACTTCACGCCGATCAGCGGCAGGAAGCCGTCGGGATAGATCGAGGCGACATTGTTGACGTTGCCCGGCACGCGCGGGAAGGCGGCGCTGACGCTGTCGCGATGCTGGTAGCCGCCAAAGCCGTAGACTTCCCAGCCATCGCCCACCGGATGCGCGGCATTGGCGTAAAAGCTATATTGCTCGACGTCGGGATCGCCGAAGCGCGAGCGCAGGACCGCGGGGGTGGCACGCGGGTCGATGTCGCCGCGACTGGTCGGATTACGGTTCACATATTCGCCGCTCAACGTCAGGAAGCCCTCGGCACCCAGCGCAATGCCCTGCCAGGCCGAGACGGTCACGGACTCGCCATCGCGTTCGTCGCGAGAAGAGAGGGCGGCATCGACATCCGTCACATATTGGCCATAGCTGACCGATCCCCCACCGCCACTGCGGGCTTCACGCAGGCGCAGATTGACGACGCCCGCGATCGCATCGGACCCATATTGCGCGGATGCGCCGTCGCGCAGCACTTCGATCCGGTCCAGCGCGACGCTGGGGATGGTGTTGAGGTCGACAGCGGCGGCGCCACGCCCGACCGAACCGTTCACGTTGAGCAAGGCCGACGGATGCGCGCGCGTGCCATTGATCAGCACCAGCGTTTGATCGGGGGAAAGGCCGCGAAGGGTAGCCGGACGAACCGAATCCGTGCCGTCAACAGCGGCGGAGCGGGGAAAATCGATGGACGGCGTCACCGCCGAAAGCGCGGCGGCCAATTCACTCGTGCCCTGGCGGCGGAGCGCATCGCCGGAAAGCACGTCCACCGGCGCCACCGAATCGAGCCGGGTGCGGCCTGCCGCGCGCGTGCCCGTGACCACGATGGCGTCTCCATCCTCACTCGCCACGCCCGCGGCTTCGACCTGCGCTTTTGCCGGGGAAACCAAAGGAAGGCAGGTGATCGCTGCCGAAAGCAGAAGGCGGGTCCGATAGTCCAACATGATATCCCTTTCAGATCACGAATGCGCAATATCTGCTGCGCCGTTAAGGGTGCGGCCTATAGTCTATCATTTTTGTTGATAAGTAACTTTTTGTTTCAAAGGATAAATTCTATTAAAGTTGTGGCCATTGCGCACCAGTCCATCCGAAAATTCAGATAGTCCGGACGTCCCATGACTCTCATTTTGCTTGATCCCGACGTGGATCGACCGGGCGCTGGTGCCGCGCCTTCACGCGCGCGATGGAGGAGCCTCGTCCGGTCGCAGCGTCAAGACGCGAACACCGTCTCGAGTCACCGCGACAGTGTGCTCGAATTGAGCGGACAATTTCCCGTCCACCGTAACGACGGTCCATCCATCGTCTTCGGTTCGAACCATCCTGCGGCCCTGATTCACCATCGGCTCGATCGTGAAGACCATGCCCTCCCTGAGCGTCAGACCGGTTCCGGGCTTGCCGAAATGCAGCACCTGCGGTTCTTCGTGCATTTCCCGTCCGATGCCATGCCCGCAATAGTCCCGCACGATCGAATAGCCGGCGCGCTTGGCATGGCGCTCGATGGCGTGGCCGATGTCGCCCAGCCGGGCCCCGGGCCGAACGGCGAGAATGCCTTTCCACATCGCGTCATAGGTCGTCCGTACCAGCCGCCGTGCTGCGGGCGCGACGTTGCCGATGAGGAAGGTCTTGCTGGAATCGGCAATATATCCGTTCTTTTCCAGCGTGATGTCGAAATTGACGATATCGCCGTCCCGCAACATGTCCTCGGTGGAAGGGACGCCGTGGCACACGACTTCATTTCTCGAACAGTTCAGAACGAACCCATAGCCATATTGGCCTTTGCTGGCGGGCCGCGCGCCAAGCTGATCGACGATCAAATCTTCCACGAGGTCGTTGACCTGCATCGTCGTCCGGCCAGCCAGCGCCTGGCCGTCGAGATAGGAGAATATGGACGCCAGAAGACGGCCGGATTCGGCCATGAGCTCAACCTCGGCGGGCGATTTGATCATGGGACGGCAACACCGACATCAGCAACACCGACACCGACACCGACACCGACACCGACACCGACACCGACACCGACACCGACAGGATCGACACCGGCCGCCTTGAGCTCACGAACAACGATCTGCTGGAATGTGAGCTGGGGGTTCAACTCGCAGAGCATCCCGATCCTGATCCAGAATGCCGCCTGGGCGTTGATGGACCGATAGGACGCCTTGCTGGCCTTCCGCAGCTGCTCATGAAGGTCATCCTCTATGTTGACGATACCCATAAATCATCCTGTATATACGAATCATATATGAACCATATGGTCGGCATCGCTCTTCGGCAAGCCGGCATCGCGCGAATCCGAACGGATCGCGACGGCAACGGGATCGCATGCGCGCCCTGCCACAAGCGGTAAGCCATCAGGCCGCAACCCCATCCAACGCATTCCATCCCTGGCGAGACCAACGCCTGCCACGATCATGTGCATATACGGGTGATGGCTCACGCTGCTCGACCGCATGATCCATTGCGCTTCGGCTATGGGGCAGGATGGATATGCCCTTGCCAAGCACAGACGGCGCGTCCACATGAGAATGCATGTCAATAGTGAAAGCAGCGTCATTCAGTGCATCAAGCGGGCTGACGGCTGCGATCCTGATGGCGATGGCGATGGCATTGCAGGTTTCGTCCTTCAGAAAGGACGATCAGCACAGCCTGAAGACCTTCGCGCTCGCGCCATCGTCTCCTCCGGTTGCGCCCGAAACATCTTCCCAGTCGCCGGAGTATCAGGCTCGCCGGGACAGCGTCCTCAAACATATGCCGCCGCCCCGGCCCCGCGATCATGAATCCGTTGCGATCACGCATGCGATGCCTGGCGCTTTACCCGCAATGGCTGCGCTTCCCGGCGCTTCGGGCTTGGGCGAAACGCTGCCAGCCGGTGCGATACAGGGATCGGCTGCATCACGCGATGCGGATATTGCTCCGCTCTCGGTCCCGCTCTTGGCCTCATCGCATACCGAAACGGATGCCTATTCCGTCCAGGTCCATGGCTGGCTGGAACATCATAAATCCTATCCGCGCGAATTCGCACGCAGCGGGGCGCAAGGCGTCGTGACCCTTGGTTTCGAACTCGACCGGCGCGGCAGGCTTCGCCTGATCCGTGTCGTTTCCAGCAGTGGCATGCGTTGGATGGACCGGCTGGCCCAGGCCCAGCTCCGCGCTGCCGAACCCTTCCCTCCCGCGCCGACCGATGCCACATGGCGTACCCGGGAATTCGTGGTGCCGATGCGCTACCGGCCCCAAGCGTGACGCCGCCTACAGGATTTCAAGAAAGGCGACCAGTGCCTTGCGTTCCTCGGCACTGATATCGCGCTTGTGCAGCAATGGGTCGGGACGGGGCGGAGGTGCCGATGTGCCCTGCGCCTGCGCCGTCCGGTCGCGCCCGCCGCCCGCTGCGTAGAGATTGACCAGGCCTTCCAGCGTCGGGAAAATCCCGTTGTGCATATAGGGGCCCGTTCTGCGCACCCCGCGCAAGGACGGGGTCCGAAAATAGCCCACATCGGCCGGGTCATGCGTAACGCCGTACCGGCCCAGATCCTGAAGCGACCGACCGTAGAAGCTGATCCCCAGATTGTGGAAACGCCGATCGCTCAGAAGCGGCCCGTTATGGCAGTTGGCGCAGCCCGCCTTGGTCCGGAACAGATGCAGGCCCACAAGCTGCTGATCGGAAAGCAGCTTCGTTCCTTCGGTGAAAACACGGTCCCATGTGCTGCGCGGCGGCCGCAATGTGCGCTCATAGATGGCAATCGCAGCGCCGATGTCCGCGATGCCGATCCGGCGATGCCCCTGGAGAGGCTGGAACAACGCCCGATAGTCGGGCTGGCGGTTGATCCAGCGCTCCACACGATGCGAGACGCTGGCCATCTCGACCGGGCTGGTGATCGGGAAATGTGCCTGATCCTCAAGCGAGGGACTGCGTCCGTCCCAGAAGAGCGGCGTCATCCAGGCGACGGCATAGAGCGACTGGGCATTCCTTGCGCCCCGCTGCCGGTCATGGCCGAAGGAGGTCTTGATCCCGTCGCCGAAACCGAGTTCGGGATTGTGGCATGTGGCGCAGGCGATCTGGCCCGATCGCGACAGGCGCGGCTCTTCGAACAATGTCCGCCCGAGCGCCACCCGCCGGGGATCAAGACCGGTCGCCGCCGCTGGAAGCGGTCCAAACTCCTCAAAGGCCGCGCCGGCCTCCAAAGTGGGCCGTGGCCAGCTTTCCGGCGGGCCAGCATATTGCGCGCGCAGATCGCTGGTTCCAGTCCGCGCGATTTCCGGTTGCGCGGAGGACGCATGGAAGACCGACACCGCAACAACCAGGGCAGAACAGGCAAGCCATTTCCGGCCTGCCTCAAAAGGCATATTTGAGCCCGAACCAGACGCTCCTGCCATATTGATAGGGCTGACTGGTGTTGATCGCATCCTGTGCCGGGATGCGGTTCAGCAGGTTGGCGATCCGGGCATCCGCGGAAAGTGTCCCCAGCTTCGATCGGATCAGCTCCGCGGTCACGTTCAGGTTGGTATCCAGGGACGACTTGTAATGCATCATGTCATACACGTCATACCGCACGCCTTCGAATTGGGCCGTGGTGCCGGCATCCTCGATCCGGTCGAAGCCGTTGCGATAGTGCAGGTTGATCTGCGTCGTGATGCGATCGTCGAGCCAGAGCGCGGTCCAGGTCAGGTCGAGCAGCAGCGGCGCAGCGAAGTCGAGGCGTCGGTTGCGCTCGGCCAGATCGATCGCGGCGATGGGTTGCCCCTGGTAGAGGACCCGCACATCCTCAAAGCTGGTCTCATCATTTTCAACCAGGAAATCGTCATTATCGGTCTTGGTACGGGAATAGTTCGCGCTGAACGACAGGCTATGCTTGCCGAAGCTGCGCACCCATTCGAATGACACGCCGCGATAGGTGGAGCCACCATCGTTGGTCATCGTATAATTGGTATAGGTGCGCGTCACGCCATTCTCCAGAACGGCCGTCAGCGTCTCGCCCGCCGAACGGGAGAATTCGTCCTTATTATCGCGATAGATGCCCTTGATCCGCAACGTTCCGCCCAGCACGCGGCCATTGACGGCGCCCGTCAGCTCGTCGGAATAGGGTGTCTCCAGGCTGCTGCGCGAATAGGTGGCCGCGCGCGTGACCGAGGTGAGAGCCCAGTTGTCCGAATAGACCCGGCGGCCGCCGACGATCGTCGCCGTCCGCTGATAAGTATAACTGTCCGGGATGCCTTCCCGCAACGCATAGGCAAGCATCGAGCGGCCATAATAGCGATTGGCGCCCAGCGTGACGCTCCAGCCCTGCCACGGGAGCGAATAGGTGGCCGACAGGCGCGGCGCGACATTGCTGTTGCCCAGGAAACTCTCATAATCGTAGCGCAAGCCGGCACGCAGCGCCCAGCGTCCGGCCGTCAGATCATATTGCGCCCAGGCCGACACGCTATCCAGCGTGGCACGCGCGTCATAGGCGCGATATTCCAGGTAGCGGGTCAGCGCATATTCGTTTTCCACGCAATCGAGCCCGCCCGTGCCGGCACAGCTCGTCAGCGGGCTGACGACGCTGCCGAGATAGGCGCGATCGGTCTGGAGCCGCTCCTTCTCGGCATGGACATGATCATATTCGACGCCGCCGCTCAGCACGCCCGACCAGAGATCGTGCGCAATCCGTCCCTTCAGCGTGACGTCCTGCTGCACCTGGTCGATATCGCCGAAACCGCCCTGGGTGCAGCTCGCGCTCGAACAGAAGCCGCCGGTCGGCGTATTGCTGGGCAGGCTGTAATTGCCGGCCGGCGCGGTACGGCTCGTATCGCTGCGGATATAGCTTGCCTCCACCGACCAGGGCGTGCCGCCACCCTGTGCAAGCTCGATCTTGCCGCTTGCGCCGCCGCCCTTCGACTTGACCTGGTTGTTGATGGCGTTCGCGCTGGACGCCTCGGAAGTATAGGGGGAATAGGTGCCCTGCGCCCGCAACGTCAGCTCGCCGCCCAGGTCCCAGAGCAGCTTGGCGAGATAGTTGTCGCTCACGCTCGATTGTCCGAACGACCTGCCGCCATAGGTCGCATTGCGGAAATAGGTCACATCGGCGCGCGAGCGGTTATAGGCGAAGAGCGCACTTGCATTGTCGCTGAGCGGAACGTCAACGCTGCCCCCGAAGCGCCATTTGTCGAACTGCGGCTTGGCCGGCAGGATGCCGCCCAGCGCATCGCGCGAGGCATCGGGCAGGTTGAAATGCGTGATGCCGTCGCCCGTATAGGATGCCTGCATCTCCGCGCCGAAGCGCTGCCGCGGATCGCGCGTCTTGATATCCACGACGCCGCCGGTGAAGCCGCCATATGCGGCGGAAACGTTCGAATCGCGCACCGTGATCTCACCGACCAGGCTGGAATCGACCCATAGCGACTGCGGACTCGCCCCGGCGGTGTTCTGCAGGTCGAGCGGATTGTCGTTGGTGAAATCCACTCGGCTGTTGGCCCCGATGCCATCCACCATCAACAGATTCTCATAGGCGCGGCCGCCGGAGATCGAAATCTCGGATGGCCTCAGGTCCTGGATGGACTCGCGCGTCGCAAGGAACTCCTCACGGGAGAACTGGAGTGTGGGAATCGCCTTCAGCACCTGGTTGACGTCGCCCGATCCGGGCGCGCGTGCCTGGATCTGCTGGCGCGCGATGGTGGAGGTGCCGCTGTCCGCCCCTTCGCCCATCCTGTAAGGCTCTTCGGCCGCTTCCCCTTCCGCCGTCACCGCGGGCAATGATTGCGCCTGCTGCGCCTGCGCGATCGTTGCACTGCTCGCCATGCCCAGGCAGGTCATCACGATGGCGCGGCGCCATCCAGCACGATTAAACATTCTCCTTCTTGCCCTTTCACCCCGGTTTCGAATGCAGGGGCAGCTATCGCCGCAAGCTCATAAATGCAACTGATTCTCATTATAATAACCAGCTTCATCTCCGGGAATATCGGGGACAAGGCGCTGAACCCGAGGTCGCGCCCTATCGCGATGCGCTTCGTCATGGCATTGACGAGCAAGCGCAGGCTCGGCGTCCGCGCACCAACGACATGCACATCGCCATGGATCAGCAGCATCGGCAGACCCTTTGGGTCAATACAGGTCTCAGGACTGGCGAACGCCAAAATTGCGCACTGCCCATGCCTTTCCCAGGCGCCTCAAGGGGGTGTCTGACCGGTGCGGTCGGCCCACAGCTTTTGCCAGTACCGGATCTGCGCCTTGCGGAATCCCGGTGCTACACCGGTTTTATCGGATATCAGCAGCGGGCCGCGATTGGCTCCCTTATATTGCGGCCAGCCAGGGAGAGCGGCGCCATTGGGGTTGCCTGTCTTGATGAAGTCGGCCCAATAATGCTGCATCATCGCTGCCACGCGCATGTTTTCGGGCGTTTTTTCGATCTTGCCCGATCCCAGCGTATAGCCGAAGTCGGCGCAGTGCGGCGCGCCCGCGACCTTCCCCCGATCGGCGGGCGGCACATAGGCGAAATGATAGGTCCAGGACGGCTGCCAACGCGCTGCCAGCGCGGGCGTCGCCATGGCGGCCGAGGTGAAGATGAAGTCGGTCTGCACCTGCCGCAGCAGTTCGGCGCTGGAGAGCTTGCCCTGCGGGTCGTAGATTTTGCGCACGGCAGCCATATCGATGCCGAAGCGGTCCTTGAGCACCTGCTCGTCGAAACCCATCAGGCCGAATATGCTCGCTTCATTGCTGGTCGACCCCGCAATATAGGGGACATGCGCGATGTCGCCCTTGGCGAAGGCGATCGCGATTTCCTCCGGGAGCGTCACCCCATCGACCACCGCGCCGAAATTGGGAGGGCCGGGATCAGCGGCCATGACCGCCGCCGGATCGATCTTGCGCAGATCGGCAATGGCCGCCTTGCCATCGGCCGTCACCCCGGCGCGGCGGGCGAAGGCGATGCCTTCTTGCTCGGCCTGTGCCTGCGGCCGGGTCGCATTGTTGATGCCGCCGCCCGAATGGGCGCTGGCCCGCGCAAACAGGCCCCGCGCGGAGGGCGCTGTCACCAGCGCGTTGATGCTGGAGCCCCCCGCCGAGCAGCCCATGATCGTCACCTGCGCGGGATCGCCGCCGAAACGCACGATATTGTCGCGCACCCAATTGAGGCCCGCAACCTGATCCATCAGCCAGTAATTGCCGGTGGGCGCCCCCGCCTGCTCCGCACGCAGGTCGGGATGCGAAAAGAAGCCGAGGCGCCCGAGCCGGTAGTTCAGCGATACGACCACGATGCCGAGCGCATTGTAGACCTTCGCCGCGTCATCGAACAGTTCGGCCCCCGATCCGACGAAAAACGCGCCGCCATGGATCAGCACCAGAACCGGCATCTTGCCATTGCCGATCGCGGGCGTCGCGACATTGATCGAGAGGCAATCCTCGCTCTGCGCCGCGCCCTTGCTTGCCCCGGCTTCGGGTTGCGGGCAGATCGGGCCGAAACGGGAGGCATCGAAGGGCCGGGTCCAGGGCGCGATGGGCCGGGGAGGAGTCCAGCGATGATCGCCGCCGGTGGACTGGGCGAAGGGAATACCCTTGAACACGCCCCCTTCCCCCTGCGCCACGCCGCGCACCGGCCCGGACGCCGTATCGACCACGGGCGCGGTGCCATCGGCCCCGGCAGCGTCGATCGCGCTGGTCATCACCAGCGCCATTCCAGCCGTGATCGCCAGAATATGGCTCGCCTTCATCCATCCTCTCCCTGATATCTTCTTGGGCCGCAAACGTGGATCGGCCGACCAGGACTTGAACCGCACGCCGGCGGCGATCAGCGGCGGGCCCTTGTCGAACAGGTTGTTGATCGTGACGAAGGGTTCGATGCCGCCGCTCCAGCCTGCGATCTTCTGGCTGATGGTCAGGTCCGCGTACCAAATCGATGGCGCCTTGATGCCCAGATCATTGTTGTTGGGTCCGCGAGATCCGACCTTCACCGGACCGGTATATTGCTCCGATAAGAAGATGCCGAAACCGCTGTCGGTCGCGTCGTTGAGGTTCAATGTGTCACGCCATTTTGGCCGTGCGATCGGACCTTGTCACATATTTGCCGAGCCGGCTGACATAGGCCCGCGCCGCGAACGCGCCATCATCCAGCCGCGAATTTTATCCTCCGTACATTTTTGATGCTAACAGCCATCAATTATGACTGTCAATGCAAGATTGCCGCTTCACTTCATTCATGGCCGGGTACAAAGACGGATCGTCACTCGGCTTCTGTGGCAATGATGAATGGGCCGACCATGCGCCTGTTCTCAACTCTCGCGATGATGCGCTGAGCCTCAGCGAACGTCTTGCTGGTGCGTTCGAATCGGCGGCGGGCGACCGGCGTTGAAATAGCTGGCGTTGAGATGGCTGATGCAATCGCGGAGTTGGGCAAGGTCTCGCGATGGGCAGCGTGGGCATCCTTTCCATCGCAAACCGGGACTCGCCCCCATCGCGCCCGTCAACCGCACGAGTTGCGAAGCAGGCGTCGCCCGGCTTCAGACGGAAGCCACTAGCCGGACGCCAGCTCTGCCCGGCGCTTGCTTTCGGCGCGGACGGCTTCGCGGTCGGGCGACGCATCCAATCGCACCAGGCGGGACGTGATGCCTCCCTCGTTTCGACCGAGCCGCTGCATCAGATCTTCGATGGTCGCCTGATCTTCCTGCCAGAGGTGTAGCAGTGCGCGGTCCTCTTCCAGGGTCCATCGGCTCCCCTGGTTCGCGGCGGAGGGTTGCGGCTTCCTGGGCTTTGTGGCCTTGACCGGGCCGCCCTGGCCTGGACGAGGAACGACCATCTGGATCGCTTCGGCGAGCGCGGTCCATGCGGCATTCGCAAGCGCGACGGCCTGGCCCTCGGGCGTCAGAAGAACGGCATGATCGGCATAAACCGCCAATTCGAACCGTTGCTCTCCGATGTTCCAGATCAAGGTGCGCAAGGGAATCGGATCAGTGTCGGACATAATCCCAGTTGTAACGGCACAATTGCATCGGAAAAAGACGCGGTGTCGCTTCGTCGGGATGCTGGCGCACACGGTGGCGACGATGGCGGACCTCGAACAGGTTGGAGGCCGAAATCGCGCAATGCGACTTTGCAAGCGCCGGTCCGGTCGGCTAGTCGCATGGTCCATGCGAACCGACCTTTGCCGATGACCGACCGATCATGTGTGTCCTAGCGTTCGCCTGGCGCGCCCATCCGCGCTGGCAGCTGGTCGTCGCGGGCAATCGTGACGAGCTGCACGCCCGTCCCGCCCAACCGCTCGGGCGCTGGGACGATGCGGACCATGTCCTGGGTGGCCGTGACCAGCTGTCAGGCGGAACCTGGCTCGGCGTCTCCGAGGAGGGCCGCTTCATGGTGGTCACCAACCTTCGGGGGTTCGGCGCGCCAAGGCCCGATGCACCGTCGCGCGGCCTGCTGCTGAAGGACAGGCTGGTCGGCATGGGGCCCTATGTCGATCCGTCCGACGCGGACCTCGCGGCCTTCAATCCGTTCAACCTCGTCAGCGTGAGCGACGGCGTCGCCGAGTTCTGGACCAACCGGCCCGACCCGCTCCGCCGGCGCCTGTCCCCGGGCGTCCATGGGTTGTCCAACGGCGCGCTCGACGAACCTTGGCCGAAGACGGTACGGTTGAAGGCGATCCTCGGCGACTGGCTGTCCGGCGACGCCGCCCGGCCGGAATCGCTTCTCGACGGCCTGCAGGAAGAGGCTCTGGATGCGCCACGCGGCGTCGCCATCGCCCCGTCCGACGTTCCGCTGGAACCCACGGTCTCGCCCATCTTCATCCGCGATCCGATCTATGGGACGCGCTGCGGGACGGTCGTGGCGATCGACCATGACGGACAAGGCGTGATTGTGGAGCGCCGCTTCGACGCGGCGGGCGCCATGGCGGGTGAGACCCGGCTGACCTTCGCCTGGCCCCGATGACGCTGCGCGAACCGAGCGGGCGCCGCCGCCGTTAAAGCTGGCGGAGCGCCCGTGTCGGGCGGACGGACATCAGCGGGATCGATCCCGCGACCCCGATACCCAGGGTGAGCAACGCGCCGCCAAACAATGTGCCGAGCACGATCGGCCAATCGGGCGCCCACCCGAAGTCGAAGACGTGGACGATCACATACCATGCGGCGGCCGTGCCCAGCGCGAGCGAAACCAGGGCAAGCATCGCGGCGAGCAGGCCATATTCCAGCGCCTGGGTGCCGAGCACCTGCAGACGGGTCGCACCCAGCGTCTTCAGGATCACGCTGTCATAGCTGCGCGGCTGTCGCGAAGCGGCGATCGCGCCGACCAGCACGGCGATGCCGGCGAAGATCGAAACCGAGGCGGCAACGACGATCGCGCCCGACATCTGGTTGAGCAGCCCGCCGATCTGATCGATCAATGCACCCACCGCGATCACCGATACGCCCGGAAATGCGGCGAGCAGCGTGCGCGTCACCGCCTCGTCGCGCCCGGCGGGCATGGTGATCGTCGCGGCCAGGCTGTGGGGCGCCGCGGAGAGCGTGCCGGGGGAGAAAACCATCACATAGTTGAAGCCCATCGTGTCCCAATTGACCTTGCGCAACGATGCGATCCGCGCCTCGATCTCCCGGCCGAGGACGCTGACTGTCAGCGTGTCGCCGATGCCGATATCGAGCGTCTTCGCCGCTTTCTCATCGAGAGAAATCAGCGGCGGGCCCCGATAGTCGGCGGGCCACCATGTGCCGGCGACAAGATCGCTGCCCTCCGGCAGCCGGGCACTGTAGGTCACGCCCCGCTCGCCACGCAGGAACCAGGCGCCTTCGGGGATTTCCTTCAGATCGGCGACCCGCTTGCCGGCATAGGCGACGATGGTGCCACGCAACGCCGGAACGACGTTGATCCGGGGGGCCTGGGCCTGCCGTGCCACCAGCGCGCGGAAATGCTGTTCCTGGGCGGATGGGATGTCGAGGACGAACAGGCTGGGCGCCTTCTTGGGCACGGTGCGGCTGATCTCCGCATTCAGGCTGGTCTGGATACCCGCGAGCGTGACGAAAAGCGTCAATGCAAGGCCAAGTGCGACGACAAGAGCCGACGTCTGCGCGCCGGGCCGATAGAGGTTGGCGAGCGCGAGCCGCCAGAGCGGGCGCCGAGGGCGCGGCATGCGCTTCGCCAGCCAGCTTATCGCAAGCCCCAGGAGCAGCAGGAAGAGCAGCACGGCGGCCGTAGCGCCCAGGACCGCTGCCGAGAAAAGCGGCTCGCGCGCGGTGAATAGCGCCAGCGCGATCAGCGCGGCCGTGGCCACCGCAATCGCGATGGTGCTGCGGCGGTCGATGCCGCGGCGAGGATCGACCAATGCGCGAAAAATGGCGGCTGCGGGCTGGGTACGTGCGCGGGCGAGTGGCGGCAGGGAAAAGATCAACGCGATGAGCAGCCCATAGACCGCGCTGGTGACAAGCGGCACGGGGTGGAGCTGGAAGCCGGGACGGACCGGCAACAGATCACCGGCGAGCGCCACGAGCGCCGGTGGCAGCAGCGCACCGGCCACAAGGCCGCAGCCGATCCCAAGCGCGGCGATCGCACCGACCTGCAGCAGGTAGATCCGTTCGATGTCCGCAGAGGCCGCACCAAGTACCTTGAGCGTCGCGATCCCGGGGCGCTTGAGCGCGAGATAGGAGGACACCCCGTTGCCGACGCCGATCCCCGCGATCACGAGCGCGGTGAGCCCGATGAGCGACAGGAACTGGCCCATGCGCTCGAAGAATCGGTTGGCGCCCGGTGCCGCACGGTCGCGATCCTTGAACGCCCAGCCCGTCGGGGCGAAGCGCTTTTCCAGCCGTTCGCGCAGCGCCGCCGCGTCCTGGCCCGCCGGCAGGCGTATCCGATATTTGCTTTCGAAGAGACTGCCCGGCTGGATCAGACCGGTACGGCGCATGCCTTCCATCGAAACCAGCGCGACGGGCCCGAGCGTGAACCCCTCGCCGACGCGGTCGGGTTCGTCGGCGATGATGCCGGCAATGGTGAAGGTCGCGGTGCCATAGCGTATCCGGCCACCGGGCGCGATGCCGAGCCGCTCCGCCAGCGCGGCCCCGATCAATATCCGGTCGGCCGGCAAGGGCGGCGTGTAGCGCCCCGTGCGGAGCGAGAGCGTGCCATAGAGCGGATAGGCGGCGTCGACCCCTTTCAGTTCGGTGAGTACCGCCGCAGGCGTACCTGCTTTCGTGTTTCCGGCGCGCTGGGCCATCGCGCGCATCCGGATCGTTTCGCTCATCGTGCCGAGCGCGCGCAGCGTCAGCTTTTCATCGGCGCCGGCTTCCCGCTGGGTCATCGAGACCTCCAGGTCGCCGCCGAGCAGCGTCTGCCCCCGCGCGGCAAGCGTGTCGGTGATCGCCGCCGTCAGGCTGCCGATCGCCGCCAGCGTCGCGACACCCAGGAAAAGACAGACGAAGAGAAGGCGGAGGCCGCGAAATCCTGCATGGAGGTCCCGTCGCGCAATCCGCCAGCTCATGCGCCAGCCAAGAGCGCTCACAGGCTGCGCTCGGCGATGATCCGGCCATCCCGCATCTCGACGATCCTGCCACAGCGCTCGGCCAGCGAGGGATCGTGCGTGATGATGAGAAGCGTTGCGCCCGCCGCCGCCTGGCGCTCGAAAAGCAGGTCGATCACCGCGGCGCCCGTCGCGGCATCCAGATTGCCGGTGGGTTCGTCGGCAAAGAGGATGGTCGGGCGCGGCGCGACGGCGCGCGCAATGGCTACCCGCTGCTGTTCTCCGCCCGAAAGCTGGGCAGGATAATGGTCCAGGCGATGCGCCAGTCCGACGGCCGCAAGCTCGTCCGCAGCGCGGCCGAAGGCATCGGGATCGCCGCTCAGTTCGAGCGGGACCGCGACATTCTCAAGCGCGGTCATGGTCGGGAGCAGATGGAATGATTGCAGCACGATCCCGATACGGCCGCGACGGGCACGGGCCAGCGCATCCTCGTTGAGCGATCCGAAATCGACCCCGCCAACGGTCACAGTCCCCCCGCTCGCGCGCTCCAGCCCGGACAGCACCGCCATCAGCGAGGATTTCCCCGAGCCGGAAGCGCCGAGGATCGCAAGGCTTTCGCCACGCGCGATATCCAGGTCGATACCCTTCAATATCTCCACCGGCGCCTCGCGGGTTCCAAGCGAGAGGGTGACATTGCGCGCGCGGATCGCGATAGTCGCGGCATCGACTGGTGCATGCATGAAGAAAGGGCACTCCTTGGCGGGCAGGTTTTTGCGATATGGTGCGTGGTTGCTGGTTCTCCAAATGGTTGTTGCCTGTTCCAGGGAAGCGCCGAAGCAAGAAGCCGTAACATCGCATGGATCGCGGGCAGAGGCGCCCGTGGCGACGGCGCCCGCGGCCGATGCGAAGCTGGTGGTCGTTTTCGGGGACAGCCTGTTCGCCGGCTATAATCTGGCGCAGGATCGGGGCTTCGCCCCCACGCTCGAACGCGGACTGGCTGCAGGCGGCACCAAGGCGCGGGTGTTCAATGCCGGCGTGTCAGGGGATACCAGTGCGGCAGGGCTCCAGCGTCTCGCATTCACGCTGGACGGTCTCGACCGGAAGCCCGACCTCGTCATTGTCGGACTGGGCGCAAACGATATGCTGCGTGGGCTGAGCCCGAAGGCGACCCGCGCCAATCTCGACGCGCTCCTCACCGAGTTGAAGAAGCGCGACATCCCCACGATGCTGACCGGCATGCTCGCGGCCCCCAATATGGGGCCGGACTATGCCGCGATATTCAACCCGATCTATCCCGATCTCGCCAGGAAATATGGCGTCCCGCTCTATCCTTTCTTCCTCGACGGCGTGGTGGGCCATCACAACCTGCTGCTGCCTGACGGCATGCACCCGAACGACAAGGGGATCGACACCATCGTCGGCCGCATTGCGCCGGTCGTTGTCGCAAATCTGAAAGGGTGAAATCGACTGTTCGTGCCCCTCGGAAAGCCTGCCAGGCACCGTCCCTTGACGTTCTTCTCGCCAAGCAGCGTGGGGCGATGAACGTGCGCATGGGCATCCATATGGCGGTAGAGGGCCAGGACCAGGCGCGTTCTTGAAGCACCCGATGCCCCCACCAGCACCCGATGCAGCCAGCGCCTCTTGCGGGAGGCTGGCCTTTCGTGCCCGCGAGCACCGTCCTGACCGTTCAGGGCAGCGCCGTCGACACCGCCATGCACCGCATCGGTCCCGGCCGGGAATCGGAACCGATGCGGTGGATCATTTCACCTTTGCCAGCAGCGCCGTCATCCGCTTGGCGGCGAATGGCGGCAGGGTGACGGCCCTTGTCGCTGCGATGTCAGCCGGACTGGCCTTGCCGACCTGAACAAGCGCGACCATGCCCATGGCGAAATGCGGCAGGCATTTGATGCCGTAAAGGCCGGGTTTCGTGACGGTCAGCACGGCTTCGGCGTTCATCGCGCCCTTCAGCGGCGTGGCGCCCGCGGGCAGCATGTTCGGCACGCTCTCGGCATTGTGCGCGGGGTCCGTGGGCTTGAAGCGGATGACATCGCCCGGCGCGGCCTTCACGAAGGACGGTTCGAAGACCATCGCGCCCTCCGCGCCCTTGTTCTTCATCTGGACGACAATCTCCCTGGCCGATGCCGGCATGGAAATGGCGAGCAGGGTGGCGGCGATGGCGAAGGACGAAAGGCGCATGAACAATCTCTCCCAAAGTGCATTACAGGGTCGTCAGAGGCTCATGCCCCCGTCGATGATCAGATTCGATCCGGTCATGAAACCGGCTTCGTCGGACGCCAGCAGCACGGCGATCTCCGCGATCTCCTGCGGCGTGCCGATGCGGCCCATGGGCTGACGCGCCACGAAGGCGGCACGGGCGGCGGCTTCGTCGCCCTGCTGGCGGAGCCGCTCGCCCAGCGAGGGCGTTTCGACGGTGCCCGGGCTGATCGCGTTGCAGCGAATCCCCTCGCCGATGAAATCGCGCGCGACCGACATGGTCAGCCCGACCACCGCCGCCTTGCTGGTGGCGTAGGCGAACCGATCCGGCGCGGCCATGACCGACGACACGACGGACGCGATGTTGACGATCGACCCGCTGCGGCGATCGCGCATCGCCGGCAGGAAGGCGCGGATCGTGTTGGCCATCGCCATGACGTTGATCCTGAAGCTGCGGTCCAGATCGGCCGGATCGCCGCTAAGGATGGTCCCGACGGCGACCCAGCCGGCGCAATTCACCAGCACGTTCACGTCCGGATGGGCCGCGGCCACCTGTGCGACGGCGTCGCTATCGGTCACGTCCATCTGCGCAATCCGCACATCGCGCCCGGCAAAGGTCGCCTGGAGGCGATCATGTTGCAGATCGGTCGCGATCACTGCCGCACCCTCGCGCAGGAAGGCTTCGGCGATGGCATGGCCGATGCCCTGCGCGGCACCGGTGATGAGGCAGGTCTTGCCGGTCAGTCTGTTCGCCATATCGTCTCTCCCGTCAGGCTGCGTACAGGCCGATGCCGCCGTCCACCCGCAGCACCTGGCCGCTGATGAAGCCGCTCTGATCGGACGCGAGAAAGGCCACCACATCGGCGATTTCGGACGGCGTTGCGTAACGGTCGAGCGACGGCCCCTCCAGCATCATCCTGGGGTCGGTCGGGCGCGTGGCCAGGAAACGGGCCGTCTTTGCGGGGCCGGGACTGATCGCGTTGACGCGCACGCCAAGCGGCCGCATCTCCAGCGCCAGGCAGCGCGTATAATGCACGATCGCCGCCTTCGCGCAGCCATAGATGACTTCGGGCGACACCGCCTGATGACCGTTCAGCGAACCGAAATTGACGATTGCGCCCTTGTTCCGGCGGCCCATGCCCGGGGCCACGGCGCGGCAGACCAGCATGGTGCTGATGAAATTGCGCTGGAACACCGCCATCGCATCTCCCAGGCTGATGTTCAGCGCGTCATTGGGCTTCGGCTTGGTGCCATGCGCGCCAATATCGCCGCCCGCGCAGTTGATGAGGATGGAGATCGCACCGAGTCGCGCTTCCACCTCGGCAACGATGCGATTCACCGCAGCCTCGTCGGTCACGTCGCCGGTCACGCCGATCGTGCGCGCGCCGCCGGACGCCAGCGCCGCTGCGACGGCGGTCAGGCTCTGCCCTTCGCCGAACTGTGCGGGGGCGTTTTCGTCGATGTCATGGATCGCCACATCGGCGCCCAGGCCGATCAGCGTCTCCGCGATCCTGTGCCCGAGCCCCCGTCCGGAGCCGGTGACAAGCGCGACCGCCCCTTTCAGCGTCCCCGCTGACCGGGCGGGCGGCGCTGGCTCCCCCTCTCTGTCGCTCATTGACACTCCAATCTGAATACAGTGCAACCTCATGGAGAAACGCCGCCATATGGTTGCAATATCGATCGCTACGCAGCGATCAATGCCGCGCATCGGGAGCATTGACAAGCCATATTCTGTCTTTAGTATACAGATAACGTTCCGGCGATATGCCGCACCGATTGAAACGCGCGACCGGAAAGCCGGCGCCGCTGGAGGATAGCAATGAGCAAGGGCGGCATCGCATGAAGGCGACGAAAGTGCGCTATGGGGTCGTCGGCTTCGCGCTGTCGCTGGCGATCCTCTCCTATATCCAGCGGGTCGCCATTTCCCAGGCGGCCACGCCGATCGCTGCCGACCTGCATCTGGACAAGCAGCAGCTGGGCGCGATCCTCGGCGCGTTCGGCCTCTCCTACGCCCTGTTCGAAATCCCGATGGGCGTGCTGGGCGACAAGATCGGCGTCCGCCGCCTGCTTGCGCAGATCGTTCTGGCCTGGTCCTTCTTCACCGCCCTGACCGGCGCGGCCTGGAACGTCACCTCCATGTGGATCGTGCGCTTCCTCTTCGGCGCGGGCGAAGCGGGATGTTTCCCCAATCTTACCCGGATGCTGAGCCAGTGGCTGCCGCGCGGCGAGCGGGTGAAGGCGCAGGCGCTGATGTGGGCCTGCACCCGCTGGGGCGGCGCCGTGACTCCGCCGCTGGCCCTGCTCGGCATCAACCTGCTCGGCTGGCGCTGGAGCTTCGTCGCCTTCGCGTTGCTGGGGGTCGTCTGGTGCATCGCCTTCCTGCGCTGGTTCAGGGAGGACCCGGCGGATCACCCCAAGGTCAACGCCGCCGAACTGGAGATGCTGCAGGAATCCCGCGCGCTCGTCTCCCATGCGCGGCAGGAGGGCTGGGTCCGCATCCTGCTGCGTCCGCAGACGATCATGCTGATGCTGCAATATTTCTGCTGGTCCTATGTGTGGTATTTCTTCGTCACCTGGCTGCCGACCTATTTGCGGGAAGCCCATGGCCAGAGCGCGGCGGCGACGGCAGGGCTTGCCGTCCTGCCATTGCTGTGCGGCGGCTTCGGTTCGCTGATCAGCGGCCTCTTGCCGCTGCGCGTCTCGCGCCAGCTGGTGGCGATCGGGGCCTTCAGCGCCGTCGCCGTCCTGCTGCTGATCGTGCCGCATGTCAGCAACATCGCCGTGGTCATCGCCATCATGGCCGCCATCAGCTTCTGCGGCGACCTCACCGTGCCGATTTCCTGGAACAGCTGTGTCGAAGTCGGCAAGAACTACACGGCAACCGTCGCGGCGGCGATGAACATGTTCGCCAATTTCTCCGGCTTCGTGGCACCGGTGATCGCGGGCGTCATCCTGGCCCGCAACGGCAATGACTGGAACGAGGTGCTGTACCTGATGGCGGGCGTGGCGATGCTTGGCGCCGTGCTCTGGCTGTTCATCGACCCGACCGGCGAGCGCGCGGCCCGAAAGCCTGCGCCTCTGTCCCAAGCGATGCAGGCTTCGTCACGGGGACCGATTTCGTAATCGACGGGGGTTGGACCACGACGTGATCCGCCCCTTGCAGGAACCACATTGGGGAGAGCATGCATGACAGGGACAGCATCGCAATCAAGGCTCGCAGCCATCATCGGCGCGATCGCCCCTTTCGCGGTTGGCCGGCGCGCGGAACGGCCCGGCAGCACGATCGTTCCAGGACCGATGGCGACGGCAGCCGGCCTGTTTGTCCATGGGCGGTATATCATATGCCTGCACCCTGGCGGACAGCCGGAGCGGTGCGCCAAAGGGCGACAGATGATGAAGCCTATCCTTCCCCTTCTCTGTGCGCTTACGCTGCCCATCGGTGCCGCGAGCGCACAACAACCGGCGCCGGGCCCCCTCCCGAACTCGGCGCCGGTTGCCCCCCAGCAGGTCCGGCAGGTAAAGCCCGATATCTACATGGTCGCCGGCGCGGGCGGGAATGTCACGATATGGGTTGCCGACCGGGGACTGGTCCTGGTCGACGACAAGCTTGGCGGCGAAGCCAATTTCGACACCCTGGTCGCGGCCATCCGGTCGGTCAGCACCTTGCCCGTGATCGCCGTGTTCAACACGCACCATCATGGCGATCATATCGGCAACAATGCCCGCTTTCTCGATGCCAAGGCGCTGGTGATCGGTACGGACGGCCTTGCGGACCGGATAGCGGCGGCGCCCGCTCCCGCCAATGGCGCCGCCCCGCCGGCACCGCCCAATCTGCTGTTCAGCAAGGATGTCTCGCTGGTGATGGCCCGCGGCCGCGTGGACGCCCATCACTATATTCCCGGCCATACCAGCGGCGATGCGGTCATCCACTTCCCCGCCGCGCATGTCGTGTCGACGGGGGACCTGCTGGTCGCCGCGACGCCCACGATCGATTATGCGGGCGGCGCCAATATCACCGGCTGGATCGCGACGCTGGACGAAATCCTGAAGCTGGATTTCGACGCCGCAATCCCCGGCCATGGCGACGCGCCGATGCCCCGTGCGGACGTCCTGGCCTTTCGCGGCAAGCTGGCGACATTTCTCGATCGCGCCCGCGCCGCGGTGAAGGCAGGCACGCCGAAGGAAAAACTGATCGGGGCGGTCCAGGCCAGCGACCTTGGCTGGACCTGGAACGCCAACAGCTGGCCCGCCGCGCGGCTCGATGGCCTGTGGGCGGAGGCGGGCGGCGCATGAATTGCCAAGGATAACATAACCCAAGGGGGAAGAAGATGCCTGTGCTCACCAAGCGGCTCGCTTCAGGAAGTTGCATCGCCTTGCTGGCGGTCCAGGCCCTGCCCGCGCAGGGCGCGCCGGCGAAGGAGACCGGCTGGCCCCATGCGGGCCGGGATCTTGGCGGCGGGCGCTACTCGCCGCTGACCCAGATCACCCCCGCGAATGTCGGCCGGCTGCACCCGGCCTGGACCTATCACATGAAGCCCGCCGGCACGACCAGCAGCCGCTGGCTCCAGTCGGAGGCGATCCCGCTGGTCATCGGTTCGACCATGTATCTTTCGACCCCCTATGGCCGGATCGTCGCGCTCGATGCATCGACGGGGAAGGAGAAGTGGGTCTTCACCATTCCGGGGCAGGATGCCGCGTCGCTGCGCGGCATAGCCTATTGGCCGGGGAGCACGCATCACTCGCCCGCGATCATTTTCGGCACGCGCGGCGGGAAGCTGCTGTCGATCAACGCGCAGGACGGCACCCTGACCGCGGGCTTCGGCAATGGCGGCATCGTCGACCTGAAGACGCCCGAGGTCATGACCACGGGCATGGACAAACCCTATACCCTGCCCTCTCCCCCCGTCATCTTCGGCGATCTGGTCATCACCGGCGCAGGCCCGGGCGAGGGGCCGGGCGGCGACGGCGGCGGACGCGGCCCGGCGGGCGATACCCGCGCATGGGACGTGCGCACGGGCAAGCTCATATGGACGTTCCACAGCACGCCGCGCCCCGGCGAGCTTGGCCATGACAGCTGGGGCGGCGACAGCTGGAAGGATCGTTCCGGGGTCAATGTCTGGGGCTATATGACGGTCGATGCGGCGCGGGGCATCCTCTACATGCCGCTGGGCGCCCCCAATAACGACCGTATCGGCACCGACAGGCCGGGCAACAACTTGTTCTCCAGTTCGATTGTCGCCGTGGACGCTCGCACCGGCAGGTATAAATGGCATTTCCAGGTCACGCACCATGATGTGTGGGACATGGATACCCAGTCCCCCCCGACGCTGATCGACGTGAAGCGCAACGGCAAGGTCATCCCCGCGCTCGTCACGGTGAACAAGAACAGCCTGATGTTCATCCTCGACCGCGTCACCGGCGAACCGATCTTCGGTGTCGAGGAACGCCCGGTGCCCGCCAGCACCGTGCCGGGCGAACAGCTTTCCCCCACCCAGCCCTTTCCGGTCGCACCCGAACCGCTGGCCCAGACCGCGCTGCGCCGCGACAACCTCTACAAGGGCGTCCCCGAACATCAGGCCTTCTGCGAAAAGCTGGTCGACGACAATCATATGAAGCTGGGGTCGATCTACCTGCCGCTGGAGGTCGATCGCTATACGGTCTCGCTGCCCGGCACGCAGGGCGGCGTGAACTATTATGGCGGGGCGTTCGACCCCATGCTTGGGCTGTTCGTCGCGAACGTCAACAACCTGGCCCAGCCGATGCGGCTGGTGAAGGGGCCGGACGGCGCCTATGTCAATTCCGGGCCGCTGGCCGGGACACGCCGTTTCTGGAATCCCGACACCCACCTTCCCTGCGGCCCGACGCCATGGGGCCAGCTTGTCGCGGTCGATGTGAACACCGGCAAGATCGCGTGGCGATCTACTCTGGGCGTGACGGACAGCTTCCCGGCCGGGCAGCGGGACACCGGGCGTCCGGGCCTGGGCGGCGCGATCCTGACGGCAAGCGGGCTGACCTTCATCGCGGCCACCGACGACAACCGCATCCGCGCGTTCGAGACGCGGACGGGCAAGGAAATCTGGGCCTACACGCTGCCTGCCTCCGGCGAGGCGACGCCGATCACCTATGAAGGCGCGGCCGGCAAGCAATATGTCGCCATCGTCGCGACCGGCGGCGGCCTGATCGGGGCGAAGGCCGAAAGCGATTCGCTGGTGGTGTTCAGCCTTTGACGAGCGGGGAGAATGCCTATGCGTGCCAGAGCTAGAACGGGATCGCCCGACGGCGCGGCCATGGCAACGGCGAGGCATCGCGCGCGGTTCCATGTGAACGGAACACGCGCCAGGTCGGCGGCCGTTGCACTGGCCGCGGCAATGGTCCTGATGGCCGGAACAAGGACGGTCTTCGGGCAGGCGACCCCAACGGCCCTGCCCGCCCTGCCCGCCGGCCCCGGCCATGATTTGACGATCCGGGTCTGCTCATCCTGCCACGCGCCGGAGATCGCGGCGCGGCAGCGGCTCGACCATCATGGTTGGCAGGAACTTATCGACGTGATGGCGGGCCGTGGCGCGGTGGCCAGCGATGAGGAGCTGGCGCAGATCACCGACTATCTCAGCCGGTCATTCCCCCCGGCCCCGGCGGCGGCGTCCGCACCACCGCCGGCCTCTTCGAATTGAGCCGTTGACGGGCGGGGCTCCACTGCCGCGGAGCCCCTGGAAGCATGTTCAGGTTGACCCCTTGCGGTCAACGCCCCGGAAAATACGCCCACAGGGAACGGCGCGTTTCCGCCCGATGTGGCAACGCCCTGGCGCCATCAAGCGCCCACGATGCCGCGCCGCACCAGCTGGCGCTGTTCCCCCAGGCCGTCGATGCCCAGCGTGATGACTTCGCCTTCCTTCAGGAAGCGTTGCGGCTTCATGCCCATGCCGACGCCGGGGGGCGTGCCGGTGCTGATGATGTCGCCCGGATGCAGGCTCATGAACTGGGAGACATAATGGACGATGAAGGGGACGTCGAAGATCAGATTGGCGGTATTGCCCGTCTGCATCCGTACCCCGTCGATCTCCAGCCAAAGGCCCAGATTGTCGATGTCCGCCACCTCGTCCATCGTCACCAGCCAGGGACCGAAAGGGCCGAAAGTGTCGCAGCCCTTGCCCTTGTCCCACTGGGTGCCGCGTTCGAGCTGATATTCGCGCTCCGACAGGTCGTTGACCACGCATAGCCCGGCAACATGATCCATTGCGCTTTCAACGGGGACATAGCGTGCCGTCTTGCCGATCACGACGCCCAGCTCGACTTCCCAGTCGGATTTCTGCGATGCGGGCGGCATCAAGATGTCGTCGTTCGGCCCCATGATCGCCGACGTGACCTTCATGAAGAGGATGGGTTCGGTCGGGATCGCCATGCCGGCTTCTTCGGCATGATCCCGATAGTTGAGGCCGATGCAGACGAACTTGCCGACCCTGGCCACCGGCTCGGCCATGCGCACGCCCTCCTCCACGGTGGGAAGCGCGGCGACATCCAGACCCCTGAGCGCCGCGAGCCCGTTCCCCAGCGTCTCCGGATCGATATCGGCAATGACGCCCGAAAGGTCGCGGATCTTGCCATCCTGATCGCGCAGGCCGGGCTTTTCCGCGCCTTTGGGTCCGTAACGCAACAATTTCATGGATCACTGTCCTCCAGACATGAGAAACCGCACGCCGAAGCCGCCATCGGCGCCGGAGCAACGGCAAGGGAAAAAGGGATGCCGGTCGGCCCCGGAGCATCCTGCGCAGAAGCGGGAACCGGTTTTGCGCAAGAAACATGCGACAACAAGGAATGAGAGCGCGCGCGCCGCGCCGGATGTAACGCAACGCGCTTTAGGCCTTGTGGACCGCCAGGCTGGAAAACCGTTCCGGCTCGGTATAGGCCATGCGCAGATGCGTGAGCAGCGCCATTTGCGGATCTTCGCCACCGCCAGCCACCACATCGAGCAGCGCGCGATGATGGTTGAGCCGCCAGCGGCGGATTTCCTGGCTGACATGTTCCAGCGCCTTGTGCGCGAACAGCGATGTCGTCAGCGCTTCCAATGTCCGTTCCAGATAGGGATTGCCCGACGCCCGCCAGATCACGGCATGGAATTTCCGGTCGAGCGCGGCCGCGTCGATCAACGGACCGTCCCATGCCTCCATCTGCTCGACCAGTTCGGTGAGTTCGGCGAGGATTTCGGGCGTCATCCGCGCGCGCGCCAGGCGCAGTGCCTCGGTTTCCAGGACCATGCGCAGGCTGTTGATCTGCTGCACCTCGTCCGGCGTCAACTGGATGACGAACATGCCGCGACGCTCGTGGTTCATCACCAGCCCCTGTTCCTGGAGCTGCGACAACGCCTCCCGCACCGGGATGCGGCTGATCTTGAATTCGCGCGCGATCTGGCTCTCGTTCAACCGCTCGCCGGGCCGATAACGGCCGCTCATGATCTGCGCGCGCAACGTCTTGACGATATGCGTGCGCAGCGTCGAAGGGGTGATGTCCTCGACCGGTTCCGCCGCGACCGCACCTGATTGCTGCATATCCGCCTCGATCAACTCCTGCTCCGATACCATGCCGCCCGACCGTGGCGCGCCCGAACTGCATACACCAGATGCGATCCATCAGGAACCCTTCCGGCCGGGATGCATGCAGCGCCGCCATCAATGGTTGTGACGGGGCAGGCGGCGGGAAATCTGGTGATAGCGCGTCGAAAAATCAAGGCAGGCGCCGGTTTCGATCGACCCCACATGCGCGCGATACATTTCTTCCCATGGCGTGTGACTGGGCGGCGTGGCGGGCGCGCCCTCCCCCTTGCGCCGGGCGATTTCCTCTTCCGGCACAAGCGCATCGCAGCGCGCGGCATTCAGGTCGATGCGGACGATGTCGCCGGTGCGCAGCCAGGCGAGGCCCCCGCCCGCCGCGCTTTCCGGCGAGCAATGGACGATCGACGGGCTATCGGACGTGCCCGACTGCCGCCCGTCGCCCATCGTCGGCAGGCTGTTGACGCCGCGCATCAGCAGGGCATCGGGCGGCTGCATATTCACGACCTCCGCCGATCCCGGCCAGCCGATCGGCCCCGCGCCGCGCATCACCAAGATGCAATCCTCGTCGATGTTCAGCGCCGGGTCGTTGATCCGGTGATGATAATCGTCCGAACCGTCGAACACGATCGCGCGCGCCTCGAACATGCCCTCCCGCCCCGGCGTCGACAGATAGCGCGCGCGGAAGGCCGGCGAGATCACGCTCACCTTCATGATCGCGAAGTCGAACAGGTTTCCGCTGAGCGGCAACAGGCCCGCATTTTCCAGCAGGGGCTCGCCATAGCGGCGGATCACGCCGCGGTCGGTCGCTTCGCGCCCTTCCAGATTGGCCCGGACCGTTTGTCCGCTGGCCGTGATCCGCTCGCCGTGCAGCTTGCCGGCCTGCAGCAGTTCCCACATCACCGCGGGCACACCGCCTGCCCGATGGAAGCTCTCGCCCAGATACGCGCCCGCAGGCTGCATGTTGACCAGCAGGGGCAGTTCAAAGCCGTGATCGCGCCAGTCCTGCGCCGTGATCTCCACGCCGGCGTGACGCGCCATCGCCGTGATATGGGGTTGGGCATTGGTCGATCCACCAATCGTCGCCGTCAGGGCGATGGCGTCCAGAAACGCCTCGCGCGTCAGAATGCGGGACGGGCGCAGCTCCTCATAGGCCATGTCTACGATACGCCGTCCGGTCTCATAGGCATATTGCCCGCGCTCCCGATAGGCGGCCGGGATGGCGGCGCAGCCCGGCAAGGACATCCCCAGCGCTTCGGCGATGGCGTTCATCGTGGACGCGGTGCCCATCGTATTGCAATGGCCGACCGACGTGGCCGACGCGACGGCCATCTGGAGGAACGCCTCCTCATCGATCTCTCCCGCCGCCAGGCGCTTGCGGCCTTTCCAGATCACGGCGCCCGATCCGACCCGCTCGCCTTCGAAATAGCCGTCCAGCATCGGCCCGCCCGACAGGACGATGGCGGGAATGTCGACCGTCGCCGCCGCCATGACGGCCGATGGCGTGGTCTTGTCGCAGCCGGTCGTCAGCACCACCGCGTCGAGCGGATAGCCATAGAGGATTTCGACCAGCCCCATATAGGCCAGGTTACGGTCCAGCGCCGCGGTCGGACGGCGGCAATTCTCGAAGATCGGATGGACCGGGAATTCCATCGGCACGCCGCCCGCATCCCGTATGCCGTCCCGCACCCGCTTTGCCAGTTCGATGTGAACGCGGTTGCAGGGCGTCAGGTCGCCACCGGTCTGCGCGATGCCGACAATGGGCCTGCCCGAGCGCAGCTCATCGGGCGTAAGGCCATAATTCATGAACCTTTCCAGATAGATGGCTGTCATGTCGCCGCGTTCCTGATTCGCAAACCAGTTGCGCGAACGAAAGCCGTCTTTTGGTCCAGAGCGCGTCATCAGGAAAAATCCAACCCCCAAATATCTTTCCTGTATACTAAATAAACCGCACAGCCTGTCAATCCGGCCCAATAAATGGCGTTTCGGCCAGAAATTCGGTCCGATGAGCAACGCAATGGCGCTCTTTGCCTTGACAGAAACATTTTGAAATGAATACAGTATGCAGGCGAGATGCGGGATTGAGGCAGAAAATGCCCGGACGCGCTCAATTGAGGGGATGCACGATGATTTTTTCCAGGATGACCCGCGCCGGACTGATGATCGCCACCGCCATGTCGGCGATCGGCACCGCGCAGGCGCAATCAGTCGCTATTCCGGCGGGATCGGACGACACCCGCCCCGCCCCGCAGACGGCCGAGCCGGCTCCGCCACCCGCAAGCGCGCCCCGCGGCGGCACATCGGGATCGGGATCGGGATCGGCATCCACCGAGGATATCATCGTCACCGGGTCGCGCATCATCGCCAATGGCTATCAGGCACCGACCCCCGTCACCGTCGTCAGCGCCACCGAGCTGCTGAAGAAGGCGCCCGAAAGCATCGCGGCGGGCCTGACCAAATTGCCGCAATTCGCCGCGACGGCGGGCGCGAACGTCACCAGCAGCCAGGCGGGCACGCCCAGCGCCGGCAACTACCTCAACCTCCGCCGCCTCGGCGCGATCGAAACGCTGCTGCTGCTCGACGGGCAGCGGCTGCCGCCGACGAGCTTCGACGGCACGACCGATTCCAACATCATCCCGCAGGCGCTGGTCCAGCGCGTCGACGTGGTCACGGGCGGCGCATCGGCCGCCTATGGATCGGACGCGGTCGCCGGCGTCGTCAACTTCGTCCTCGACACCAAATTCGAAGGGCTGAAGGGCGTGGTGCAAACCGGCATTTCCAGCCGCCACGACAATCATCAGGAAAAGTTCAGCCTTGCCGGCGGCACCAGCCTGATGGACAATCGGCTGCACCTGGAAGCCAGCGTCGATTATTTCTTCCAGCCCGGCATCCCGAACAATGGCGAGCGCCCCTATGGCGGCAACTATACCGGCGGCTGGGTGGATGTCGGCGCCAATCCGGCCGGCAGCGCCGCCAATCCGAACAACCGGCCCGCGGGCACGGCGGAAAATCCGTTCACCCCCATGTTCAACGTGCGGCTGGCCAACGGCACCTATGGCACGCTCATCAACTCGGGCCGCAACGCCGCCGGCCAGACCGTTCCCTTCTCCCTGAACCTCTATACGTTCGATCCCAATGGCGGCTTCCACAAGGCCGATCTGGGCACCCCCACCGGCACGCCGAACTTCAACGTGGGCGGCGCCGATACGGCCGTCACCTTCGGCACGACGCTGACCAGCAAATTGCGGACCAAGCAGGCCTTCGGTCGCGCCGACTATGATTTCGGATCGGGCATCGAGGGGTTCGTCCAGGGCAGCTACACCGATTCCGACACACGTTATGTCACTGTGGCGGCGGGCACCCAGTTCCAGTCGTTCCAGATCTTCTCCGACAACGCCTTCCTGCCGACCGCCGTGCGCGACGCGATGATCGCCCAGGGCGTCAACAGCTTCGTCGGCAGCCGCGTCGAGGCGGACCAGACACCCAAGGTCGCCTATACCAACAACAAGGCGCTGACGATCCTGGCCGGACTGAAGGGCAAGCTCTCCACCTTCAACTGGAACATCAACTATTCGCACGGCGAATCCGAGCTGAACACGCGCCATACCGGCAATTTCCTGCAGGGGAACTGGTTCGCGGCGCTGGACGCCGTGCGCGATCCCTCGGGCAAGATCGTCTGCCGCATCACCCTCACCAATCCGGGGCTGCAGGATGGCTGCGTGCCCTGGAACCTGTTCGGCAATGGATCGCCATCGAAGGAATCCTACGCCTATTTCGAGCGGGAATCGACGTTCCGCGTGAAGAACCAGCAGGACGACATCGCCGCCTCGCTGACGGGGGCGCTGTTCGACCTGCCGGCTGGCCCGGTGAACATCGCCCTGGGCGGCGAATGGCGGCGGCAGAGCCTGAACCAGACCAGCAACAACGATCCCTCCAAGCCGATCGACCTGACCGGCCTGCGCACCTATGCCAACCCCTATAACCTGACCTTCAACAGCACCAATGTCGGCCCGGCCAGCGGCAAGCAGACGGTCAAGGAAGGCTTTGTCGAAATCGCGGTGCCGATCCTGCACGACACCCCCTTCTTCCAGGCCTTCGACCTGAACGGCGCAGCCCGCTACACCGATTACAGCGTGAGCGGCGGCATCTGGGCGTGGAAGGGCGGCCTCAGTTGGACACCCGTGAACCAGCTCCGCTTCCGGGCCACCTATTCCCAGGATATCCGCGCACCGACATTATATGAGCTGTTCGCCGGCGTGTCCTCCACCCGCGGCACGTTCAACGACGTTCACACCAACACCAACACCAACACGATCACGCTGACGCAGGGCAACCCCGACCTGAAGGCGGAAACCGCCCGCACCCTGACATTGGGCGCGATCTGGCAGCCGGAATTCCTCCCCGGCTTCAGCGTTTCGCTCGATTATTATCACATCAAGATCAAGGACCAGATCACCCGCCTGAGCACCACCGACCTCAGCCAGCGGTGCGAGGACAGCGGCGGCACCGACGTGCTGTGTTCATTCATCAATCGTCCCTTCCCCTTCGCCAACCGGACGCCGGCGAACTTCCCGATCAACATCTCCCAGGTGCCGTTCAACCAGGCATCGCTCACGACCCACGGCTTCGACTATGAGATCAACTATCGCCTGGACCTGGGCCGGATGCTGTCGGACGATCCCGCGCGGCTCGACCTGCGCCTGATCGGCAACTACACGCCGAAGCTCACGTCGAAGTCGGGGCCGACAAGCACGCCGGTCGAAAATGCCGGCGTCGCCGGCGCCGGCGTGCCGCGGCACAAGCTCACGGCGTCGGTCGACTATACGGATGGCCCGTTCAACTTCGGGATCGACATGCGCTATATCGGCACGCTGCATTACACGCTGGTGCCGACGCAATTCTACACCAACAACCGCATCGCGCCGGTCGCCTATCTGAACGCGAACATCTCCTACGACTTTTCGGCCGGCAAGCATCTGGTCACCTGGTTCGGGTCCGTCACGAACATCACCGACAAATTCGTGTTCGCGCCGCAGCCCAATGCCCAGCCGACGGAATTCTACCCGACCTTCCAGTCGCAATATGACGTCATCGGGCGCTATTTCGTCACGGGCATCCGGTTCAAACTCTGATGTGACATCTTCCTGCACCGAAGATGCCCCATCCCACGCCCGGAACGACGGTTCCGGGCGTCTTTTTTTGGCCGTTCGGGCAAGATGCGCGGCGGCGGTCGCGAGCGGGCCGGTGCCACCCGAATCCCTGAACGGAACGATCAGGACGCGGCGGCAGCGCGGTGCTTTTCCGCCATGTGCCGCTTCCATCGCTGGCGGAGCACGCCAGGCCGGCTGCCATGGCGATCTTCGAGAAATGCGGCGGCAACGATGCGGTCGGTGCGGAAATGCCTGAAGTCCTGCCGCAACTCGCACCAGGCGGCCAGCATGCGCGTCTCTTCGAAATAACCGATGATGACCGGCCAGACCACGCGCCGGCTCATGTCGCCGCGCTCGTCGCGATAGTCGAGCTGGATCTTGCACCCTTCCCGGATGCAGGCGCGCGTCCGGGCGATGTCGATGCCGTCCGGCGCCAGCCTGGAAGCCGGTCGCGTGCCGATCGACGGGTCGGCGATCAATGGACGCAGGCGCTCCGGCACGGCGCTGGTGATCTTGGCGATGAGATCGCGTGCCGCATTCGCCAGCACCGGATCGCCCCGGCCTGCGACCCATTGGGCGCCGAGGACCGCCGCCTCGATTTCGTCGGGCGTGAGCATCAGCGGCGGCATGTCGAACGCGTCGTCGAGGATGTAGCCCAACCCCGCTTCGCCCTGGATAGGCACGCGCTGCGCCATCAGGTCGGCCACGTCGCGGTAGACCGTTCGCGGCGAGACTTCGAGTTCGCCTGCAATCTCGCCGGCCGTCACCGGGCGGGACGATCGCCGCATGATCTGGATGATCTGGAACAGCCTGTCCGCACGACGCATGATCTACCTCCTACTGACAGAATGCTGTCAGCAGCATGATCCTACAAGCCCTTCCGTCATGGGAAGCCGGTCGCCGGCCCGCTTTCCTGCCGCCAAGGAGAAGAACGTCATGATCACCCTGTACCACACTCCACAATCCCGTTCGTCGCGCATGATCTGGCTGTTGGAAGAGCTGGGCGTTCCCTATGAGATCCACCCGGTGTCCATCTTCCGGCCGATGACCGGCGCAGGATCGCCCGATCCAGCCAACCCGCATCCCGACAAACGCGTGCCTGCGATCCTCCATGACGGAACGCTTGTCGCGGAGTCGGTCGCCATCGTCCTCTATCTGGGCGAAGTCTTTCCCGAGGCGGGGCTTGCGCCGATCCCCGGCGATCCGCGGCGTGGCGATTACCTGACCTGGCTGGCATGGTATGTCGCCGAACTGGAGCCGGCGCTGTTCGCCGGCATGGCGGGCGAGCTTGCCGGATCGCCGCAAAAGCAGCGTGGCCATGAAGCCGTGATCCGCCGGATCGAGACGGCGCTGGCGCAAGGCCCCTATATGATGGGCGAGCGATTTACCGGCGCCGACCTCCTCATCGGCAGCGCGCTTGCCTTCGGCCGGCACGCCTTCCCCGCCAGCGACATCTTCGATGCCTATATCGATCGCTGCAGGACACGTTCGGCCGCCGTCCGTGGCCTTGCGCTTGACGATGCATCGGGGCTGCAAGCCGCCGCATAAGACGGGACACCCCGTCTGTATTGGATTGGTGCCAACCGACAACAAGGACATGACCGGGCTGGATGCGGGCGCCATGGCCGACCGGGTTCGGGAGATCGTTTCCAGCGGCCTCCCGAACGACCGGATTGGAGTCATTCGCCAAATTCCGGCTCGGCGCGAATGGCCGGTTCCGCAGGCTTCATCCCATGTCTGGATGCAGGGCGTTGAGCGCGTGAAGGATCATTTTCGCGGTATATTCTGCCGTTTCGTTCACGCCCAGACGAGGTCCGGAGAGCGTGCGATGGCCCAGCCCGAACATGCAGGCGAGGAGCAATTCCTCGGCGGCGTCCAACTCCATGGTCGAAAGCCGCGGATTGGCGACGCAGGCAAAATCCCGGAAGGCGTTGCGATAATGCACGCACAGATCCGCGATCATCCTGGCCACATCGGCATTGCGATGCGCTTCAGCCAGAATCTCGAAGGAAAGCGCTTCGTCCCCTTCCGACAGGGAGAGAAGCGCCATCCGTGTCAGCGCGGTCTCCACCGGCGTCATGCCGCTTTTCACCTGCGCGCTGAGACTGGCCAGCGTTTCCAGCCGTGCGCGGGCATCCACCTCCACAATGGCCAGAACGATATCGGCCTTGCCCTTGAACGAGCGATAGATCGCGCCCACGCTGACATCCGCTTCCTCGGCCAGCTCGGCCATCGACATCTGATGGAAGCCGCGGGTGGCGAAAAGATGTCGTGCGGCATTGACGACACGGCTCCTGGCGCTCCCCACCTCATGCTGCGTTGCAATCATTATCCTTGATCCCCCCACCTTTTCGGTTGCTCTCGCCTGACACATCTCCTAGTGACCCGCAAGCGGAATGAATGTTCATTCCGCGCTTCTGCTTTACAATAAATGGATGGACCTATGCATCGGCGCAGCCTGGCAGGACTGATGGCAATTGCTCTGCTGGCGGGATGTGGCGACAATGCCCCACCGCCCCCACCGCCGCCCACGGTCGGCGTGGTGACGCTGAAGAACGAAGCCGTCACGCTGACGAACGAGTTGCCGGGGCGCGTCGCCGCCGTGGAAACCTCCGAAGTCCGGCCGCAGATCAGCGGCGTGATCCGCCGCCGCCTGTTCACCGAAGGCGCCCTGGTCCAGGCCGGGCAGCTGCTCTACGAAATCGAGGATGCGCCCTATCGCGCCGCGCTGGGCACCGCGCAGGGCAATCTCGCGCGGGCCCGGGCCTCGATCAACGCCACGCGGCTCCAGGCCGAGCGCTATCGCGGCCTGGTCGCCATCAATGCGGTCAGCCGGCAGGAAGCGGACAATGCGGAAGCCGCCGCCCAGCAGGCGCTGGGCGATGTCGCGGCGCAGAAGGCCGCCGTCGATGCGGCCAGGGTCAATCTGGATTTCACCCGCATCCGCGCGCCCATTTCCGGCCGCATCGGCCGGTCGCTGTTCACGCCCGGCGCGCTGGTGCAGGCGGGCCAGGTCGCCGCGCTGGCGACCATCCAGCGCACCAACCAGGTCTATGTGGATGTCAGCCAGTCCGCCGCGCAGGTCCTGAACCTCAAGGAAGCGCTGAACGCCGGCGCGCTCAGCAAGGGTGGCGCGGACGGCGCGCGCGCCCGGCTCCTCCTGCCGAACGGCAAGACCTATCCCATCGAGGGCCGGCTGCAATTTTCCGAGGTCACGGTCGATCCCACCACCGGCGGCGTGACGCTGCGCGCAACCTTCCCCAATCCGGACGGCCTGCTGCTGCCGGGCATGTATGTCCGCGCCCAGCTGGTCGAAGGCGTGCGGCAACAGGCGCTGCTTGCCCCGCAGCAGGGCATTTCCCGCGATCCGCGCGGCCGGGCCACGGCGCTGGTCGTCGGCGCGCAGGACAAGGTGGAGCAGCGCACCGTCACCGTCGATCGCGCCATGGGCGACACTTGGGTCGTAACCGGCGGCCTGAAGGCGGGGGACCGGCTGATCGTGGAAGGGCTGCTCAACCTGCAACCGGGGACGGTGGTGAAGGCCGGGCCGCCCCAGCAGGTGACGGCCCCGGCCACGGGCAAGGGGAACTGATCCCCATGTCACGCTATTTCATCGAGCGACCCATTTTCGCCTGGGTCATCGCCATCATCCTGATGCTGGCCGGCCTGCTGGCGCTGCGGACCCTGCCGATCGCGCAGTTTCCGGAAATCGCCGCGCCCAAGGTGACGATCAACACCCTCTATCCCGGCGCCGACGCCCAGACGCTTGAAAACACCACGACCCAGGTGATCGAGCAGCAGATGAAGGGCATCGACCATCTGCGCTATTTCTCCTCGACCAGCGATTCCGCGGGCAACCTGTCCATCACGCTCACCTTCGAGCAGGGCACCGATCCGGACATCGCGCAGGTGCAGGTGCAGAACAAGCTGGCCCAGGCAACGCCGCTGCTGCCGCAGGAAGTGCAGCAGGCGGGCGTGCGCGTGACCAAGTCGACGGCCAACTTCCTGCTGATCGTCGCGCTCTATTCGCAGGACGGGTCGCACGATCAGGTGGACCTGGGCGATTTCATCGCCTCCACGCTGCAGGACCCGATCAGCCGCATCACGGGCGTCGGCGATACCCAGGTGCTGGGCGCGCAATATGCGATGCGGGTCTGGGTCGATCCGTTCAAGCTGTCCAACCTCGGCCTGACCGTTGCCGATGTGAAGGCCGCGATCCGGGCGCAGAACGCACAGGTTTCGGCCGGACAGGTGGGCAGCCTGCCCGCCGTCGCCGGACAGGCGCTGAACGCCACCGTGACGGCGCAGTCGCGGCTGCGCACGCCGGAGGAATTCCGCAACATCCTGCTGCGGTCCAATCCCGATGGCTCGACCGTGCGACTGTCCGATGTGGCGCGCGTCGACCTGGGGTCCGAAAACTACAGTTTCCAGGCCCGGTTCAACGGCAAGCAGGCGTCGGGCATCGGCATCCGCCTGGCGCCCGGCGCCAACGCGCTCGACACGGTGAACGCTGTGAAGGCCGAGGTCGCGCGCCTGTCGAAGCAGTTCCCGGCCGACGTCAAGGTCGACTTCCCCGTCGACAACTCGACATTCGTCCGCCTGTCGGTCGAACAGGTCGTCCACACGCTGCTGGAAGCGGTCGTCCTGGTCTTCGTCGTCATGTTCCTGTTCCTGCAGAACTGGCGGGCGACGCTCATTCCTACCATCGCCGTGCCCGTGGTCCTGCTGGGGGCGATGGCGATCTTGCTGGCGGCGGGCTTCACCATCAACACGCTGACCCTGTTCGGCATGGTGCTCGCCATCGGCCTGCTGGTCGACGATGCCATCGTCGTCGTCGAGAATGTGGAGCGGCTGATCCAGGAGGAAGGACTCAGTCCCAAGGAGGCCGCGAAAAAGTCCATGGACGAGATCAGCGGCGCGCTGGTCGGCATCGGCCTTGTGCTGTCGGCGGTGTTCCTGCCCATGGCCTTCTTCGGTGGCTCGACCGGCGTGATCTTCCGCCAGTTCTCGATCACCATCGTTTCCTCGATGGTGCTTTCCGTGCTGGTCGCCCTTATCCTCACCCCCGCGCTGTGCGCCACGATCCTGAAGCCGGCCAGCCAGGGCCATGGCGCGCGCGGCGGCTTTTTCGGCTGGTTCAACCGCACCTTCGACCGTGGCGTGGACAAATATTCCAGCGGCCTGCGCACGGTGGAGCGGCGTTGGGGCAGGACATTGATCGTCTATGTGCTGATCGTGGCCGGCATGGGCCTTCTGTTCCTGCGATTGCCGTCGGGCTTCCTGCCGGAGGAAGACCAGGGCCTGCTCTTCACCCAGGTGACGCTGCCCGCCGGCACGACGATGGAGGAGACCGCCCGCACCATGGACAAGGTGCGCGAGCATTTCCTGGTGGACGAGAAGGCGAATATCCAGTCCGTCTTCACCGTCAGCGGCTTCGGCTTCGTGGGCCAGGGCCAGAATGTCGGCATCGCCTTCGTCCGCATGCGCGACTGGAAGGAGCGGCCGGGCAAGGAGAATGCCGCCGCAGCGATCGCTGCGCGCGCCAATGCGGCCTTCGGCAAGATCCACGCCGGCATGGCCATCGCCTTCGTGCCGCCTGCGGTGCTGGAGCTGGGCAATGCCAACGGCTTCGACTTCGAGTTGAAGGATGAAGCCAATCTGGGCCACGACAAACTGCTCGCCGCCAGGAACCAGCTGTTCGGCATGGCGATGCAGGACAAGCGGCTGGCGCAGGTGCGACCCAACGGCCTGGAGGATGCGCCGCAGCTCAAGCTCAATGTCGATCAGGCCGCCGCCGGCGCCAGCGGCGTTTCGCAGGCGGACATCAACGACACGGTCAGCACGGCCTTTGGCGGCACCTATGTCAACGACTTCATCGACCGCGGGCGGGTGAAGCGCGTCTATGTGCAGGCGGATGCGCCGTTCCGGACCAGCCCGGCCTCCCTCGACACTTATTATGTGCGCGGATCGACCGGGGCGATGGCGCCCTTCTCCTCCTTCGCCACCGCGGACTGGGTCTATGGCCCCGCGCGGCTGGAGCGATATAATGGTGTGTCCGCCGTGGAGATCATGGGCTCGCCCGCACCGGGTTACAGCACCGGCGCGGCGATAAAGGCGATGGAGGAACATGCCGCGAAGCTGCCGGAAGGCATCGGCTTCGAATGGACCGGCCTGTCCTATGAGGAACAGCTGTCGGGCGGTCAGGCGCCGGCGCTCTATGCCGTCTCGCTGCTGATCGTGTTCCTGTGCCTTGCCGCGCTCTATGAAAGCTGGTCGGTGCCGCTCGCGGTCATATTGGTGGTGCCCCTGGGCGTGGTCGGCGCGCTGGTCGCGGCGGGCCTGGTCGGCCTCAACAACGACATCTATCTTCAGGTCGGCCTTATCACCACCATCGGCGTGTCGGCGAAGAACGCCATCCTGATCGTGGAGTTCGCCGAGGAGAAGATGCGCGCCGGCCTCAATGCGGCCGAGGCGGCGCTGGAGGCGGCGAAGCTGCGCCTGCGCCCGATCCTGATGACGTCCTTCGCCTTCGTGTTCGGCGTGTTCCCGCTGGCGGTTTCGTCCGGCGCGGGCGCGGGCGGGCAGAATGCGATCGGCTGGGCGGTGGTGGGCGGCATGCTGTCGGCGACGGTGCTCGCGATCTTCTTCGTCCCGCTCTTCTTCTTCACGGTGAAGCGGTTGTTCCGTCAGGATAAAGGGCAACAGCAAACCACAATAGATGCCACCGGCCAGCGGCCGCAGGAGGCCTGATCGATGATGAACCGCACTGTGGCCATGCTTCTGGCTGCCGGGACGATGCTGGCGGGATGCGACATGGCGCCCAAATATATCCGCCCCGCGCTGCCGGTGCCCGCCGAAACCCCCGCCGGGCCGTCCTATGGCCCGGCATCGCAGGCGGCGGCCTTGCCGGCCGATACCGCCTGGTCCGATTTCTTCACCGACGACCGCCTGCGGCAGGCGATCCGCATCGCGCTGGAGAATAATCGCGACCTGCGGCTTGCCCTTGCCAATGTCGAGCAGGCGCGGGCGCAATATCGCGTCCAGCGGGCCGATATCTTCCCGACGCTGGGCGTGGACGGCGGTGCCACCTACCAGAAGTCGCCTCTGGGTGCCGTTGGCGGCGGGACGGGCGGAACGGCGGGCGCGGGTGCCGGGCGAACCGACGTCTATTCCGTCTCCGCAGGCGTCTCCGCCTGGGAAATCGACCTGTTCGGGCGCGTGCGCAACCTGGGCAAGGCGACGCAGGAGCAGTTCTTCGCCGCGCAGGAAAACCGCAACGCCGCGCAGACCGCGCTGGTCGCGGAGGTCGCCACCGCCTGGCTGACCATGGCGGCGGACCAGGAACGGTTGCGGATCGCCCGCGACACGGAAATCGCCTTCGGCCAGACGCTCGCGCTGACGACAGCCCGGTTCACTGCCGGGATCGCGTCCGAGCTGGACGTGCGGCAGGCCCGCACCAGCCATGACCAGGCCCGGTCCGATATCGCCAATGCCACCACGCTGGTGGCGCAGGACCGCAACGCGCTCAACCTGCTGGCCGGCACCACGCTGGACACCGCGCTGCTGCCCGTGACCCTGGGGCCGGGCAGCGTCACCCTGGACAATCTGCCTGCCGACCTGCCTTCCGATGTGTTGCTGCGGCGGCCCGACATCGCGGCGGCCGAACATCAGCTGATCGCGGCCAACGCCAATATCGGCGCCGCCCGCGCCGCCTTCTTCCCCCGCATCTCGCTGACGGCGGCCTTCGGCACGCTTAGCCTGGGTCTTTCCAACCTGTTCGGCAATGGCAGCGATTACTGGTCGGCCGCGCCGTCGGCCACCGTGCCGATCTTCGACTTCGGGCGCAATGCGGGCAATCTCAGCTATGCCAAAGCCACGCGGGATGCGATGGTCGCGCAATATGAGCGCGCCGTGCAATCGGCGTTCCGGGAAGCGGCGGACGGGCTGGCGCGGCGCGGCACCATCGACCAGCAGATCGCGGCGCAAACCTCGCTGCGCGACAATGCCGAGGGCGCCTATCGCCTGTCGGAAGCGCGGTTCAAGGCAGGGATCGATCCCTTCCTCACCACGCTCGATTCCCAGCGTGCCTTCTATGCCGCCCGGCAAAGCTTGCTGGCGACCAGCCTGGCGCGGGAAGCCAATGCCGTGGAACTGTACCGCGCGCTGGGAGGCGGCATGAAGTGAGCGCCCGCGGACATCGGCCGCCATTGGGTGATGACGGCCCGTGGCGCTGAATTTCTGCAGGAAAAGGGGATGCCTGTCGCTCGCCGAACTTGTTCGGGACCGCTGGGTCCTGCGGATCGTCGAGGAAATGCTCCTCGGTGCGGAAAGCTATGAAATACTGCTGGAACGCCTGGGCATCGCACGGAATATCCTTGCCGACCGGCTCAAGATGATGGTCGCGCGCGGCCTGATCGAACGCAGGCCCAATCCGGAAGACATGCGGACCCATTCCTACTTCCTCACCACCAAGGGCCACGATCTCAGCCCCGTGGTCGAGACGCTCCGCCATTGGCTCGATCGATATGGGGACTGAGCGCCTTGGCCAAATTCGGGAATGCCATCGATGACATGGATAGTCGGGGGCTGACGGCCGCCTTGCATGTCTCCGTTAGGCAGGAGGCATGGCTCAACAGCAAATGGCCGGAGTCCGTAAGGACACTCCGGCCATTCCCGCCCCAGACGGAGGGCTGCTTCTACTTGGCGGCCTGCGCCGGGCCATAGAGCACGGCGTTGAACAGGAACTTGAACGTCGAATAGGACTGGCCGCGCTGCGTGACCTCCGGTCCGAGCAGGTAGACATGCCCCTTGCCGAGCGTGCCGTCGACCACGGCCGTCGTGCCGTTCAGCTTCTTCTCTCCCCAGACCCAGCCCGAGCGAAGCGGATCGTCGCTCGCGAACCAGGCGACGCGGCGGACGCTCTGGTCCCCGGACGGCAGGGTGTAGACGGGATTGTTGTAATAGAAGACGTCCGCCGTCTCCGGCATGCCATAGGCCAGCGGATCGTTCACATCCACCTGCGCACTCAGGATCGAGCCGGGGATGTAGAACTGGTTGCCCGACAGCGGCACGCGCTTGCCATCCTTCTCCGTCGTCAATGCATTGGTAACGGGCAGCCCCACCTTGGCGCCGAGCGAGGTGGCATTGCCAACCGCGATCACGGTGCCGCCCGCCTTGGCAAAGGCCGCGATCTGGGGCAGCGTCTTGTCGTCGGTAAGGCTGCCGAGCATCTTCCGATATTCCGCCGGCAGTTCCCCGGCCTTGGGCAGCGCGCGATTGCCGCGCCCTTCCCGGCCGAAAATGTCGCTCTGGAAGACCAGCACGTCATATTTGGCGTTCAGCTTCCCTGCGTCGAGTTCCTGCGGGAAGACCTTGGTGTAGGGGAATTCGAACTGCTCGAAGATCCAGCGATTCCAGCCGGACGCCATTGAGCCGCCATAGATGTCGACCAGCCCGATCCGCACGGGCCTGATCGCCACGCTCTCCCCCGCCGGTTTGGCGTCGACGGCATAGGCGTCGATGCCGAGCGGCGCCACGGAGGCGTCGACAATCGCCTTCGCCCTGGCCGAGGCCGGAATCCAGAGCGCGCCCGGCGCCAGCGTCTGCCCGCCCACGCTGACCGCATTCTTGAGCCAGTAGACGGGAAGCTTCTCCTTCAGGAGTCTGTTGGCGAGGCGGAAGCTGTTGTTGGTGGCATGGCTGACGACATAGCCGGCCTTGCCATTGCCGATGGCATGCCCGGACGGCAGCGCGAGGAGGTCCGGCACGATCGGCATGGCGGGCGGCGCGCCGTCCAGCAGCCGGTCGAACTTCACGTTCATCTGGAAGGCGAGCGTATAGCCGGTGATGTCATAGGGGCGCAGCGGCGGCCCGCCCGGATAGGCGAAGTCCTGCGGGTGGTCCTGGGGCTCGAACATGTCCAGCACATGCGGCCGGAACGCCTGGTCGGCGCGCACGATATAGGAGCCCGCCGGATAGCTCTTGCCCGCATAGGTAAAGGGGGCGTTGGCCAGCTGCACCTCGATGCCGTTCTTGATGAGCGTGTTCAGGAAGGCGATCGTCGTCGGCATGTCCGGCTGCGCGTCGGCCGGCAGGACATAGGCGCGCGGCGCGCGCTTCGCCGGGTCCTGCAGCACCGTCTTGTAGAGGTCGCTCGACACGGTCTCGCGATTGTTGTTGCTGCCGCTGTCGCTGTCTCCGCCGGCCTGCGCTGTACTGGCCGGCTTCAGGGCCTTGGCCGCCTCGTTGACCGCTTCGATCCGCTTCGGCGTGATGACCCAGCTGTCCTCGCTGCCCTTCCGGACCTGGTTCCGGCCCATCACATAGCGGTTGTAGAGCACGGTCTCGCGGTTGCGCGAGGCATAGTCGAGAATGGCGCGGTCCAGCGTCTTCACATAGTCGATCGACTGCTGGAAATGCCAGGTCTGGGGCGCGATCGGCGCGGCGAGGTCTTCGCGGGCGAGTTGGTGGCGCGGCACGAGCGGGATTTCCATCGGTGTGGGATTGCCGATGATCTCGGTCAGGATGCCGGGCACATTGTGGAAATAGCCCACGGTGCGCAGGCCGCCGTTGAACCAGGTGGAATAAGGCGCGCCGGAGCGCATGATCGAGCCCGGCTTGCCCTCCGCGATCAGCCGGCCGTGCATCGCATAGGCGAGCCCATCCGTCTCGTTGATGACCAGCGGCTCGTTATTATAATTATAGGGATCGCGGAACGGCGGAATGAAGACGACGGTGCCGACCGGCCCGGTCTGATGCTGGTTATAGTTCAGCTGCGGGAACCAGTCCCGGTACATGGCCTTGTTGATGTTGGTCGTTTCCGCCTGGGTGGCGGCGAAGCTGTCGCGATTGTTATCATGGCCGACATAATGCTGGTAGAGGAGCGGAATATCCATCTTGCGGGCCTTGGGGTCCGCCTGCCGCATATACCAGTTGGCGACCAGTTCCAGCCCGTCCGGATTGGCATAGACGAACAGGGCGATGTCGTCGTCCAGGAAGCGCAGCGTCTCCGGGTCATTGCCGGTGAGCAGTTCCTGGATGATCTGGATATGCGCCTGACCGTTCACGGTCTCGGTGGCGTGGACGCCCGCGTCGATCCACACCATCGCCTTGCCCTCGCGGGCCAGGGCATGGGCCTGATCGTCCGTCAGCCCCCTGGCGAGCGCGAGCTTCTTCGCGATCTCCTTGTGGCGTTCGAGGTTGCGCAGATTTTCAGGCGAGGAGACGACGACCATCCATTGGTCCCGCCCCTCCGCGGTCTTGCCGATCGAGACGAGTTTCATCCGGTCGCTCTCGCCGGCGACTGTCTTCAGCCATTCGGTGATCTTGGTGTAATTGGCGAGGAAATAGTCCGATCCCGGAACGCCACCGACCACATCCTTGGGGTCGGTGATGCGGGCGCTGGTGGGCGGGGCGAGCTGTGCTTGGGCGGATGTGACCGCAAAGGCAGCGAACAAGGTGGTCGTCAGCAGAAAGATGCGCATCTTTGCTCCTCTTGGGCAAGCCACGGGTGTGGCCGGTATTCTGTAAGCGCGCCGCCATTGCAACGAAGCGCGTCATGATAGCGATTGCGTTCGGCGCAGCTGCGCGGGATCACCCGCCCAGGTTGAACCGGAGACCGACCCTGAAGGCGCGGCCCAGGAAATCGTACAGGGAACGATTGGTGCCGGGATCGGGGCTGGACGTGTCGGACGGGCCGCTGCCGACCAGGGCCGGATCTTTGTTGAAGAGATTTGTGATCTGCAAATACAGCTCGCCTTCAACATTGCCGACCGGCACCTTCCGGGCGAAATATGCATCCATATAAAATGCGCCCGGGAGGTGATTGTCCGAGATCGTGTGATTGAGAGAGGTCGATGCCGGGCAATTGGAGGTGCATTCGATATAGCTGTTATTGTACACGCCCGCGCTGAATCCACGGCCGGTCAACTGCATCGTGAAGTTATCGACCGTGTAGTTCGCCGTCACGCGATACTTCCACGTCGGCAGCGAGCCGCTATTCTGCCCCACGCTGTCGGTCGGGGCTTGCGTGCCGTTGTCGACCAGCCGTTCGATGGCCCGGGTCGCAAGGCCCCGGAGGGACAAGGTGCCCGGCAGGCTTTCCGCAATGCTGTCCAGCGGGAACTGATAGCTGACCTCGAAGTCCAGGCCGCGCGCGCGCTCCGAGACATAGTTGAAGTTGGAGGTGTAGACCCAGAAATCCGCGAAACCGGGCACCGGGCCGGTGGTGCGATTCCAGCCCTCTCCATAAGCGTAGCGCGGGGCCGCCAGATTGTCGGGCATGGACAGCGCGATTTGCTGGCAGAGTTCCTCATTGCCCTCGTAGCAGCGATCCACGATCTGCTGCGCGCTCAGCGAACCGATCGCGCCCTTGATCTTGATGTCATAATAATCGACCGAAAGGCCGAAGCCCGGCAGGAAAGAGGGCCGGTATACGACACCCAGGCTCCAGCTGTCCGCCTTTTCCGGCCTCAGATTGAGATTGCCCTGGGGCACCCCCCTGTAGCGCTGATCGCCACGGCCCGCCCATGGATTGGCGAGCGAATTGGTGTTCCCGCCGCCCGACTGGAACAGCTCCGAGAGGTTCGGCGCGCGGATATCCCGGGACCGCACGACACGCAGGCGCAGATCGCTGACCGGGCTCCAGGTCAGGCCGGTCTTCCAGGTCACGACCCGGCCGGCCTGGCTGTAGCTCGTCAGGCGCGCCGCGCCGTTGAATTCGACATTGGCCGGCAGCGAAACCAGCGTCTCCACATAGCCTTCGGTGACGGTGTAATGGCCGGCGATCTGGTCGTTGTCAGGGAAGTTGCCGCTGTACCAGCCGCTCTGCGCCCATAGCGGGGTATAGGCGGAGACGGACTCCCGCCGGTGCTCGACGCCGAAGGCCAGGCCGATCGGCTTGAGCCAGGGATTGGCGATGTCGGTGCTGACGTTCAGCGCGGCGACATCCTGGGTCAGCCGCGTCTTGGTCCAGGGATTGCCCATGATGTAGTTCACGGCCTCCGGCGTGTTGACGCCTATCCCCATGCGATTGAACGGCACGCAGCCTTCCGCCAGCGGGTCCGTGCTGCCATCCCGCGTGACGCGGCAGACGATCTGCGTGTGGGCGGCATTCCACACGGCATCGGTCGCATAGCCCAGCTTCGTGCGGTGCGGCGAGATGAGGGAGATGTGGTTGTCGGTGATGCCCCTCTGATAATAGCCGTCCCATTTCCAGTTGGTCTTCAGCAGGTCGAACTTGCCTTCGGCGCCCAGCACATAACGCTGGACCTGGCGCAGATTGTCGCTCTCGCGCGTGGGATAATCCGCGTTCCAGGACCCCAGGGTGAAACCGGTGGTCGCAAGGCCCGGATATTGCGCAAGCAGTGCCGCGGGGATGAAGGCATTGTCGCCCTTGATGGCGATATTCGCCCTGTCGGTCTGGCGTCCGCCCCAGTTCAGGCCATAGCTCCGGTTATAGGATGCCTCGCCATAAACCTCTATGCCGTCGATCACCTCATAGCTCAGGCGCCCGTAAACGCTCCGCATGCGCTCGCCCGGCTGAAGCGAGGTTCCGTCGATATGCTGGCTGGCCTGCCAGTCGCCGCCGATCGTCCAGGCGCTGTTGGCGAGATAATTCTCGCCATAGCCATAATGGTTGATCGTGCCGCCCTGGCCGAAATACACGCCCCTTGCCGGGCCGCTCGTAATGATGCCGCCGCCGGTCGTCACGTTCAGGCCGGCCTGCGTGCTGGGCATATATTCCGGCTGGCCATTGCCCCGCACATAGGCCGGATTCTGGGTCATATACATGCCCTTGGCCGCCCAGGCGCGCGGAACGCCATTGATGCCGTCGCGGTGGACGATCGTCCCGTTGAGCAGGATATGGCCGCGGCCGCCGGCGAACGGCGCGCCGGCCGTCAGCGTCGCCTTGTAGCTGTTGTCGTCGCCATAGGTGGTCTGGCCATAGCTGAGATCGCCCTTGATGCCGGTATAGTTCCGATCGAGGATGTAGTTGACGACGCCGGCGACAGCATCCGAACCATAGGCCGCCGACGCGCCGCCGGTGACGACCTCCACGCTCTTCACCAGCCCCTGCGGAATGGTGTTCGTATCCACCACGCCGTCCGTCGTGGACGCCACCGAGCGGTGCCCGTCGATGAGCACCAGCGTGCGGTTGGCGCCCAGGTTGCGCAGGTTGACCGTGTTGATGCCGGCCACGCCGCTCGCCAGCGAGCGGTTGCTGTTGGCCGGCGTGGTGCTGCCGGCGACGGATGGCAGCTGGTTGACGAAATCGGCAAGATTGGCCGGTGCGGACGCCTGCAGATCCTGCGTGCTGATCACCGTGAGCGGTGTCGGCGTGTCATAACCGTTGCGGACGATGCGCGATCCCGTGACGGTGATCTCCTCCTGGCCGGCATTGGCATCCGCTTCCATCGGCGGGGGCGTCACCTGCGCCAGCAAGGGCGCCATGGGCACGAACGCGGAAGAGACAAGCAACGCATAACGAGTGGCACGGAACATTCAGATCCCCCTTGGCGTGAGCACCAGCGCCCGTCCCCGACGAGGTGTCAGGCGGCTGATCGTCCGTCGCGATACGGATGATTCTCTATTATATTGATAGAGATTACAGGCAACATGGCCGGTGCCCGCTGGAGGGTAGATTTTGTTAGGCGCGCGATAGCTGACCTATTGGAATATTGTTCTATATGCTGGGAATTTTGCATGCGCAGCGATCGGGGCGGCAATTGCACCGATGATCTGGATGCCTCCGGGCGAGGCGTGCGCGTGTGGGAGGCATTCAAGCGCCCGGATACCGGCAATATTACGCCCTGCCATGCATTGCATCGATCAATATCAGGATCGCTCAACCTGTTATGATAAATACTTGATATTAGCTCTTTTACTTGCTCTTCAAATTATTCTGCATTGATCCGGACCAGTAATTCGTTTCCCCTTGGGCCATCCGATGGCGCCCTGCGGCTACCAAATCGGGCCTTCTTGCAACTTGCCGAACCATGACGGCGCTCCGCTTTCCGGGGCGCGCCCTGTCGTTGGCATCCACGGGATCGAAGCCGATCCCTTAGGGGGAACAATGCACATCTTGCGCGCACCGCGCCAAATCCACTTCGTGTCCGCTGCGGCCGTCCTGGCCCTGACAGGCGCGATGCCGGCCCACGCCGCCGCCGATCCCGTGCCATCCGATCATGGCGGCGCGACGGCCCAGACGGCGGCCGACGCCGGTGAAGGCAGCGCGATCGTCGTGACCGGCAATCGCGGCAGCCGGGCGCGCACCGTGGCGGACAGCCCGGTACCCATCGACGTGATCGGCGGCGAACAGCTCCGCACCGCTCCGGCAACCGGCCTCAAGGATGTGCTGGGATCGCTGATCCCTTCGTTCAGCCAGCCCGCGCAAGGTGGTGGCGGCACATCGGCCAGCGTGCGTCCATTCGCCATCCGGGGACTGTCCGGCGACTACCTGCTGGTGCTCGTCAACGGCAAGCGCCGGCACACCACCGCGCTCATCAACAATCTGGCGCGGATCGCCGGCGGCAGTTCGCCGGTCGATATCGACCTCATCCCCACCAACGCCATCGGCCGGCTGGAACTGCTGCGCGATGGCGCCGCCGCGCAATATGGATCGGACGCCATATCCGGCGTACTGAACATCATCCTCGACAGCGCGCCCGAGGGTGGACGGCTGGAGGCGCAAGCGGGCCAGAGCTGGAAGGGCGATGGCGAACTCCTCCAGCAATCGCTGGGCTGGGGCACGCGCATCGGGGACGGTGGCTTCCTGCGCGTCAGCGCCGAGGCGAAGCTGCACGAACCGGCGATCCGCGCGCGCAAGGTCGGCGGCTCGCTCTATCCGCTGCTGGCCGACGGTTCGCCCGACCCGCGCGAGGCGACGCACAGCCGCATCGTCCAGGGCGGCTATGGGCGGTCCAACCGGGACATCATCGTCAATACCGTGGTCAATGCGGAAATCCCGCTGGGCGACAATGTCGATTTCTACAGTTTCAACAGCTACAGCCATCGCAACATCAAGGATGCGCGCGGCGGCTTCGCGCCAAGCGACGTGTCGTCGCTGCCGGAGATCTATCCCAACGGCTTCCAAGCCTATCGCCGCATATGGGAGGACGACTTCCAGCTCGCCGCCGGGTTGAAGGGAACGCTGGGCGGATGGGAATGGGATCTCAGCTCCAGTTTCGGCAGGGACAATGTGAAACTGGGCGCGGAAGGCACGCTCAACCCCTCCCTCGGCCCGTCGAGCCCGACGGACTTCTATATGGGCCGGCAGATTTCCACCCTGTGGGTGAACAATCTCGACATCAACCGCGCGTTCGACATCGGCCTCGCCGAACCGCTCCAACTGGCGATCGGCGTCGAGCAGCGATGGGAGAAGTTCCAGAACCAGGCGGGAGAGCCGGACAGCTATCGCAACGGCCTGTACCAGATACCGTGCGGCGACACGCCGTTCGAGCGGCTGCATTGCGGCAAATATCCGCCCGCCGGCCTCGTCTCCTTCACCGGCACCACCCCGGACGACGCGGTGACGCTCAGCCGCAACAACCTGGCCGCCTATGTCGATGTCGGCGCGCAGGTCACGCGACGATGGTTCGTCGGCGTCGCGGGACGCGCCGAACATTATGACGACAGTTCCGGCAATACGGTGAGCGGCAAGATATCCACCCGCTACGAGATCACCGACAGCCTGGCCTTCCGGGGCGGCATCAACACCGGCTTCCGCGCGCCCTCGCTCGCGCAGCAGGGCTTCTCGACCACGCAGAACACCGGCGCGATCAACGCGGTCGGCGCGCTGGAACTGTTCCAGTCGAAGTTCCTGCCGGTCGCGGCGCCCCAGGCGGTCCTGCTGGGCGCGAAACCGCTGAAGCCGGAGAAGTCGCTGAACTTCACCGCCGGCCTCACCTTCGAGCCCGGCCGCGATCTTCGCGTGACGGTGGATGCCTACCAGATCCGCATCGACGACCGCATCGTGAAGACCGAACAGCTTCGCGGTGCCGCCGTCCAGGCGATACTCGCGTCCCAGGGCTTCAACGACCTGGCCGCCGCGCAATATTTCGCCAACGCCATCGACACCCGCACGCGCGGTATCGACGCCGTGGCCGAATATACGCTGCGGACGCGCGACCTGGGGACCTTCCGCCTCAGCGCCGCCTATGCCTATAACAAGAGCAAGATTCTGCGCATCGCGGACAATCCGACGGCGCTCGACGGCATCAACATCGTGCTGTTCGGGCGCCAGGCCATCCAGGACCTGCTGGTTTCCTCGCCGCGCGACAAGGTGATCCTGACCAGCGACTGGTCGCTGGGGCCGGTGCGCGCCAATCTGCGCGGCACCCGCTATGGGCGATATGTCGAGGCCGGCCCGATCGAAAGCGCCGACTTCGCCTTCCCGGCGAAATGGATCATCGACCTCGACATCGGCTACCGGCTGAACGACCGCATCGACCTCGGCATCGGCGCCACCAACCTGTTCAACAGCTATCCGCGCGAAAAGCCCGAAGTGACCTGGTCACAGGGGTCGGGGGTCTATGGCAGCTTTTCGCCCTATGGGCTGACGGGCGGCTTCTATTACGCCCGCGTCGGCTTCACCTTCTGAACCCAGAGAAAGGCCAGGCGGACATGAACGCTGAACCATCCACCAAAAGGGCGGGCAGGCGCGCCGCGCTGATCCTTGCCGTCGCCCTGCTGCTGGGCGCGCTGATCGCCATTGGCCTGCTGCGGCCGGTGCCGGGCAGGGAAGACGTGCCCGTGCTGCGCGTCGGCAACCAGAAGGGCACGACCCGCGCCCTTCTGGAGGCATCGGGCGTGCTCAAGAACATCCCCTATCGCATCGAATGGTCCGAATTCCCGGCCGCGCAACATCTGCTGGAAGCGCTGACCGCGAACGCGACCGATGTCGGCTTCGTGGGCGACGCGCCGTTCCTCTTCTCCTTTGCCGGCGGATCGCCGCTCAAGGTCGTGGCGATCGCGTCGCTTGGCAATAACGGCTCGTCGGTGGGGATATTGGTGCCCGAAAACTCGCCGATCCGGTCGGTCCGCGACCTGCGGGGCAGGAAGGTGGCGACCGGCAAGATTTCGATCGGCCACTATCTGCTGCTGCGCGCGCTGGAGAAAAATGGGATGACGGCCGCGGATATCCAGCCCGTCTATCTGGCGCCCAATGATGCGCTGGGCGCCTTTTCCGCGGGGTCGGTCGATGCCTGGGCGACATGGGCGCCGTTCCTTGACGCCGCCCTGCTGCAGGGCAAGGCCAGGACGCTGGTCGACGGCAGCGGCCTGGTCACGGGCTATGGCTATCATGTCGCCAGTCCCGACGCGATCGCCCGCAAGAGCGACCTGCTGCGGGACTTCGACCGCAGGATCGCCCGGGCCTATGCCTGGGCGAACGGCCATGAACAGGCCTATGGCGAAGCGCTGGCGAAAGCGACCGGCATGCCGCTCGCGGTCGCCCTCTCCTATGCCCGCCGCAATAACCCCCGCAGCGTCGCTTATGACGGGAAGGTGCTCGAGGATGCCCGGCAGGTCGTCCGCACGATCGGCAAGAGCGAGGGTGTGCAGGTTCGCGACAGGAACATCGAGGACGCCTTCGCCCGGGATTTCCTGCGCCAGTGACGACGGCAAACGGAAAGAGCCGCCAGCGTTACCGGCTGGCGGCTCTTTCCATTCATGCAGGCCATTCACGAAGGCGCGCTGGGCGCCGACCTGTCGCCAGCGCCCGCCCGATCCTAAAGGTCGGCGTAGAGAGGCGCGTCGGCGATCAGCACGCGATGGAGCAGGCGCGGATAGTCCCCGTAGTTTCGCACGGCATAGTGGACCGCCGCGCGATTGTCCCAGAACGCCACGGAGCCGGGCTGCCAGGAAAAGCGGACCTGGAATTCCGGGCGCTTGTACTGGAGGAGAATCTCTTCGATCAGCGCGCGGCTCTCGGCAAGTTCCACGCCGAGTATCTGCGGGCTCTGGGTCAGGTTGACCCACAGGATCTGCTCCCCGGTTTCCCGGTGGGTACGCACGAGGGGATGCGCGACGATCGGATAGTCATGCCCGTCGGCGACCAGCGATGCCCGATAGTCATGCGTGACGTGCAGCCCGTCGAGCCTTTCCTTAAGCTCGTCGGAAAGCCCCTGATAGGCCAGATGCGCATCGACCCAGATCGTGTCGCCGCCAATCGGCGGCAGGTCGACCGCCCGCAGGACCGCGCCCCATGTCGGGACAAGGCGCCAGCTCGTGTCGCTGTGATAGGCCTCGCCGGGCCTGACCTTCGTGCCCGAATGCCGTTTGTCGAACCGCGCATTGTCGAGCGCGGAGATGTTGTGGATGGGCGTGATCTTGGGATCATGGGTCGTGCTGGGATGGGTGTAGAGCGGCCCGAACTCCCGCGCGAAGGCGGCGTGGCTGTCATTGTCGAGGGTCTGGTCGCGGAAGAAGACGACCTTATGGCGCAGCACCGCGGCGCGGATGGCGTCGCGCACCCCGGGGCGCAACGGCCGGGAAATGTCGACCCCGTGAATTTCGGCGCCGATCGTCGGCTGCAAGGGGCGGATGTCCAGTTCGACATCGGGGGCGATGTCCAGGGCATTGGAGGCGGCTGTAGACATGATGTGCATTCCTTCCTGCCAATTGCTCCAGCAAGGGAGCGGCTCCATTGGCGTAGGAAATTGAACGCGGGATATCCTACGAGCTTTTCTTGATCCCATACGACATTTTGAGAATGGTTGACGAAATCTCGAGCATTGATGCCGGACCGACAAGATTGGCAAATATATCCGGCAAGTCGCGGGACGCCGGGATCGTTTTCATATCTGCGCCATCGCCCCGCATCAGCAGATTCAATGTGTCCATGAGCAGCCCTCGTTATTCGTTCGTCGCCAACCATCCTAGGACTTGCGCATCGATCGCAGGAGGATGAACATCATGACCGAGCACACCGGACGACAATTGCATCTGGGCGCCATATTGGAAGGTGTCGGCGCCGATCATGCCTCGTGGCTCGATCCCGATCTTCCCGGCGATGCGAGCATCGACATCGACTGGTATGTGGAGAATGCCCGCCTCGCCGAAGCGGCGAAGTTCGACCTCGTCTTCATCGTCGATTCCCCTTTCATCACGCCCGACACGGCGCCCCATTTCCTCAACCGGCTGGAGCCCCTGACGCTGCTGTCGGCGATCGCGGCGTCCACGTCCCGCATCGGCCTGGTCGGCACGCTCACGACATCCTATTGGGAACCCTATAATGTCGCACGGCAGTTCGGTTCGCTCGATCATATCAGCCATGGCCGGGCCGGGTGGAATGTCGTGACGACCGGCCTGGAGGGCGCGGCGCGCAACTATGGGCGAGAGGAGCATTTCGACCACAAGGTCCGCTATGCGCGCGCACGCGAATTCGTCGACGTGGTCCAAGGGCTGTGGGACAGCTATGAGGACGACGCCTTCCCGCGGGACCGGGCGTCCGGGACATTCCTCGACAAGGGCAGGCAGCACCGGCTCGACCACAGGGGCGCGCATTTCTCCGTCGCCGGGCCGCTGGCACTCAGTCGATCGCGGCAGGGCCAGCCGGTCATCTTCCAGGCAGGCGACAGCGGCGAAGGGCGCAACCTTGGCGCCGCGATTGCCGAGGGGACCTTCACCAGCGCCCAGGATTTCGAGACCGGCCGCGCTTATTATGCCGATCTGAAGGCGCGCGCCGCGGCCCAGGGCCGCAATCCCGACGCGATCAAGGTCTTGCCGGGCCTGTCGCCGATCATCGCCGACACGGATGAGGAGGCCCGGGCGATCGCCGCCAAGGCGCAGCAGGCGCTGGATGTCGGGAAGCTGCTGGTGCAGGTCGGCCGTGCCTTCAACTATCACGACTTTTCCCAATATAACCTCGACGCCCCCTTCCCCGACCTCAGCGGCGTGACGCTCAACAGCTACAAGGGCCACGCCGAAAGCATCATCCGCATCGCACGCGAGGAAGGGCTGACATTGCGCCAGGCGGCCTATCGCTTCGGCCAGTGGCGTTCGGACTTCGTCGGATCGCCCGCCACCATCGCCGACGAGATCGAGCGCTGGTTCAACGGGCGGGCCGCGGACGGCTTCCTGCTCCGCGTGACGCGCCCGCGCGACTTCGCCCTGTTCCGCGAGCGGGTCGTCCCGATCCTGCAGGAGCGCGGCCTGTTCCGCGGAGACTACAGCCACGACACGCTGCGCGGGCATCTGGGCCTGCCAATCCCCGAGAATCGCCACAGCCGGGCCCGGCTGGAACCCCAGGCGATCGCCGCCGAATGAGCGATCCCGACGTGCTGGAACTGACCGCCGACGTGCTCATCGGCGGCGGCGGCATGGCCGCGTGCTGGGCGGGCATCACGGCGGCCCGCGCCGGTGCGCAGGTGGTGCTGGTCGACAAGGGGTTCGTCGGCACCAGCGGCGTCACCGCGACAGGCGGGCCCAATCACTGGTGGGTGCGACATAAATGGCTTCGGACCCGGCTTCGCCCGTGGATGTGGCGGCGTCGGGGCACCTTGGTCGCCTCCGCCACGATTATGGCTGGGACCGCCAGCCCGAACCGCACGAACCGGGCCATCTCCATCACTTCTGGCGATTGGGGCCCCTGCTGCGCGAAGGCGCCGAGATGGCGGCGCAACGCTATGCCATGACCTGGCAAAGTGCCTCCCGTCATGATGGGCGTTCGGATTGTCCTGGTGCCGATCGAGGGAGTGACGGCGCGGCGTCTGACGCCATCGACGGGTGACGGCCCACCTGCCCCGCTTCGGCCGCAACCGACCCTTGCGGCCATTCAGGCGGTTGAACGGCTGCTCCAATGCCACCGTCCCTACCACGCTCGCTCCGGCGCGGCGGCACAGGGCCGGAATATTGGCGTTCAGTTCCTTCGGCCAGGCTTGGCGCATCTTCTGCCTCGACGCCGAGATACTCTATGGCGCTTCCGATCTTCATAGGCCCACGCAGGATTTGGACGGCGCGCAGGTCCCCACGCTGCAATCGCCGGAGCAATCCGTGCTCTATGCCGGAGTGCGGCCAACCGACCAGCAGATCGACGAAGCCGAACATTACGCCTTCGTCGCATTGACGCGCGGCGGCGGGCACTGCATCTTCGGAAATCCAAGCGATGCCTTGGCACCTTGATGGCTGGGTTATGAAGATCAACGCACGTTTACGCGCCGCATGGCTGGCGGAACATATTCTGCCCCACGAACAATGGATTCGGCGGCAACTCCGCCCCGGTGGCGTGCTTGGCTACGAGGTCGACGACATCGTGCAGGAAGCCTATGCCCGGATCATCATGCTGGACAGCATCGACCATATCGACAATCCGCGCGCCTATTTTCTTCAGGTCGCGCGGAGCCTGATACTGCAATATAGCCGGCGCTCCCGGGTCGTGCCGATCGATCTCGTCGCCGACATGGGTTCCCTCGATTCCGCCGCGAATGGACCGCTGCCCGATCAGCAAGTGCATGGGCGGCAGGAACTGCAACGACTGATGCAGGCGATCGCTGCGTTGCCGCCGCGCTGCCAGGAAGTGTATCGATTACGCAAGATCGAAGGTCTTACGCAGCGGCAAGTCGCTGAAAAGCTGATGATGAGCGAAAGCAATGTCGAAAAACATCTTGGTCGCGGCGTTGAGAAAATGATGGGGCTTTTTGCCTATGGCGAACGGCCGGCACACACCCCGGCCCAGGACCCGAATGTGAACGGCGGGACACAGAGCAGTTCAGCGCGCCGGCGCTGACGGTCGGGAAACCGGGCGCGGGATTAGTTCCACGAGAATTTCTCCGTAAAATATTTCACGCGGATATGTGGATCGCCCACATGCCGTGCATCCTCCTCCATACGGCATGAAATGCGGCAATCGCGGGCGCCGGCAAGGGGGAAACGATGTCCAGTTCCTGTCTGGACTTTCGGCGTCCGGGGATCGCTGCGGCATTCCGGCTGACGCCCTGCACCTTGTCCGCCCCGGTTCCTGCACAAATCGATGAGGAACAGGCGTGATCAGAGTTGGAATCATTGGATATGGATTTGTCACCAAGACGTTCCACCTTCCCCTGATCGGCGCGACCGACGGCATTGCCGTCACGGCCATTTCCTCCTCGCGTCCCGATTGCGTGAAGGCGGATCATCCCGGCACCAAAGTGTTCGAAAATCATGACGCGCTGGTCTCAAGCGAGGAGGTAGACGTGGTGATCGTCGCGTCTCCCAACGACAGTCACGGACACTGGGCCCGCGCCGCGCTGAAGGCTGGCAAGCATGTCGTCGTCGAGAAACCCTTCGCCCTGAGCCTGACCGAAGCGCGGGAACTGATTGCCGCGTCCGAGGCCGCCGGACGGATGATCACTGTTTTCCAGAATCGCCGCTGGGACAGCGATTTTCTGAGCGTAAAGGGGGCCATCGACAGTGGCGCACTCGGCCGGGTCGTTCATTTCGAATCCCATTTCGATCGTTTCCAGATCGCCGGCCAGGACCGCTGGTGGGAAAAAAAGGGCCCCGGATCGGGCATATGGTATGATCTCGCCCCGCATCTGGTCGATCAGGCGCTGCAGCTGTTCGGGTGCCCCGACGCGGTCGAAGCCAATCTCTGCGTCATGCGCGACGGGTCGGATGTCGATGACTGGGCACATGCCATCCTCCATTATCCGCGGTGCCGCGTGATCCTGCATGCCAGCGTATTGGTATCGGGCGGCTCACCGCGCTTCATCGTTCATGGCGATGGCGGCAGCCTCGTCAAGCAGCGGCTGGACGACCAGGAAAACCAGCTTCTGGCAGGCGTCGTGCCCGGTTCGGAAGCATGGGGCGTGGACCAGGACGAACTGCGCCTTTGGGATGCGCATGGCCAGGAGCGGCGCATGGCAGCCCAACACGGCGACCAGCGCGGCTTCTATCGCGCGCTCGTGCAATCGATCGCGGATGGAGCGCCCGCGCCGGTCCGGCCACATGAAGCGCTCACGGTGATGGCGGTCATCGAAGCCGGAATGCAATCCGCCGCCGAAAACCGGGCCGTGCCGCTCGCGCTCAGCGATGCCGAACGGCGGGCCTGGGGCGACCGCAGCTGACCCCTGCGGCGTTCGCATCAGGACCATCAACCAGAACATAAGGCCGACCAAAGGGCCGCAGGAGAGACGATGACCAACGCTGCCCCCCTCGATCGCGCGACGCTCAACGACCATCCCCCGAGGCTCGTCGAGCGTCGCCACCTTTTCCCCTTCCTGCTGGTGGCCAGCCTGTTCATGACATGGACGCTGGCGGCATCGCTCAACGATGTGTTGATCCGCCACTTCCAGCGCGCGCTGGATATTTCGCGCACGCAATCGAGCCTGATCCAGTTCGCCTTCTATATCGGCTATTTCTGTGCCGCGATCCCGGCCGGCCTGATCATACGCCGCCTTGGTTTCAAGGCCGGCCTGCTGACGGGCCTGTTGCTTTATGCCGCAGGCGCGCTCCTCTTCTATCCGGCGGCGGCGATCCGGGAATATGGGGCCTTCCTCGGCGCGCTGTATCTGATCGCCTTCGGCCTCGCCTTCCTCGAAACCAGCGCCAACCCCTATGTGGCGATCCTCGGCCCGAGTGCGACAGGCCCTGCCCGGCTGATCTTGGCGCAGGGTTTCGCAGGGATCGGCGCGATCGCAGGCCCCGCGATCGGCGGTCTTTTCATCATGTCGGGCATCGAACGTTCGCCGGCCGAACTCAAGGCGATGCCCGCCGCCGCACTGGATGCCTATCGTTCGGCCGAAGCGGCTGCCGTGCAGATGCCCTATGTCATCCTGGGCTGCGCCATCCTGTTTCTGGTGCTGCTGGTCGCGTTGACCCGTTTCCCGGATATCGAGAGGACCGGCGAAGGGCCGGCGGATCATCGCGGATCGATCCTGCGCGTGCTGCGCCATGCCCGGCTGCGCTGGGCAGTGGTCGCGCAATTCTTCTACGTTGGCGCTCAGGTCGGCATCTGGAGCTTCTTCATCGATTTCACCAAGGACGCCCTGCCCGCATTGCCCGAAAGGCAGGTCGCTTTCCTTCTGTCGGGCAGCATCGCGATGCTGATGATCGGCCGATTCGCGGGCGCCCTGATCCAGCGTTTCGTCCGTCCTGCGCGTTTGCTCGGCCTGTTCGCCGCGACGAACATCCTGCTGTGCCTGATCGCCGCCACGACGAACGGCATGGTCGCGGTCGGCGCGCTCTGGCTGACCAGCCTCTTCATGTCCATCATGTTCCCCAGCATCTTCGCGCTGGGTGTCGAGGGGCTGGGCGACGAGACGGAGATGGGGTCCTCTCTTCTGGTCATGGCGATCGTCGGCGGCGCGTTCATCCCCCCGGCGATGGGCCTGATCGCGGAAGTGGCCGGCGGACTTCACCCGGCAATGGTCGTGCCGGCCATCTGCTTTGCCGTTTGCATGGGCTTCGCGCTCGCCCTTCCGGCCAGCCCGCACCGCGCAACCCGACTCGACGCCTGACCCGGACGCTTAAACGCTTTCCCACCCCTTCGATTCATACAGGAACAGCATGCATTATATTCATTCGATGATCCGCACCCTCGATCTTGACGCCACTATGGACTTCTTCAAGCTCCTTGGCTTCTGCGAGACCCGCACGATCGAAAGTCAGGAGGGGCGCTATACGCTGGTCTTCATGGCCCCGCCCGGCGAGGCGCTGGAAATCGAGATCACGTTCAACTGGGACCAGACCGACACCTATGGGTCGGGCCGCGCCTTTGGCCATCTCGCCTATATGGTCGACGACATCTATGCGCTCTGTCAGAAGCTCGTCGACGCTGGCGTGACGATCAACCGCCCTCCACGCGACGGCAAGATGGCTTTCATCCGCACACCCGATGGCGTCAGTCTCGAACTGGTGCAGGATGGCCAGCTGGAACCCGCAGAGCCGTGGTTGTCGATGAGCAATATCGGCAGCTGGTAAGGCGTCCGGCAGGGTGCATCCATTGGCTCTGGCATGCGCCGGACTCCGATGGAGCACCCTGCCGACCGGCTATGCGGCCAGCTTCGCCATAATGACGTGCCCGCCATCGAACTGACCGCCGGCAGCGTCGGTCATCGCGACGTCCTGCATGACGCTGCCGCTTCGCTCCGGCTTACCCCATCCGGCCCGTAGAGTGCGGGGACGAAGGGATCGCATCAAGATGAGATGCCGAAGCGACTCCGGACGCATCCGTTTCCGGACGACGGCCTATCGTCAGACATAGTCCACCATCTGCATCAGGCCGGCGTCCATATGCACCTGCTGATGGCAGTGGAACAGGGATGGTCCCTTATTGTCCGCGGTCCAGTCGACGTCGAGCGAGCCATAGACGGGCAGCATGACGGTATCTTTTATCAGGCCGCTGGTGGGCACGCCCGAAATGGCGGTGATTTCAAAGCTGTGGCGATGGAAATGCACCGGATGCGCCTCACGCGTCGCATTCATCAGCCTGAACCGATAGCGCCCGCCCTCACGCACCTTGATCGTGGGGGTATCGGGAAAGCTGAGGCCGTTGATCCGCCACAGGTCCATGCCGTTCATATGGGGTGGCGGCGTGAAATCCTTGCTGAGCACGAGGGGAAAGATGTCGTCCACCGGAGCGGGCGTCGCCGCCACGGCGTCTGCGAACAACCGGTAGGTCCAGTCGAAGCGCTCCGGCTCCCGCCAGGTCGGCGTACCGCATTGACTGGCATATTCGACGACCTGCATCAGCCCCGCGGATCGCTCGACCGGATCGACCGAGCCGAGTTGCCAGATGCCTGGATTGTTCATCTCGACCACGGCATCGATGCGTTCGGCGACACCCAATTCGAGAACGCGTACCGATGTCGGCCGGGGCACTGCCGTCCCGTCCAGCGCGACGACCGTGAAATGATGACCGGGCAAGGCGATGCGCGTGTTCTGCGTCGCGCTGGCATTGAGGAAGCGGAACATGACGCGCTGCCCCTGCCGGACCCGTATGGGCGCGGCGGCGACGGGCAACAGGCCGTTGAAGGTCGCATGGGCATAATCGACCATCATATTGCCGACCGGACGCCCCATCTGATGGAAACGGCCGTTCCAGTGATGGACCGCCATGAAATGTTCCTGGTCGTAGTCGCCCGGATCGCTGCCGTCGTCCACGCATAGAAAGCCGAACTGGCCCGAATAGCCGCCACGGTCGAGGTTGGTATGGGCCATCATATGGGTGTGATACCAATGCGTGCCCGCGGGGCGTGGGACGAACGCATAGTCGCCGACGGTCCCGGCCTTCAGGACAGGGCTTCCCTCTTCCTCCGCGCCATCCATCCGGCTGGAGACATGCAGGCCATGCCAATGGACCAGTTCATCTTCGCCCGAACGGTTATACACGCGGACCCGCACCTCCTGCCCTGCACGCATGCGCAGCAACGGACCCGGCACAGTGCCGCCATAGGTGGTGGTCGGCACCGTCACGCCGCCACCCAGATCCAGATTGGTACGCTCGATCGACAATTTGATCGGATCTTTGGGAAAGAGCAGGTTCCGGCTGCCACGCGGCGTCGCCGCGCCAAGTAGCGGAATGGCCGAGGCGACCAGCGCCTGCGCCATGAAGGAACGGCGGGCCATAAGCGGCATGGATGGGCGGCCTGGCAGCTTCATGCCGGGTGATCCTTCAATTCGTCGACGGCGCGGGATGCCATGCTGATCGCCAGGGCCGTCGTATCGGTGCCACCCGCATCCGTATTCGCGATGGTGATGCGGCCGAAGCGCTTGCGCGCGCGCAGATGGGGCGGCTCACCGCCATGTTTCAGGAAATCGTCGTAAAGCGGCGAATACCAGTAGGAATAGCCATGCCCCCAGCGATTGACCGTGATCCCCAATATGTCCTTCGCCGCGTCGAACCCGTAGGGGCCAAGCGTCGCCTGCAGCTGTTTGCGGGCTTCGCGTTCATAGGTCTCGAAACTGGTTTCATACATTTCGATACGGCCAAGCCGGAACTGATCCTTGATCGGCAGGCCCGGGGCGCCATAACCGCGCAGCATGGACAATTTGGTCGGCTGGTCCGGCGTCTGCGAGTGGCGATGATCGCCGACCGAAACGGGGAATTCAAGCGCGAGCGAGGCATAATAACCCTTGGGCGCGTTGATGAGACAGGCCCCCGCCTTTTTGAAGGCCGCCCAGTTGCGCAACCAGACATTGACCCAGAGATTGGGGACATGGACATTGTAATGGAGCGCCTCGCGCTGTTCCAGCGGCATCTCCGGGCAGATATAGGGAATGACGTGGAACCAGCAGGCCAGGACACATCGCCTGGCCGACACCCGATGAACCTTGTTGTCGATCATATAGGTGACGTCGACCCCGGCATCATCATCGCCATCGCCGCCGCGCTGCACATTGCGCACATTGATCACGGTCGAATTCAAGCGGATGCGCGCGCTGTTCGTGGCCCGGTCCAGTATGCTGTAGTCGACCCGCTGGGTCATCGAATCCGCGACCGTGCTGCCGGGCAGCGATCCGGGCACGAGCTTGCGCACCAGCAACCGGGCAATCGTCGCATTCCCCTCCGGGAAATGATAGCGCGCGGCGCGTTCCCGTCGCGGCGGCAGATTCATGCCGTCCAGCCCGGGCAGGCCCCGCATGTAACCGGACAGCGCCGTCGTCGCATCCAGCCCGCGCCCACTGCCGAACACGCGGTCCCGCAAATAGGTGACCACCATCGGATCGCATTTCGCGACGCCCGTCACGAAATCGGCATAGTTCATATAGGTGAGCCGCTCGACCTTCTGCTCCACCGACAGGCCGGGCATGTAGTCGACCCTGTCATGATAGAGGCGATAGATGTCCGCCCGCACCGCCTTCGACAGCGGCGCATCCTGCATGAACTGCGCCCAGCGCGCTTCCGCATCTGGCGGCTCGGTCGGGCTGTAGAGAAAGGTGAAATCGGTCCAGGGCGCCGGATCTTTCAACAGCCGATCTACGCCGAATGTCTCATGATCGAAAAATACGCTCTGGCCCATGTCCTCGCGGAAATAGAAACCGGTATCGACATTATCCCGGGCGAGTTTCGCAACGTCGATACCCAGATCGGCGAACAGTTCGCGCTCCGAATCGGTGCCGGGTTCGTAGATATTGAAACTGCCGGCATTGGACAGGCGCGTATCCTTGCCGACCGTGAATTCATTGCGCTTGGCATGCCCGCCGAAATCGTCGTGATTGTCGAGGACGAGGACCTTCTTGTCCTTGCCCCAGCGCTTCTGGAAGAAATAGGCGGCCGCCAGTCCGCTGATGCCGCCGCCCACGACCACCAGATCATAGGCGTCGGGATCGGCGGACGGATGCGGCAGCGCGTCCATCAGCCATCCCTCGCGAAGCGCATGGCCGTTCAGATAGGCCCTCGGCATGCCGCTGCCGCGCATGCCCGTAAGAGCGGGAGGATAGCCGGGGTCATCGGCATCGGCGTCGACCCCGGCCAGAGGCAGGGCGCGGGGGGGCGATCGCATCTGGCCATCGACCATGTCGACCCTGGGGATGTCGCGATCCATCCCCAGTGTCTTGCCCATATGCGCGGCATGCGCATCCCCGCCGGCTTGCATCGTCATGCTCAGAAATTGAGCTTGAGCGACATATAGTAATAGCCGCCATTTATGCCCATTTGCTGCATGCCGGAGTCGTAGAGCGTAACGCCCGCGAACCTGGTATTCAGCGGCACGATGCTCGGCCGTTCGTCAAACAAATTGGTCGCACCGACCGAGAGCTTGGCGCTGGGCAGGATTTTGTAGCTGGCCTCCACATTGGTCTGCCACTTGGCCGCATTGTGCATGTCGTAGAACACCGTGGTCGAATAGGCATCCGTACCGGTTACATATTGCCTGACCGTATTGACCTTGCCCCAGCGCAGTTCATGCAGATCCAGTTCGACCTTGCCCGCCGTCAGATGCCCGCCGACGATGAACTTGTTGCGCGGGAAATAGGTCGAAAGATAGGCGATCCCCTGACGGGTCAGCAGCCTGTTGCCATTCAGGTCGATGCCGACCCGCTGAACGATGGTCTTGTTGAAGTTGGCCGATGCATCCCAGTCGACCGTGAAGTCCTCGAATTTCGTGCGATAATTGGCTACGATGTCGACGCACCGCGTCCGCGTGTCGGCGCCGTTGGAGAAATATTGCGCCGACACGGCGGAAGGAAGTACGCCGGGGTCGACCTGGATACCCTGCGCATTCAGCGCATCGATCGCGATCTGCCCCGTATAGGCGCCGCCCTTGACGATCCGGTCCTTGATCGTGATCTGATAGGCGTCGATGCTGATGGTCATGCGCGGCGCCGGGCGCAGGACGATACCCGCGGAATAGTTGGTCGACTTTTCCGGCTTGAGTTGCTGCGCGCCCAGGATGCGCGCGGCGATCGAGTTGACGGCCATGACGCCCGACGCGCCATTGGGCGTCGTGCCCAGGCTCGTATAATATTGCTCCTGCATATTGGGCGCGCGGAAACCGTTGCTGATGGTGCCGCGAACCGCAACCGCCGGGCTGAAATCATAGCGTAGCGATGCCTTGCCGGTCAGCGTGTCGCCTGCGTCGCTATAATCCTCGTACCGGCCCGCAAGCGCGAGCTGGAGGCCGGGGACCAGCTTGGCCGACAGGTCGATATAGCCGGCCTTGATATTGCGCGATGCCCGAACATAGCTGGTGGGCTGCAGGCCGGACTGCCCTTGGGTGCCCGCGCCATAATAGGAACTGGGCTCGCCGGGATTCACGTCATATGTGTCGCGGCGATATTGCGCGCCCACGGCGAAGTTCAGCGGCTCGGCCAGGAACGGTATATCGATATAGCGCCGCAGCGAACCGTCGATGGTCAACTGCGAATTGGCATAGGACATCACGTTGAATTGCGTCGGCGTGCTGCCCGTGTCGCGATACAGGAACAGGTTGACGCTGTCGTAGAGATTGTAATCCGTATGATCCTCGCCATAGGTTGCGTTGAGATCCCAGTCCCATCCGGACAATTTGCCCTTCAGGCCGGCCGTCACGCTGAAATCATGCTCGGTCACCTGGCTGAGCGGGCTGAAACCGTTGGGGAATACCTGCGGGAGAACCGTCGGGATGCGGTAATTCTGGAACGAACCCGCCTTGCGATAGGCATAGCTCGAAAAGGAATAGAGCTGGACGGCGTCGGAAAGATCGTAGCCCGCATTGTAGGAAAGGGCGATACGATCCTGCTTGGCATTGCCGAAATAGCGGTTGAGCTTTTCGCCGACGCGAGTGTCGATACCGCCGCGGTTCGTATGATCCTGATGCCGATACTCCGCATTCAGGTTCAGAAAACCGCCCTCTCCCAGCTTCGTGCCCCAATTGACCGTCGAGGCGGAGGTGAAGCCGTCGCCTTCATAATACAGGCCGTTGTTGGTCGTGAGGTTGAGTCCGCTATCGTTGGTTTTCAGAATGATGTTGATGACGCCGGCAATCGCGTCGGAACCATAGATGGCCGCCGCGCCATCCAGCAGGACTTCGATATGATCGATGGCCGACGTCGGGATCAGGCCGATGTCGACCGGCGCCGTGCCGTCATCGGGTCCGGTCGCATCGGTGATGACCGATGTCGTGTGACGGCGCTTTCCGTTGATCAGGATGAGTGTGTGGTTGGAGGTCAGCGCACGCAGGCTGATCTTGTCCACCATGTTCGCATTGCCCGAGGTCACGCTCGACCGCGTGATGGAGGGCGACAATTGGGTGAGCGCATCACGCAGGTCGGCCTGGCCCGTTGCGGCCAGGCGATCACCGCCGATAACCGTCACCGGACTGACACTGGCGCTGGCCGTCTGATTGGGATCGCGGGTGCCGGTGACGATGATCGGTTCAGCCGTCGTTTCGTCCTGCGGCCCGGGCGAGGATGCGATCGACATCGGCACCGCATTGCCGGAGGTCTGCGCCATGGCAAAATTTACGCGCTGCGCCTGCACTTCCTGGCGCTTCACGAGATAGACACCATGATCGTCCACGGTCCAGCCAAGACCGGTGCCGCGCAGAAGGCGTCCCAGCGCATGCGGAACATCCATCGTGCCTTCGATCGACGTCGCCAGCCGCAAGCCTCCGGTCGATGGCGCCACGATCGAGACATTGGCCTGCCGCGCCAATTCGGCGATCGCGCTCGACATGCGCTGGGGCTGGACGCTGAAGCTACGCTGCTGCGCGAAGGCGGGCTGGCTTATCGCGATAGCCATCGCCGCGCCGGCATGAAGAAACGACCGAAGATGCATGTTCATTAGTCTGCCCCCTTTTCGCCACCCTGATCTTTTTCTCGGGTGGCCTGAAGGGGGGATGCGGCTCGCCAGCGCGATCCACACATTGACAGTAAAAAAATTATTCGGTTGTCGGCCGCGAAAGGGTCACGCCCTGGGCCGTGCGTACCGCCTTCAGTTCAAGCACATTGGCAACCGCCTCCGCGAAACCTACCGGATCTGCGGCAGGATAGCGGCCGGTAATCCGCATATTTTCGACTCCGGGAGCCAGCAGGATCGGTGTCGCGCTGTAACGCCGGAATTCCAGCGCGGCGCTGTGCAGGCTGGTTTCGTTAAAGGCCAATTGCGCATCCAGCCACGCCAGCGATTGGGCGAGGTCCGTGGCCGCGACCCGGCGTACCAGGGGGGCGGGAGACCCCTGCTTGTCCAATATCTCCGTATTGGCATCGGCAAAAATCTCCGCTGTGCCATCGGACAGGGCGGAACGCGCAAACTTGATGCGCCCCTCCTGCACCAGCACCTTGACGCCGTCGTCATACCCACGGACGGAGAAGGCCGTGCCGACCGCACGAACGCTGCTGCCATTGCTATATACGATGAACGGCCGCTTTTGATTCTTCATGACATTGAAAAAGGCTTCGCCGGCCAGCACGTTGATCTCGCGCAGCTCGGCACTATAGGCAACCGTCACTTCGCTCGCCGTGTTCAGCGTGAGTGTCGATCCATCCTCCAGCGGGATGACCCGTATCTCTCCATGAGCCGTGGCGTAACGCTGTGTCGGCACCGGCGCTTTCCGCAGGAACCATGCGCCGCCCATGATCGCGGCAACGCCCGCTGCGGCGCTACCGATCAGAAGCCTCCTTCGCGGGACGGCATGTTCGGCGGGCCATTTGTCCGCCCCCTGATCCATGTCCGGCGATGCGATATCCCCGGCCTGCGCATGGAGCGTTTCGACACGATGCAATACGGCCTTGGCCTTCCCATAGGCGCCAAGGTGACGTGCATCCTCCAGCAGCCAAGCATTCAGCTCATTCTCTTCGCCGATATCGAGCGGCCGCAACTCTTCGCGGGCCGCCCATAGCGCAGCAATCCGATCAATCTCGGCGCTATTTGCGGGTACGAACATGCTTCTGAACAGCCTCGTCTATCGATTGCGGCTTGGGCGCAGATCCATGCACGTCCCGGCCAAAAAGATCCATCAGCCCCTCCACCCCCCGACTGAGATGCTTCTCCATATTGCCCTCACTAATCGCAAGGCGATCAGCCACTTCGCGTTGTGAAAGCTCTTCGCGTTTTCGCAGCCTATATACTTGCTGGCAGCGCGGCGGAAGCGCGGAGATGGCCTCCATCCACAAATGCCGTTCCTTGGGCTGCTGCCGGTTTCGCGGACACCAAGACAGGCTGCTGTTTCCCGAAGTCGATGGCGCTGAGGCACCCCAAGGCCGGGTGTCGGTGCCCCGGATTGCAGAAGCGCGCGCGATGGTCGAACATATCGGTCTCGGCCCGGTTATGCGCGCGATAGACTTTTCTTCCGATGCGTTCGGTCTTGAGCAAGGAGGAGAAGCGCTCCAGCGCGGCATCGTCCCAGACGTCGCCCGAGCGGTGCATTGGGCAGGTGGCGCCGTTATCGGCCATCCGCCGCCGGGACTGCTCGCTGGTATAGGCAGCAGGGTCGTCCTTCAGCTTGCCCCGATGGACGGGCTCATCCGAGGATCGCCATGGGCGCTGTCCTCACCGCACGAATGAAGGCATCTCCCCGCGATACAGCCGACCGAACCTTGCGGTTGATCGATACGCCCCCGCACTCGGCGACCAATGCAGGTGCGACGATAGCCGGGCCGGCAGTCCACGCTCCATCGCGCACGACGCTGTCAAACCCGTTCAATGCCCCTGGAATTTTGCCGTGCGGCGATCCTTGAACGCCGACACGCCTTCCCGATAGTCCCGCGTTCGTCCCAGACGACGCTGGCCATCGCGTTCCACGACCAGTTGCTCAGCGAAGGATCGGGTCCATGCACCGCGAATGGCGTCGCGCGTCTCCATCAGCCCCTTTGTCGGTGCAGCCGCCACGTCGCGGACAAGCGCTTCGACCGCATCGTCGAAGGCGTCGTCGGGCACCGCCTTCCAGATCATGCCCCAGTTCGCGGCATCCCGCCCATTGACCGGCTCTCCCGTCATGGCAATCGCGAGCGCGCGCGGCTGGCCGACCAGATGAGGCAGCGTCCAGCTCCCGCCGCAATCCGGCATCAGCCCGATTTTCGCAAATGACTGGATAAACCGGGCACTCTCGCGCGCGATCACGATATCCGCGAGCAAGGCGATATTGGCCCCTGCCCCCGCGGCCACCCCATTTACGGCACTGACGAACGGAAAGGGCAGTGAAACAAGGCGCCTCACCAATGGATTATAGCGCGCTTCGAGACTTTCTCCGAGGTCGAGCGGTCCATCGCGCTCGACATTCCGTTCCGAAAGATCCTGGCCCGCGCAAAAAGCACGGCCATTCCCGGTCAGCAGCATCACGCGGATGTCATCGCGCTGCTGAAGGTCATCCAGGATTTCGTTCAGCCTGCGATGCATCGCAAGCGAAATGGCGTTGAGTTGCTCAGGGCGGTTGAACGTCACGCGGGCGATGCCACGATCCACCGCAAGCAGCACGCAGTCTTCGTCCTGTGGCATCCTCATCCCCTTCTCACCTGCGGCCACGAAAAAGCCGCCGACGCACCGCCGACGACTTTCCCGCCCCTTTTAAGGATGCATGCCCGCGCCGGGCGGGCAGCATGTCAGAACTTGAACCGCACGCCCGCCGTGAACGCGCGTCCGATAAAGTCATAGACGGCGATATTCGTGGGCAGGTTCACGCCCGGCACGGTGCCGGGGATGAGCGGCGGCTTCTTGTCGAACAGGTTGTTGACGTTGCCGAACAGTTCGAAATTGCCGTCCGAATGGGGAATGGTGAAGCGCACGGAAAGGTCGGTATACCATACCGGCTTCACATTCGGATTGACGAAGCGGATCGGCACCGCGCTCCCGGGAATGTCGAGACGCATCTTGCCGATATATTGTTCGGCCACGGTGATCCCCAACGGGCCATTGGTGTAGTCGACCGAGAAGTTGCCGCGCCAGCGGGGATAGCCGGCCGGGTTGCTGCTCACCACGCTGACACCGGCATAATGCGCAATCGGCGCGCCGGAATATTGCTGGCTGTCGAACTTGTCCAGATAGTTGGCGTAGAGGCGCAGACCCAGCGCACCGTTGCCGAGCGAGGTGCGATAGCTGGCATCGAAGTCGATGCCGGCCGTCTTCAGGAACGCGATGTTGGCCGGCACGATGCTGACCAGCGAAGGCAGGCTGTTGGGCGTCGTGCGGGTGATGAGCGAACATTCCGGCACGCCCGCCCCACCGGCATTGTAGCAGTTGGTGATGATCTGCTGCGCGGAAAGCGAGTCGATCAGGTTGCTGACCTTGATGCGATAATAGTCGATCGACAGCGAGAAGCCGGGCAGGAAGGACGGCGCGATCACGCCGCCGACCGTCAGCGTCTTGGCCGTCTCCGGCTTGAGGTTGGGATTGCCGCTGGTGATCGTGTTGACATTCTGGTTGAGGCCGCTGCCATAGCTGCCATCGGCGGTCTTGAGGTCGTTGACGATCCCGATGCCGCTCTGCGGACCGGCATAAAGCTCGAACAGGTTCGGCGCACGGATGTCGCGCGACAGCGTCGCACGCAGCATCAGGTCCGAAACCGGCTTCCAGGTCGCGCCGACCTTCCAAGTCTTGACCGTGCCCGACGTCGAATAGTCGGTGATGCGACCCGCGGCGTTGAGGCTCAGTTCCTGGAAGAAGGGCGTGTCCTTGAGCACCGGCACGGCGACCTCGGCATAGGCTTCCTTGACGTTCAGGCTGCCCTCGGCGGTGCCGACATTGGTGAGCCAGTAGAACAGCGCGCCGGAAGGCACGCCGCGAAGCCCGGCGAAATAGGCGGTGCGCTCCGCCGCCGTGTCCAGCAGCGCGGGCGCCGCATTGCTGGTGAGATCGAGCGACTGCTTGCGATATTCGCCGCCGATCGCGAAGTCGACGGGGCCTGCGGGCAGATCGAACAGGCTGCCGCTCACATTCGCGGCGAAACTGTCCTCCCGGATCGTGGCGCGATACCGCGATGTGCCGGTGGCATAGGCATAGCCGGCAGGCGTCGAGGCCGCGGGATTGCCGTGCAGTACGTCGAGCGGCTGGCAGCCGGCATATTGCGCGGCCACGGTGAGGTCGAGCAAGACGCGGCAGGTGATCTGGCCGTTGGCGGGATTTACCACGGCGTCGACGGCGGCATAGAGCTTCTTGTTATCGTAAAGGCCCGAATTCGCCATAGTATGCGCGGAATCGCCGTGCGAATAGCGCAACGACCAGTTCATCGTGCCCAGCTTGCCGTTGACGCCGGCATTGACCATCCAGTAATCGGTCCGCTCCTTGGCGACCGGCCCCGGCTGGCCGGCGGCGGTCTGGCCGACGACCAGATAGTCATTGGCCCCTGGCAGGGAAGCGCTCAACGCCGATGAAAGATAGGGATTGCCCTTGTAGATGGTGACCGCCTCCGACGGCGGCACAAGGGCATTCTGCTGCGTGATGTAGGTGAGGTCCGTGCGGGACCATCCGCCCTGGACAAAGGCCGTGATGTCGTCGGTCAGTTCGTAGCTGAGACGGCCGAACGTCTGATAGGTCTTCAGCGGCGCGACCGCATGGGTGTTGAAGGGAATGGCATAGCCGTCCCCCCCCGACTGGAAGCCGGTCGTGCCGACCGCCGTGCCGGTGTTGAACGGGCGGGTGGACCCGTCATTGTTGATGACCTGACCGATGAATGGATTTCCCGTTATGCTGGAACCGGTGATGCGACCGTTGGGGGCCAGCGCGGAAATCAGGATATTGCTGCCGATCGTGTAGGGATTGGCGGCCGTCCCGGGCGCGCCCAGCGCCGTGCTGGTCGAACCGACGAACGTGTAGTTGCGGGTGGCGGCCTCGCGATCGCTGCGCAGCATGCCCTCGTTGTTGGAATATTCGCCGCTCAGCAAAAGATGCCCGCGGCCGCCGGCGAACTCGGTGCCATAGGCAAGGCCGAGGCGCTGGTTGGCATTGTCGCCACGCGATGAAATGCCGGCCTGGGCAACCCCCTTGATACCGGTGAACTGCTTGTCGAGGATGAAGTTGACGACACCGGCGACAGCGTCCGACCCCCATTGCGCGGACGCACCGCCCGTCACCACGTCTACCCGCTGCATCAGCAGCTGCGGCAACACATTGGTATCTATGGTACCGACATATTCGGTCGGCGATACGCGCGCGCCGTCGAACAGGATGAGTGTGCGAAGCGGCCCTTTCGGGTTGGCGCTGGGCGTACCCAGGCCGCGCAGGTTGAGGACGTTGCCATGGATGGGCGAGTTGGAGAAGTTCAGCGCGGCCTTCGAGGGGCTCAGCGAGTTGGAAAATTGCGGCAGCTTGTTGAGTGCGTCAGGAATGCCGGACGGCGTCGTCTTGGCAAGATCCTCGGTCGTGGCGACCGTCACCGGCGTGGGAGCCGTGTAGCCATCGCGAACAATGCGCGAACCGGTGACGACGATATCCGCCGCGCTGGCGCCACCCGTCTCCTGCGGAGCCTTGTCGTCCGCCGATCCGGGGGCAGCCACCTGCGCCTGTTGCGCATAGGCCGGAGCTCCCAACGCGATCAGGCTGACACCGGCAATGAATGACGACGCAAAATACTTTGCCATGGCAAATCCTCTCCCTGGAATATGATTTTTCGGCCCTGATCTTACGAACGAACCATTATTATCCTTGCGTGCATTTTTATTACTCGCCGTTCCCCTGCCCTGTCAACAAAAATTGCACCCATGGGAAAAGTTTGGCGAGGATGGGCCATGACCGGCAGGCCATCCACGGCCACATCACGGGTGCAGGCACATCATAACAGCCTCCGCCATGGAACGGCACACGGATTATTATTGACCTATAGTGCAAAAATGTGCGTTAAGCCGTCCAAGGCCCGGTCGCGCAATCGGGCCAATACAAAAGCGGCCACCCCATGCAGATATCAAATCAAGGGCAGGCAGCGCTATTCATGGAGATGCCGGTGCGACGCCCAAAACAGATGCCCCTGCCGATTGGCGGCCATCCCGGCGCCAACCAACGCTGATCCGCGCGAGCCCATAATGACCGACATCCCCTCGCCTGCCGAGCCCTCACCGGCCGCAACCGCCTATCCTTCCCCTGTCGCGGGATGGTTGACGGTCTCGATCCTCTTCCTGCTCTACATCCTGTCGCTGACCGACAGGAACATCATGGCGCTGATGGTCGGCCCGATCAAAAAGGATCTGGGTCTTTCCGACCTTCAGATCAGCCTGCTTCAGGGCCCCGCCTTCGCCGTGCTCTTCTGCCTGTGCGCCATTCCGCTCGGCATGGCGCTGGACAGGTACAGCCGCCGCCTGGTGCTTTACCTGTCCGTCACGCTGTGGAGCATCGCCGCGGCATCATGCGGCATGGCGTCCAGCTTCGCGATGCTTGCTATCTCGCGGGCGGGTGTCGGCGCCGGCGAGTCGGGATTTGGCACAGGCAGCTATTCGATCGTGGGTGACAGCTTCCCCCCGCATCGCGTCTCGCTGGCCATGTCGGTGTTCATCATGGGTGGCGTCATGGGCGCGGGAATCGTGTTCCTGATCGGCGGTCCGATCGTCGCGGTCGCCATGAAGAGCGGCCCGGCCGTCTGGCCGATCCTGGGCGTCCTGCAACCTTGGCAACAGGTGTTCATTCTTACCGGCGCGCCGGGTATCCTGCTCGCCCTGCTCGTGTTCGTCTTCCGCGAGCCGCCCCGCCGCAAACATGCGGCGGCAGCGGCCGGCTATGGCGAAGCATGGGCGTTCATGAAAAAACACAAGCCGCTGTTCGCGGCCAACTTCATCGGCTTTGGCCTTGCCTATGCGACGACCATCGGCTTCCAGCTGTGGACGCCCAGCTTCCTGGCACGGGTGCATGGATGGGAGCCGGCGCGGATCGGCGTGGTGATCGGCATCGCGCAGATCGCGGCGGCCGCGATGATGCCGCTGCATGGTTCGATCGTGGACACGCTTTTCAAGCGCGGGCGCAAGGACGCCCACCTGCTCTGGTGCCTCTGCACCGTGCTGCTCTGCGCGCCCTTCGGCATCGCGGCCTTCCTGGTGAGCAATCCCTGGGCGACGGTGGTCTGTTACTGGGCGTTCATGACGCTCATCCTTTCCACCGCTAGCATGGGGCCGGCCACGGCGCAGGTGGTCACGCCGCAGCATCTGCGGGGCCGCGTTTCGGCGATCTATGTGCTTGCTACGGGACTCATCGCCATGGCCGGCGGGCCTGCCTTTGTCGGCCTTGTCACCGACAAGGTGCTGGGGGATGAGAAGCTGGTGGGCATGTCGCTCATCATCAGCGTGATCTGCGTGCTGTTGCCCGCCGCCCTGCTCTTCGCCCTTGGCCGCACCTCCATGCGTCGCGCTGTCGCCGCGAACGCCGCATAAGGACAATCACCATGACCCAGTTCGCCAGGCCCGCCTTCCTCGATGGAAAGCCCAAGCAGTTGCTGATCGACGGCAAGCATGTCGATGCCTTGTCGGGAGAGCGCTTCCAGAGTTTCAGTGCGTCGACCGGCGAACTCGTCGCCGAGCTGGCGCTGGCGGGCGCCGAGGATGTGGACCGTGCCGTGAAGGCGGCGCGCGCGGCCTTCGATGGCCCGTGGAGCCGCTTCAAACCGGCCGAACGGCAGGCCGTGCTGCTGCGCCTTGCCGAACTGGTGGACCGGGAGTTTGACGACCTCGCCTTGCTCGACACGATGGAGATGGGGCGCCCGATCACCGCGTCGCGTGGACTGCGCGGCATGCTGCAACGATCGCTGCACCATTTCGCCGGGGCCGCGACGGCGATCCACGGCCATACGCTTGCCAACAGTTTCCCGGTGGAATTGCTCTCCTACACGCTGCGCGAGCCGGTCGGCGTGGTCGGCGCGATCATCCCCTGGAACGGCCCGCTGTTCAGCGCCGCATGGAAAGTCGCCCCCGTCCTCGCCACGGGCTGCACCGTCGTGCTGAAGCCCGCCGAGGACGCAGGCCTCAGCCCCCTGCGCTTTGGCGAACTCTGCCTGGAAGCCGGCGTCCCGCCCGGCGTCGTCAATGTGGTCACCGGCATGGGCGCCACGGGCGCCGCCCTTTCAAGCCATCCCGACGTCGACAAGATCGCCTTCACCGGTTCATGCGAAACCGGCCAGCGCATCATCGAGATGTCGGCAGGATCGGTGAAGAAGGTCACGATGGAACTGGGCGGCAAGTCGCCCAACATCGTCTTCGCCGACGCCGATCTGGACGCGGTGATTCCGGCTGCGGCCATGGGCGTCTTCAACAACAGCGGACAGGTCTGCGCCGCCGGCACCCGCCTGTTCGTCGAACGCCCCGTTTACGAGGAGGTGGTGCAGCGCATCGCCGCCTTTGCCGAAGGGCTGAAGATCGGCCCCAGCATCGATCCGGCGACGCAGATCGGCCCGCTTGTCTCGGCCAGGCAATATGCGCGCGTCGCCTCCTATCTGGAACTGGGGCCGCAGGAAGGCGCGCGCCTTGTCACCGGCGGGCATCGTGTCACCGGCGGAGCGTTGGACAAGGGATATTATGTGGCCCCCACCGTCTTCGCCGACGTCACCGACGATATGCGGATCGCCAGGGAGGAGATTTTCGGCCCGGTCTCCTGCATCCTGCCTTTCGACGGTTTCGACGAAGTGATCACCCGCGCCAATGCCACGCGCTTTGGTCTGGCGGGCGGCGTGTGGACGCGGGACATCAACAAGGCCATGGCGGCGGTCAAACGCATCCGCGCCGGCTCCGTCTGGGTGAACCATTATTTCGCCATGGACCCGGCCGTTCCCTTTGGCGGGTACAAGATGAGCGGCTTCGGGCGCGAAGGCGGCTTCGAGCATATCGACGCCTATCTGCAAACCAAGGGCGTCTGGATTCGCACCAGCTGACCACCATGCGCACCGGGATCGCCTGTCGCGATCACTTCTCGATTTCGAGCGCCCGTTCGGGGCACGACTTGGCGCCACGCCAGGCATTCTGCTCGTCTTCGGGTGCGACAATGATGTCGCCCGCCACAATATAACCCTCGTCATCCAGCGCGAAGATATCGGGCGCCACTGTCCAGCAACGGGCGTGGCCCTGGCATTTTTCCTTATGCACGATGATCCGCATGGCGGCCGTTCCTCTCCATATCCCTTGCTCGCCGACGCTGGTCAGGACCAGTCGAGGATCAGGTTTTCGATGCCGAAGACATGGCCGCCAAAGGCGATCGGCGCGGTCCCCTCCTTGATCCGGAAGGCCGGCACGCGCTTGAGCCACTCTTCCAGCCCGACGACGATCTCGCGCCGCGCCAGATGCGAACCAAGGCAGCGATGCGGGCCATAGGCAAAGGCCTGATGCCGGTTATCCTCACGCGTGAGGTCGATCTTTTCGGGGCATGCGAACTCTTCGGGATCGCGATTGGCGATCATCGTCGCACAGGACACATAGTCCCCCTTGCGGATCGGCGCGCCTTCAAAATCGACATCCTTCGTCGCCACGCGGATCATCTGGACGGTCGGATAGGCGCGGAGCAGTTCTTCCGCAGCCAGCACGATGCGCGCCGGCTCGCTGCGCAGCCATTCCTGATCCACAGGATTGCGGGCAAGATAGGCCAGGTCGAAGCCAAGCGCCGCCGCGACCGTATCGAGACCGGCGACGAAAAGCAGCACGCCGGTGCCGCGGATCTCCGCATCGGTCAGCGCCCTTCCATGCACCTGCGACTGGACGAGGAAGGACATGAAATCGCCCACAGGCGCCTTGCGGCGCTGCGCCGCCAGATCGTCGACAAAGGCGATGATCGTCCGCGCGGCCGCCGGTCGTTCGATATTGTCGCCATGGAACAGGTCGTTGGCCCAGCCGACAAACTCGTCCAGCCGATCGTCGGGCAGGCCGAGGAAACGCAGGAAGATATTGACCGCGAAGGGAAAGGCAAAGTCCTTCATCACGTCGCAACTGGTGCCTGCGGCCACGATACGGTCGATCAGGAAGCTCGCCCGTTCCCGCACCACCGTTTCCAGCGCCATCACGCGCTTGGGCGAGAGCAGCGGGTTCAGCAACGACCGGAAGGCGCCATGTTCGGGCGGGTCCAGTTCCAGCGGGATCATCGGCCAGTGTTCGCCCAGCGCCGAGGCGAAGATGCTGCGGTGGCTGGAGAAAGTCTCGGGGTCCTGCAGGACCCGCCGTTGATCCTTCGCCCGGGTGATGACCCATGTCCCGCGGCCATCGCGTGTATTGACCGGCGAATAGAAGACCCGCGGCCCGGCATGGACGCAGGCGGCAGCGGCCTGCGGATCGCCATTGGGCGTGGGCTGCATGCCCGGAGACGTAAAGAGGCTGAAATCGCCGACCATTTCCGGTGGAACATGATCGGGGATTGGCCGTGGGGCCATTGTGATTGCCATTGCACTCTCCTTGACCGCGATCATGTCCGCGCACTGCCGGCGACGATCCATAATTATGCATTACGGTATAGTTTATGAGCTTGTCATGGACTGTCAACTGCCCTTGCCTGCCGCGTCCAACGGCCTGGAAAGCAATCGTTTCGCACGTTCGGCGACGGGCAGGTCGATCATCATCCCGTCAAGCGCGGTCACGCTCAGTCCGGCCGCGAGGGCATCTTCCCAGGCCGCGATGATTCGCCTTGCCTCTGCATGCTCAGCCGGTGTCGCGCCAAAACAGGCATTGGCCGCGCCGACCTGTGCAGGGTGGATGCAGATTGCGCCGTTGACGCTATAGGCTGCGCCATGTCGTGCCGCTGCACTATAGGCGTCAATATCCCGGAACTGGGCAATCGACAGCGGCACGGCGAGCGCCATCATACCCCGCTCCGCCGCCGCCAGGGCGATCCGGCGGCTTGGCAGGTCGAGTGCCGCCGCGCCTGGTGGCACACCAAGCGCAAGGCTGAAATCTTCGGTGCCCAATGCCAGGCCCATGACAGCCGGCACGCGAACGATATCGGTCAGGGCAGCAATGCCACGCGGCGTTTCGACCAGTGCGATCAGGCCCGGCGCGCATCCCCCCGCCCATTCGGCAGCCATCTCCGCGATGACCTCAAGACGGTTGGAATCCTCGGCCTTGGGCACCATGAGCGCATCGACACCACATTGGGCCGCGACACGGATATCCTCTACCGCAAGCGCCCAGGGCCCATTGATCCGGACGACAACCGCCGACCCGCCAGCCCGCACCGCCGCAACCGCCGCCGGAAGTTTCCCGCGCGCATTCTCTTTCGCGCCGGCACCGACGCCATCCTCAAGGTCCAGAACCACGGCATCGGCACCGGCGCGCGCAGCCTTGGCGCAACGCGCGTCATTGTCAGCCGGAACGAAAAGCAGTGAACGCCAATGCGTCATCCCCACGAAACCCTCTCCTTTTTGCGTCATCGCAGCACGATCCACCCCGCGTTCCCGCGCGATAATAGTCGTCGGCGCTTCGCTGCCCGTTCTCCCGCACCGTCACACAAAATTATCCTATGGTGCAAAATATAGCTAGTCTCCTGTGCAACATTCGCATAAGGATCAGGGACGGGCCGGGTAAGTGCCCGCCGAGGAGAGCAAAGCCGAAAGCGGCGGCCGCGCTGTGCGAAGGCCATGACGGATTGCCGCCCTCCCCAGTGAACCAGGGACGTTTTGGAAGGCGATGGACGATCAGGATTTCAGGCTGGAAGTCAGGCAATGGCTGGGGGAGAATTTTCCTCCGGCGCTGGCCGGGGTCAACGGCCTCATCTTTCAAGGCAATGCCCATGCGGCGGCAGCCAATGCGGATTATCAATTGTGGCGCCAGCGCATGGCCGACAAGGGATGGGGCGTGCCGTCCTGGCCCCGGCGCTATGGCGGCGCCGACCTGTCGGACGCACAGGCGAAGATCATCGGCGAAGAGCTGACCGCGATCGGCGGGTTCAACCCCATCCGCAGCTATGGCACGATGATGCTGGGGCCGACGTTGCTGGAATATGGCACCGAGGAACAGAAGCTGGAGCATCTGCCCTGGATCGCGACGCATGAACGGCGCTGGTGCCAGGGGTTTTCGGAGCCGGGCGCCGGCTCCGACCTCGCCTCGCTCCAGACGAAATGCGTGGACATGGGCGATCACTGGCTGGTGTCCGGCCAGAAGATCTGGACATCCGGCGCGGATCAGGCGGACTGGTGCTTTGCCATCGTGCGCACCGACACCAGCCGCAAGCAGGGCGGCATCAGCTTTCTGTTGATCGACATGAAATCGCCCGGCATCGAGCCCCGGCCGATCGTGCTCATCAGCGGGTCCACACATTTCTGCGAAGTCTTCTTCAACGACGTGAAAGTGCCCAAGGGCAATCTGGTGGGCGCAGTGAACGCGGGCTGGTCGATCGCGAAGCGACTGCTCCAGTTCGAGCGCAGCAGCCTGTCGGAGGTGAAGACGGACGTCACGCCGCTCGCCCCCCTCGCCCGTCGCCATGTCGGCACGGATGCGGACGGGCGCATCGCCGATCCAGACCTGCGCACGCGCCTGATCCACAATGCCATGCGGCACACTGCCTATATGGCGACTGTCCGACGCTTTGCCGAGGAAGCCAAGAGTGGCGGGCCAAGCAATGGCGTGTCGGTGCTGAAGAACCTGTGGTCCAACATCATCCAGGAACGCGCCGAACTGCTGATCGAGGTGATGGGATCGAACGGCCTTGGCTGGGCCGGCGATGCCTATGCCGAAGAGGAACTGGAGGCGATGCGCGCGCTGCTGCACAGCAAGGCCTTCTCCATCTACGGGGGCAGTTACGAGGTGCAGAACAACATCACGGCCAAGCGCTCGCTCGGGTTGCCCGACAGTTGAGCCGGCGGCGATGATCATGAAAGCTATGCGGGAGAATGCGCCGTGGCGGTGCTGAACGAAGAACAGGCGATGTTGAAGGACATGGCGACGGAATGGGCGCGCGACCGCATGCCCGTCACCGCCATGCGCAGCCTATACGATGAATGCGGCGGCGGTCGACCGGGCGATGGCCCCGGCTTTGATCCTGACATCTATGCGGAAATGGCCGCCATGGGCTGGACGGGCATTCTGGTGCCGGAGGCGATGGGCGGGTCCGATTTCGGTTATCTGAGCCTTGGCCTCATCCTTGAGGAGCTTGGCCGCACACTTGCCCCCACGCCCCTGCTCAGCTCCGCCCTGATTATGGCGAGCGCGCTTCGCCTGGCCGGTTCCGCCGACCAGCAGCAGCGCTGGCTGCCCGGCATTGCCGATGGGTCGGTGGTCGGCGCGCTGGCCGTGGACGAGGGCGCGCATCATGCCCCCGATGCCATATCGCTCACGGCAACGCGCACGATCGATGGCTGGCGGATCGACGGCATGAAGCGTCCCGTGCAGGACGGCATGGGCGCAACGCTGTTCATCGTTGCCACGCGGACGTCGGGCGCGGCCGGAGAGGCCGGCGGCATTACCCTGTTTCTGCTGGAAGCCGACATCGCCGGCTTTTCCCGCCAACCGCTGGATCAGATCGATGCCCGGCGACCGGCGCTGCTGCGCTTCGATGGCGTTACCCTGGGCGAGGATGCGGTGCTGGGCGAGGTCGATGGCGGCGCTCCACTGCTGGAAGCGATCCTGGATCGCGCAAGGGTGGGCATGTCTGCCGAAATGCTCGGCCTTGCGACACAGGCGTTCGAAACGACGCTCGACTATCTCAAGACGCGCGTTCAGTTCGGTCGGGTGATCGGCTCTTTCCAGGCGCTGCAGCATCGCGCGGCGGAAATGTTCGCCGAGCTTCAGTTGACCCGTTCGGCGGTTGAAGCCGCCCTGACGGCGCTCGACACCGAAGACCCCGACCTGCCGCGCCTTGCGTCGCTGGCCAAGGCCAGTGCCGCGGAGACGGCGCACCTCATCTCGAACCAGATGGTGCAACTCCATGGCGGCATCGGCATGACGCATGAGCATGACGCGGGCCTTTACCTGAAGCGGGCACGCGTCACCGAGCAATGCTATGGCAGCGCGTCCTTCCATCGCGAGCGCTGGGGACGGCTGAGCGGTTATTGAATGCGCGCCCATGGGGTCATGCAATACCCCAGGGCAAATGGAGATCCGCTGGATGAAATCTCGGGAAATGCATCTCAAGCGCCGGCCCGTCGGCACGCCGGTGGCAGAGGATTTCGCGCTGGTGAGCGTCGACATCCCGCCGCCCGCCGCCGGTGAAGTGCAGGTACGCAATCTGTGGATGGCGGTCGATCCCGCGATGCGCGGCCGCATGAGCGATGCCAAAAGCTATGTCCCCCCCTTTCAGCTGGACGCGCCGATGGAAGGCCCGGCCATTGGTGAGGTCGTCACGTCCAACGACCCCGGCTTTGCGCCCGGCGACCTTGTCTTTTCGCGGCTGGGCTGGCGGGAGATGTTCAACGCCCCGGCCACCGCGCTCCAGCATCGAGACAGGGCCGCGCTGCCGGCACAGGCCTATCTGGGCTTTGCGGGCTCGACCGGCCTCACCGCCTATGCCGGCCTGCTGCGCATCGCCCAGTTGAAAGACGGCGACGTCGTATTCGTTTCGGCCGCGTCCGGTGCGGTCGGGTCCATCGCTTGCCAGATCGCGAAGATAAAGGGCCACAAGGTCATTGGCGCCGCTGGCGGCCCGAGGAAGAAGGCGTTCCTGACCGACGTGCTCGGCATCGACGCCGCGATCGACTACAAGGCCGAACCCAGCCTGACCAAGGCGCTTGCACGCGCGGTCAAGGCCATCGGCGCGACCGGGATCGACGTCAATTTCGAGAATGTCGGCGGCGACCATCTGCAGGCTGCGCTGGCCCTGGCGAACGACAAGGCGCGCTTCGCCATTTGCGGCATGATCTCCCAATATAACATCACCGACGCGCCCACCGTGCCGCGCAACCTGACCATGCTGATGACCAAGAGCATCCGCATGGAGGGGTATATCGTGCTCGACCATATGGACATGGAGGCACAGTTCCTTGCCGACATGACGCAATGGCACAAGGCCGGTCTCATCCAGCAGGCCGAGACGGTCTATGACGGGCTGGAGCGTTCACTGGATGCATTCTGGGGCCTGTTCAACGGCGACAATCTGGGCCGGACCCTCGTAAAACTGGCCTGACGGCGCAGGAAAGGCGCAAGCATGTACGATCTGCTCAAAGGGTTGCGCGTCGTCGAAGGCGCGGCGTTCATCGCCGGCCCCTCCTGTGGGCTGCATCTGGCACAGATGGGCGCCGAGGTGATCCGTTTCGATTCCATCGGCGGCGGCCCCGACTATCGCCGCTGGCCGATCGCGCCCAACGGAGCGAGCCTCTACTGGGAAGGGCTCAACAAGGGCAAGAAGTCGATCGCCATCGACCTTGGCCGCCCCGAGGGCCGCGAGCTGGCCGTGGCCCTGGCGACCGCGCCAGGGGACAATGCAGGTCTTTTCCTCACCAACTATCCCGTGAAAGGCTTCCTGAGCCATGAAGCGCTGAAAGCGCGGCGCGAGGACATCATCACCATAAGGGTCATGGGCTGGGCCGATGGCGCCCCCGCCGTAGACTATACGATCAACGCGGCCGCCGGTATTCCGGCGATGACCGGCCCTGCCGATGACGACCGCCCGGTCAATCATGTGTTGCCGGCATGGGACCTGCTGGGCGGCGCCTATGCGGCGTTCGCCATGACTTCGGCCCTGTTGCGCCGGCGCATGAGCGGCGAAGGGGCGGAAATCCGCGTGCCTTTGTCGGACCTCGCCGCCGCCAGCCTCAGCCATCTGGGTCAGGTCGCGGAGGTGCTGGAGAGCGGCGACCGGCCACGCATGGGCAACGACCTGTTCGGCGCCTTCGGCCGCGATTTCGTGACGGCTGATGGCAAGCGGATGATCGTGGTCGCCATTACGCCGCGCCAGTGGACGGGCCTTCTCAAGACGCTGGACCTTTCAGCGGCGGTGAGTGCCATCGAAACGGAGCTGGGCATTTCCTTCGCGAAGGACGAAGGCACGCGCTTCATCCACCGCACCCGGCTGTTTCCGCTGTTTGAGGCGGCCTTCGCCAAGCGGACCAGCGCCGCGTTGCAACCCGCCTTTGACGCCGGCGGCGTCACCTGGGGCCAATATCGGACGCTGCACGAGGCAGTGACAGGCGATCCGCGCCTGTTCACCGCAAACCCGCTGTTCCAGACGCTGACCCATGCCAGCGGCCTCACCTACCCCACCTCTGGCCCCGCCGCGACGCTCACGGGGGAAGATCGCGGCGCGGTCGCCATCGCTCCCCGCCTTGGCGAGCATACCGACCAGATCCTGGCCGAATTGCTGTCGCTGGATAGCGGTGCGATCGGCCGTCTGCATGATGAGGGACTTGTCGCATGAGCTTGTCGGAAACGGATGTCGCCCATTGGCGGACATGGATCGGCAAGAGCGAGAGCCGGACGGAATTGCTAGACAGGGAGGCGCTGCGCCGCTTCGCTGCCGCCATTGGCGAACCGCTGGACATAGAGCGCATCCAGCCCTCGCTCGCGCACTGGGCCTTTTTCCTTCCCGTCGCCGCCGCTGACCAGATCGGCCCGGACGGGCACCCGAAGCGCGGCGGCTTCCTGCCGCCGATCACCCTGCCCCGCCGCATGTTCGCCGCATCCGACATGCACTTTGGCGAGCCCCTCATGCTGGACTGGGAAGCAGAGCGCGTCTCGACGATCCTCGACGTGACGCACAAATCCGGTCGCAGTGGCGACCTCCTGCTGGTCCAGGTGGAACATCGCATCGCACAGGCGGGCAAGGATCGCGTGACCGAAACCCAGACCATCGTCTATCGCGATGCCGGGGCAGCCACTGCCCCAGTCGCGCAGGGCGATGTGCCCCAGGGCGCTGAAGACGCGCTCTGGCAACCCGGCCCTGTCGACCTGTTTCGGTTTTCAGCGGTTACATTCAACAGTCACCGCATTCATTACGATCTGCCCTACGCCACCGGCGAGGAAGGCTATCCGGGCCTTGTGGTCCATGGCCCCTTCACCGCCACCCGCCTGTTCGGCCATGCGCGGCGGCACGGCCGCGCGCCCGTCGCCTACAGCTTCCGCGCCGTTGCGCCCTTGTTCTGCGGCCAGCCTGTATTGCTGAAGGACGATGGCGACGGGGCATATCGGGCCGTGCGTTGTGACGGCATGGACGCAATGACGGCGATTGCTCAATTTTAGTCTATAGTGCAATTTTTATTGACTTCGTCCGGAGCCGGGCGATAGATCGCCAACATCTGGAGAGGAGATGCTTCCATGGACGCCGAGACGTTCGATCTGTTCCGCACCACCGTCCGCCGCTTCGTCAACGAGAAGCTGATCCCTGCGGAAGACGCGGTTGAGGAAGCCGATGCCATTCCCGCGGAGATCATCGACCAGATGAAGGACATAGGCCTCTTCGGCATCTCCGTGCCGGAGGAATTTGGCGGCCTGGGCTGCACGATGGCGGAAGAAGCCGCCATCATCCGCGAGATCACCCGTGCTTCGGTCGTCTTCCGTTCGGCCATCGGCACGACGGTCGGCATCGGCAGTCAGGGCATCGTGATGGACGGCACGCCCGAGCAGAAGGCCGAATGGTTGCCCAAATTCGCGACGGGCGAAGCCATCGCCAGTTTCGGCCTGACCGAGCCGGAAGCGGGTTCCGACGCCGGTTCGCTCCGCACGGTCGCCGTGCGGGATGGCGACAATTACCGGATCAGCGGCACCAAGCGCTACATCACCAATGCGCCGCGTGCGAGCGTCTTCACCCTGATGGCGCGAACCGAGCCGGGCGTCAAAGGCGCGGCGGGCATTTCCGCCTTCATCCTGCCCGCCGACACGCCGGGCATTTCCCTGGGCAAGCCCGACAAGAAGATGGGCCAGAAAGGCGCCGTCACCACCGACGTCATCCTTGACGATGTGATATTGCCCGCCAGCGCGATCATCGGCGGCGTGCCGGGGCGCGGTTTCAAGACCGCGATGAAGGTGCTGGATCGCGGCCGCATTCATATCGCCGCCGTGGCGCTCGGCATGTGCGAGCGGTTGATCGACATGAGCCTGCAATATGCCATGGACCGCAAGCAGTTCGGTCAGCGCATCGCCAACTTCCAGCTGGTGCAGGCCATGCTTGCCGACATGAAGGTCGACATGCTGACCACCGAAGCTCTGATGCACTCCGTGGCCGCGAAGTTCGATGCCGGCGAACCTGTCAGCCTGGAATGTTCGGCACTCAAATATTACGCCTCCGAAGCCGTCGGTCGCGTCGCCGACCGGGCCGTGCAGATCTATGGCGGCGCGGGATATATGGCCGAATACAAGGTCGAGCGCTTCTATCGCGATGTCCGCCTGCTCCGCATCTACGAAGGCACCTCGCAGATCCAGCAGACGATCATCGCCAAACAGATGATCCGACAGGCCGAAGCCGCAGCCTGAGGGCTTCGATCCCTCCATTCCAGCAGACAGGATTCCCCATGCGTAGAGCCGCCATTGTCGCCCCCATCCGCACAGCCGTCGGCAAATTCGGCGGCTCGCTTGCATCGATCGCCGCCGGCGACCTGGGGGCTGTCGTCATCAAGGCGCTGGTCGAGCGGACGAAAATCGACCCGGAACGGATCGACGACGTCGTCTTTGCGCAAGGCTATGGCAATGGCGAGGCGCCATGTATCGGCCGCTGGTCTGCCCTGGCGGCGGGCCTGCCGGAATCCATCCCCGGTGTCCAGCTGGACCGGCGCTGCGGTTCCGGTCTTCAGGCCGTGATCGACGCGGCCATGCGCATCCAGACGGGCGCGGCGGACATCGTGATCGCCGGCGGCGTGGAGAGCATGAGCAATGTCGAATATTATTCGATGGATCACCGCCATGGTGCGCGCTCCGGTTCCACCACGCTGCACGACCGTTTGACACGCGGCCGCGTGATGTCGCAGCCGATTGCCCGCTACGGCATCATCAGCGGCATGATCGAGACGGCGAACAATCTCGCCAATGATTATGACATCAGCCGCGAGGCCTGTGACGACTATGCCGCGATGAGCCACCAGCGCGCCACCGCGGCCTGGGCCGCGGGCAAGTTCGATGATGAGCTGGTTCCCGTATCCGTCCCCCAGCGCAGGGGCGATCCGGTTGCCTTCGCCAGGGACGAGGGTATCCGCGCCGACGCAACCCCGGAATCCCTTGCCCTGCTCAAGCCCATCGAGAAGGACGGCGTGGTGACGGCCGGCAATGCCAGCCAGCAGAACGACGCCGCCGCCGCATGCCTGGTCGTGGCCGAAGACAAGCTGTCGGAGCTTGGCCTGGAACCCATGGGCTTCCTGCACAGCTGGGCCGCGGCAGGTTGCGATCCCTCGCGCATGGGCATCGGCCCGGTGCCCGCCGTGCAGAAGCTGTTTGCCCGCACCGGCCTTGGCTGGAACGACATCGACCTGGTCGAACTGAACGAAGCCTTCGCCCCGCAGGTGCTTGCCTGCCTCAAGGGCTGGGGCTGGGACGACCGTGACAAGCTGAACGTCAATGGATCGGGCATCTCGCTCGGCCATCCCATCGGCGCGACAGGCGGGCGCATTCTTGCCAATCTGATGCGCGAGCTGAAACGTCGCGATGGCCGCTATGGCCTTGAAACCATGTGCATCGGTGGAGGTCAGGGGCTGGCCGCCATTTTCGAGCGCGCCTGACGGAAGAGGCTCAGCCGGACACCTATTGCCCAGCCGACGTTTCACCCTCTCATGACCTGTCTCTTGCCAGCGCGATGATCGTGACTCCCACCAGCGCCAGCGTGCCGCCCGCCACCATCACGACCGTGATCGGCGTGGCGAAATAGAGCGACGCGAACACCGTCGCCATCACTGGCGAGGCGAGCATCAGCGGCATCACGGTCGAGATGGGATGGCGCTGAAGCAGCCAGGCCAGCGCGCCCTGCCCCATGATCGTGGAGCCCAGGCAGGTAAAGGTGAACCAAGCGATCGGCACCCAACCCACATGGACAAGACGCATCATCGCCCCCCGCTCGAACATCAGCGCAAAGGGGGCAAGCACGGCCGCGCCCATCAGGCCGTTCCATGCCTGGATATTCATGACCGATATTCCCGCCAGCCGTCGCTGGATCAGGGTCGCCCCGCCCCAGATGAGGGCAGCGCACGCCATCACCAGCACGGCCGGGATCTCGCCCAGGATATGCGGATCGAACACGAGCATCGCGACACCGGCAAAGGCCAGGATCACGCCCGCGATCTTCCACGAAGAAAGCCGCTCCCTGAAGATCAGCGCGCCCAGCAGCAACGAAAACGGCACGCTCAATTGCCCCGCGATCGCCAGCGCCCCCACATTGGTCGCAAGGAACAACGCGCAGTTCAACAACAGCAGGAACAGACCGCCGTTGAGGAGGCCATAGACGGCAAGCGCGCGATTACGTCCCGGCACGAAGCGAAAGGCCGGCGCACATATGAGAAACACGAATGCCATGCGCAACGCGACAGACAGCAAGGGCGCGGTCGCATCCACAACCACTTTCATGGCGATGACGTTGAGCGCGAACATGACATTCACGACCAGCGCGATCAGCATAGCAGCCGGTCCGAACCGACCGATGGCGGGTGCCTTGCCGGATGTCGTCATGGTGATCCCGCTCCTCCTGCCGGCGCGCCGCACCGCGCGCCCTCTCGCTTAAAGCCCCGTTCAGAATCGGGCGCCTATGGTCAATTAATGCACACTGGTATAGTATTGTGAACAGATTGAAAGAAGAGGATAGACGATGCCTGTTTCACGCCTTGCTTTGATTTCGGTGTCGGCCGCCATGGCCGTTGGCGCCGGCGCCATGCCCGCTGCGGCACAGACCGGCGATGCGGCAAAGGGCAAGGTCGTGTTTGCACGCTGTGCGATTTGCCACACAGTCCAGCCGGGGCCGAACAAGATCGGCCCGTCACTGGCCGGGCTTTTCGGGCGCAAGGCCGGTACCGCGCCGGGCTTTGCCTATTCCCCGGCGATGAAGACCAGCAAGATCGTCTGGAACGCCAAGACCGTCGATGGCTATGTCACCAGGCCGGCCGCCACCGTGCCGGGCACCAAAATGGCTTTTGCCGGCATAGCCAACCCCGCCGACCGCGCGAACCTGATCGCCTATCTGGCGACCGCCACAAAAGCCAGATGACATCAAAAAGTATCCTATAGTGCAATAATTCTTGTACTCCCCTCCTCGTCCCGCTATCTGCTTCCTTAAAGGATGCAACACAGCATGCGGGGACAGGAGCAGGATGCGCTTTCCACATCATCGATCGAAGACCATGCCCCCGATGTGGATCGAAGCCGGGGGCGTGGCATGACCATCCGGGCCCTTGAAGGGATCAAGGTGCTGGACCTTTCCCGCGTGCTCGCGGGCCCCTGGTCGACGCAGATCCTCGCCGACTTCGGCGCCGATGTCATCAAGATCGAGCTGCCGGGCCATGGCGATGACACACGTGCCTGGGGCCCGCCCTATCTCACCGGGGCAGATGGCGAACCCGAAGAGGGCGAGAGCGCCTACTATCTTTCATGCAACCGCAACAAGCGATCCGCCGCGATCAACCTTGCCGACCCGGCCGGTGCGGACATCATCCGGAAACTGGCGGCACAGGCCGACATCGTGGTCGAGAATTTCAAGGTCGGCGGCCTGAAGAAATATGGCCTCGACCATGCAAGCCTGAGCGCGATCAACCCGCGCCTCGTCTATTGCTCGATCACCGGCTTTGGCCAGACCGGCCCCTATACCGACCGTGGCGGCTATGACTTTGTCGCCCAGGGCATGGGTGGTTTCATGAGCATCACCGGCGAGGAAAATGGCGGTCCGCTCCGCGCGGGCGTCGCCATGGCCGACCTTTCGACAGGCATGTATGCGACGGTGAGCATCCTTGCCGCGCTGCGTCATGCAGAGCGCACGGGCGAAGGGCAGCAGATCGACCTGTCCCTGCTCGACACGCAGATTGCCATGCTGGCCAATCAATCGATGAACTGGCTGGTCGGGGGCGTCGTGCCGGGCCGGCTGGGCAACCGCCACCCCACCGTCGTCCCCTACAAGACGTTCGAGGTCGCCGATGGCATGATGATCATCGCGGTCGGCAATGATCGCCAGTTCCGCGCATTGTGCGAAGACCTGGGTGTTCCCGAACTCAGCACCGATCCGCGCTTCGCCACGAGCCGCGCACGCCTCGTCAACCGCGACGCGATCGAGGCGACGGTGCAGGACCTGGTACGCGGCTTCAAGCGCGACGAACTGATGGCGCGCTTCGTTGCCAGGGGCGTTCCCGCCGGGCCGGTCAACAGCATCAAGGACGTGTTCGAAGATCCCTTCGTAGAAGCGCGCAAGACCGTTCATCGCTTCGTGCGCGAGGATGGCGTGGAAATCCCCACCGTCGCCTATCCCGGCAAGCTTTCGAAGACACCCGCGGACTACCGCCACAGCCCGCCGCGCGTGGGCGAGCATACACGCGAGATCCTGCAACAATGGCTGACACTCGATGAGGACGCGCTCGACACGCTGGCCGGCCAGGGCGCCATCGCCCAGCGAGACGCACAGGAAGGACTGACATGAAGCTCGACAACAGCATTGCCGCAATCGTCACTGGCGGCGCCTCCGGCCTTGGCGAGGCCACCGCCCGCGCGCTGGCCGCCAGGGGCGTCAAGGTCGCCCTGTTCGATTTCAACGAGGACACCGGCAACAAGGTCGCCGGCGAGATCGGCGGCCTGTTCTGCAAGGTGGACGTGACGTCGGAGGACTCGGTCGATGCCGGCTTTGCGCAGGCGCGCGCCGCGCATGGGCAGGAACGCATCATCGTCAACTGCGCGGGCACCGGCAATGTCGTGAAGACCGCCAGCCGGGACAAGGCGACCGGCGAGACGAGGGCGTTCCCGACCGACCAGTTCGACCGCATCATCCAGATCAACCTTGTCGGCACCTTCCGCTGCTGCGCAAAGGCGGCAAAGGGCATGCTGGACCTTGCGCCGCTGGAGGAAGACGGTGCCCGCGGTGTCATCATCAACACCGGCAGCGTCGCGGCGGAAGACGGCCAGATCGGCCAGGCCGCCTATGCCGCGTCGAAGGGGGGCATCGTCAGCCTCACGCTCCCGATGGCGCGCGACCTGATGAACGACGGCATCCGCGTCAACGCGATCCTGCCGGGCATTTTCGACACGCCGCTGATGGCGCGTGCCTCCGACGCCGTCCGCCAGTCGCTGAGCGCCAGCGTCCCCTTCCCCAAGCGCTTCGGCCGGCCGGAAGAATTCGCCGCGATGGCGCTGGCGATGATCGAGAATGACTATTGGAACGGAGAGGACGTCCGGCTGGACGGCGGCATCCGCATGGCGCCGCGCTGAGCGTGGATAGCGAAAGGATAGAGCGATGAGCGAAGACGCACAGCAGCCAGAGCCCGAATATGTGACCTACAAGGTCGAGGATGCGGTGGCATGGGTGATGCTCAACCGCCCCGAATATTCGAACGCCCAGAATTATCGCCTGCTCGGGCAACTCGACGCCGCATTCAAGCGCGCGGTCGAGGATGACGAGGTGAAGGTGATCGTGCTGGGCGGCGAAGGGAAGCATTTTTCGGCCGGACATGATATCGGCACGCCCGAAAAAGACTCGCTGATGCCGCGCGAGCGCACGCATCTGTGGTGGGATCATCTGAACAAGAGCGGCGCCGAGCGCCAATATGTGCTGGAGCAGGACGCCTATCTCGGCTTATGCCGCCGCTGGCAGGACATTCCCAAACCGATGATCGCGATGGTGCAGGGCGCCTGCATCGCCGGCGGCCTGATGCTCGCATGGGTGTGCGACCTCATCGTGGCATCGCCGGACGCCTTCTTCCAAGACCCCACGGTGCGGATGGCGCAACCGGGCGTCGAATATTTCGCCCACGCCTTCGAGCTGCCACCCCGGGTCGCGCGCGAGCTGTTGCTGCTTGGCGAACGGATGCCTGCGGAGCGGGCCTATCAGTTCGGCATGGTGAACCGTATCTATCCGCGCGAAACGCTGCGTGAGGACGTGGCGAAGATGGCGGCGGAAATCGCGACGCGCGACCGCTTCGGCCTGGCGCTGACCAAGCAGGCCGTCAATTTCGTGGAAGACCTGCGCGGCAAGCGGCAGGCGATGGATGGCGTTTTCCACATGCACCATCTGGCCCATGCGCATAACCAGTTGATGACCGGCCATCTCGTCGGCGGCCTGGATGCCAAGGCCATGGCCGCCGCGAACAAGAAACAGGCGGGCGAAGGATGAACGGCGCGGACATGGCGGAGGTTTCCGCCACCACGGCACTTGTTCTTCCCGATCTTGTGTCGCTGCTTGCCGACGCGGCCGATGCCGCGCACGCCTTCGTGGCTGCCGCGCAACCGCAGGTGAAAGCAAGGATCGCAAGTGTCGATGGCCGTATCGACCGTCGCAAGGCCGATATGGAACAGCATATCGTCCACGGCTTCGGCTGGTTCGCCGCCTATGCCGAGCTGATGCGCGAAGTGGCGGGCTGGGCCGCGTCACTGGAAGCGCAGGATGCGTTCACCGACGTGGAAGCACTGCTCGCGCAATTGCTGTTCGCGGAATATGGGGCGCAGCTTCGCGGCGGCATCCCGATGAACCAGGGCGAGGTGATCCGCCCGGCCGACCTGACCGACGACCTATCCGCGCTCGACGCCCCCGCACTTTCGACGCTCATCCGTTCCGGCGGCTCGCAAGCGGTGAAGACCGCCATCGCCGGGCATCTGGCGGACGCGCGTGGCCGCCCCATGCTGGAAAATGCGGGTCTGGACGAGATGTTCGACATGATCCGCGATCAGTTCTTTGCCTTCTCGCAAGAAAAGATCGCCCCCTTTGCCCATGAGTGGCACCTGAAGGATGAGTTGATCCCGCTGCCGCTGGTGGAGGAACTGGGCGAGATGGGCGTGTTCGGCATGACCATCCCGGAGCAGTTCGGCGGCCTCGGCATGGGCAAGACGGCGATGTGCGTCGTTTCCGAAGAACTGTCGCGCGGCTGGATCGGCGTCGGCTCGCTCGGCACCCGGTCCGAGATCGCGGCGGAACTGATCCTGACCGGCGGCACGGCCGGGCAGAAGGCCCATTGGCTTCCCCGGATCGCAAGCGCCGCAATCCTGCCCACTGCCGTCTTCACCGAACCCGACACCGGTTCTGACCTTGGTTCGCTGCGAACCCGCGCCACGTTGACGGAAGGCGAATATCGGGTCAGTGGCAACAAGACCTGGATCACCCATGCCGCGCGCGCGGATGTGATGACCCTGCTGGTCCGCACCGATCCCGCGACAAAAAACTATAGCGGCCTTTCCATGCTGATCGCGCCCAAGCAACGCGGCACGGTCGATGCCCCTTTCCCCACCCCCGGCATGAGCGGCGGCGAGATCGAGGTGATCGGCTATCGCGGCATGAAGGAATATGAGATCGGCTTCGACGATTTCCGCGTGCCTGCCGAAAACCTGCTGGGCGGGGTCGAGGGCCAGGGGTTCAAGCAACTGATGGCGACCTTCGAAAGCGCACGGATTCAGACTGCCGCGCGCGCCATCGGCGTGGCACAGGCATCGCTCGACATCGGCCTTTCCTATGCGCTCGACCGCAAGCAGTTCGGCCAGCCCATCTTCGCATTCCCGCGCGTCGCCAACAAGCTGGCGATGATGGCGGCGGAGATCATGGGCGCGCGACAGCTCACCTATTTCGCCGCCCGCCGGAAGGACGAAGACAAGCGCTGCGATCTGGAAGCCGGCATGGCCAAGCTGATCGCCGCCCGCGTCGCATGGGCGGCAGCGGACAATGCGTTGCAGATCCATGGCGGCAACGGCTTCGCCACGGAATATCAGGTGAGCCGCCTGCTGGCAGACGCACGCATCCTCAATATCTTCGAGGGCGCGGGGGAGATCCAGGCCCAGGTCATCGCGCGGCGGCTGCTGGACGGGAGCAACTGAGAAAGACGAAGACCTCCTTTCCCGAAGGATGGAGGCCCTTCGCGCATCAGAGCCGTTCGACGATGGTCACATTCGCCATGCCGCCAGCCTCGCACATCGTCTGAAGACCATAGCGTGCGCCGCGATCGTGAAGCGCACTGACCAGCGTCGCCATCAGCTTGGCCCCGGAGCCCCCCAGGGGATGGCCAAGGGCGATCGCGCCGCCATGCACATTGAGCTTCGCGGGATCGGCATCGAGCGCCTGCGCCCATGCAAGGGGAACCGGCGCGAACGCCTCGTTCACCTCGTAAAGATCGATGTCGCCGATGGTGAGGCCTGCCTTTGCCAGCGCCTTCTGCGTTGCAGGGACCGGCGCCTCCAGCATGATGACCGGATCATGGCCGATGACGGTCATCTGGTGAATGCGGGCGAGCGGCGTGAGGCCCAGCGCTTTAAGGCCCGCTTCGTTCACGACCAGCACGGCAGCGGCGCCATCGCAAATCTGGCTGGCATTGGCGGCGGTGATCACGCCCCCTTCCTGCAGGAGCTTCACGCCCGCGATCCTTTCGATAGTCGCGTCGAAACGGATGCCTTCGTCCACCTTGTGGATGACCGTCTCTCCCTCGGGCGTCACGACCTCCAGCGGCACGATCTCGGCCTCGAACTTGCCGGCCTGCGTTGCCGCGGCGGCACGCTTGTGGCTTTCGAGCGCATAGGCGTCCAGCACGTCGCGGGTCAGGCCATATTTGGCCGCCATCATCTCCGCGCCGCCAAACTGGCTGAAGAGCGTGTCGGGATAGCGCGCCTCGATCCCGGGGCTGCGATAGGTGCCGAAGCCATGCTTGGCCGCCAGCGTCCAGGGCAGGCCCATGGGCACGCGGGTCATGCTTTCCACGCCCGCTGCGATGACGACGTCCATCACGCCGGACATCACGGTCGCGGCGGCGAAATGCAGCGCCTGTTGCGAGGAGCCGCACTGACGGTCGACATGCGTGCCGGGAACCGATTCAGGCAGGCCGGAAGCAAGCACGGCATTGCGCGCGATATTCGCGCCCTGCTCGCCACCGGGGCAGGCGCAGCCCATGATGACATCTTCCACCAGCGCGGGATCGATACCGCTCCGCTCGACCAGCGCCGCCAATATCCTGCCCGCGAGATCGGCCGGATGAACATCTGCAAGGCGCCCGCCGCGCTTGCCGCCGGCGCTGCGCGCCACCGCCACGATATATGCTTCCGCCATGCGTCGCTCTCCCAATGAACACTGTACTGCGTTGCAATTTTGGAGGCTATAATATCTCCAGGCGCATTATCCAAATGGATTATGCAGAAGCGGGCAGAATTGCCAGATCGGCCGGCGTGTCGATATCATGGGCAAGGCCCCGGCGCTGCACGATCGCACAGCGCAACCCGGCATCGCGTGCGGCATGTTCATGGGCAATGCGGCTTTCCGGCCCGAATAATGTGGGGATGAGGCCGGCGCGGGCCATGAACAATGCGTTCGTCCCTTCGCCCGCGACATCGGGGGCGATCCCGATCTCGGCCTCGCCGTCCAGCGCAAGCATGGCGGCAATGTCTTCACGGGTCAGCAGCGGCAAGTCCGTGCTGACGATCAGCACAGGCCGGTCGCCAATCGCATCCAGCATCTCCATGGCCTGCCCAAGCGCAGAATTATGGCCGCCGCGCGCCGTTTCCAGAAGCGTCTTCGCACCTACCGCGCGCGCCAGCGCCAGCACCTCTTCCGACCGGCTCACGACCAGGCAGGTGATGGAAGGCTGGAACGCCGTCACCACGCCCAGGACATGACGATACAGCCGCCGGCTCAGCGCCTCGCGTGCGGCGGGGGAGAGCGCCGGCGAGAGCCGCCCCTTGCCCTCCGCAAAGGGCTTTACCGGCAGGACGATGACCGCCATCGGCGTCAGCCTTCCGGAGCGGCAAGCCCGCGTGCGAAGGCCAGCATTTCACCGGCAAGACGGCGCTGGTCGGCGGCATCGCGCATCAGACTGTCCGTCGCGAGCAATGCAGGGCCGCCCGGGCTTTGCGCCACCTCATCCGCGCAATCGATCACCAGGCCATCGATCAGCCCTGCATATTGGGCCGCGACGGCAGCGGGCGTCGTGGCGAGCCCCAGTTCGTCCATGATCTTCGCCGCCGGCCCTTTCACGGCCTGCCCCGCAATGAAGGGCGACAGCGCCACGCAGGGCACCCGGCGCGACGCTATGCGGTCACGCACGCCCGGCACGGCCAGAATGGGCGCGATCGAGAGCAGTGGATTGGAGGGACAGAAGATGATGGCTTCCAGCGCCGGGTCTTCCAGCGCGGCGAGAAACCCTGCGCTTGGGCTGGCCTGCGCCGCCCCCTCGAAACGGATGTCGAAAAAGCGCGGCGCGCACTGGCGGCGCACGAAATAATCCTGGAAAGGCAGATCGCCTTCATCCGTGGACACGATGGAGCGCACGGGCGCGTCGCTCATCGGCACGATCTCCTGTGTGATGCCAAGCCGCGCGGCAAAATCGGCGGTGACAGCCGACAGGCTCTCTGTCCGCAGGCGCGCGGTCCGCAACACATGGGTGGCCATGTCCCGATCGCCGAGACGAAACCATGTTTCCCCGCCCAGCTTGCCGACGGCATCCATGAACGCCCAGCTTTCGCCGGCAAGACCCCAGCCCTGCTTCAGGTCGTTCATGCCCGCCAGAGTATAGGTGACGGTGTCGATATCCGGACAGATGAGAACGCCCAGATGCTCGAAATCATCCCCGGTATTCACCGCGACGGTCAAGGTGCCGGGCGGCAGGACGGCGGCAAGGCCGTTGGCGAGCTTCGCGCCGCCAACGCCGCCTGCAAGAGCAAGAACAGTCATGGGAAAAGGTCCATCGCCGGATCGCGGATCAGTTCGGCGGCGCTGCCTTCGCGCCGCCCCTGCGTGACGCCGCGCACGAGAACGACGGGCCGCCCTTCATCCGCCTGCCCCATGGCGAGCGACGCGGCGGCGGCGACTTCGTCGGCAAGGCCCAGTTCGCTGGTTTCCAGCCGGCGCCCATGCAGGTCGGGCGCGCCGCGCAGGTCGAGAAGGCCCGCCATGCCACTGACCCCGATGGCGATGCCGCTGGTGCCGATGCGCCAGGCCCGGCCCAGGCTGTCGATGATGAGGATGGCGACATCCACCCCGGTCCGCGCGCGCAGCGCCGCCCGGATATGGGCGCAGCTTGCGTCGGGATCGACCGGCAGCAGCAACGCCACCGGTCCCTCGCCCTGGTCGACATTGGACTGATCGATCCCGGCATTGGCGAGGACCAGCCCCAGCCGATGCCGCACGATCAGCACACCCCTGCGCACCCGCATGACGGACTGCGCCTCGGACAGGATCAGATGGACGAGCCGCGGGTCCTTGTCGCATCGCGGCGCCAGTTCCAGCGCCTCGGCGGAAGGCGTGACACTGGCCAGGGGCACGGCCCGCCCCTCCGCCTTGGAGACGATCTTCTGCGCAAGGACGACGATATCGCCATCGCGCAGCGCCTCGCCCGAATGCGCAAGCGCTTCCAGTATCGCGGACGCAAGGTCATCGCCCGGCGCGATCATGGGCACGCCGCCCAAAGCGACGAGCGTGATGGCAGCCGGTGTGGCGGTCATGATAAGGTCGTCACACTCCCGTGATGCGAATGCCGGCGCCCGGCACCTTGTAGCGACGGTTGAGGGCGATGAGCACCGACGTCAAGCCCTCTGCCACCACGGAATTCGCAAGCGGACCGGCATTCCATGCGCGAAGCCCGATTTCCTGGGCCAATGCCACCACTGCATCGGCAGCAGCGGCATCGTCGGCGCAGACAAGCACGTCGCACTCGATCTCTTCGTCGAGCCTGGTCAGATGATGGGCGCTGATATTCTGGAACGCCGAGACGACCCGCACGCCCTCGCCCAGCATCTTCTGAACAGCCTCGACCGCAGAGCCGCCGTCGGGCAGTTGCACGCGGCTCACCCTGGGCGGCACCAGCGGCACGGTGACGTCGATCAGGATCTTGCCGGCAAGCGCGGCCTCGACATCCTTCACGGTCGATTGTTGCGCAGCATAAGGCACGGCAAGCACGACAATATCCGCCTGCGCCGCGGCATCCGGATTGGCCGCACCGGAAACGGCTTCCCGGCCCAGCGTCTCGTTCATCCCGGCGGCGGCTTCCTGCGCACGCCCGGCGGTACGGCTGCCGACAATGACCTTATGCCCCTTGTGCGCCCAGCGGAGCGCGAGGCCGCCGCCTTCCTTGCCCGTGCCGCCAAGAACGGCGATGGTCGCGAGCATATCATTCTGCATATTCAAGCCTCTCCATTGTGCGGACCTCGTTCGCACGCCGCTTGCGCGGGGGCGTGAGGACCATCGGTGTCAATGCAGCAGCGGTCATCCCGCGCGCATGGATGTCTTCGGCGATGGCGCCATAGGCGGTGCTGCGCTGACGCGGGATGCGGCCGATCTCGTGGATCAGCGCTTCCATCGCCACAGGCGGCATTTCCTGTCCGTGCTGCGTGCCCGCGGCCCGCGAGATGCTCTCGTTCATCAGTGTGCCGCCAAGATCGTTGGCGCCCGAACGCAGGCAGGCCTTCACGCCCTCCGCGCCCAGCTTCACCCAGCTGGTCTGGATCGAATGGATACGCCCGTGAAGGGCAAGGCGGGCCACCGCATGCATCAGCCGCACCTCGCGGAATGTCGGGCCACGCCGTGCCTGCCCCCGCACGCCGATGGGCGCCTCCATGTGGACGAACGGCAGCGGCACGAACTCGGTGATCCCGCCCGTCTGTTCCTGCAGGTCGCGGATGCGGATCAGGTGCCGGGCCCAGTGCCGGGGCGTATCGATATGGCCGAACATGATCGTCGCCGTGGTCGTGAAGCCCACGCGGTGCGCCGTGCCCACGACATCGAGCCACTGGTCGGTCGTCAGCTTGTCCGGGCAGATGATTGCCCGCACCTCGTCGTCCAGGATTTCGGCGGCGGTGCCCGGCAAGGTATCGAGACCCGCCTCCTTCAAGCGGACGAGAAACTGCTCGACACCCAGGCCCAGCGTCGCCGCGCCCTGCGCCACCTCCAGCGGGGAAAAGGCATGGATGTGCATGTCGGGCACGGCCGCGCGCACCGCACGGGCAAGGTTGAGATAGGTTTCGCCGGTATAGTGCGGGTGGATACCACCCTGCAGGCAGACTTCCGTGCCCCCGCGATCCCAGGCCTCGCGGGTTCGGCGGACCACTTCGGCAATGTCGAGATCATAAGGCTTGCCGCGCAGCGCCTCGGCCTTGTCTCCCTTGGAAAAGGCGCAGAAGCCGCATTTATAGGCGCAGATATTGGTATAGTTGATGTTGCGGTTGACCACATAGGTGATCGTGTCGCCCATCACCTGCCGCCGCAGTCGATCCGCGCTGTCGCACACATGCTCAAGGTCAACGTCGCGGGCGGAGAACAGCGCGGCGATGGCATTTTCATCCAATGCCCCGCCAGCCATCGCATCACGCACGATCGCAGCAATATGAGGGTCGACAGGAAGCCCCGACACGACCGTCTCTCGCGGCGGCAGGGCGACGCCCGGCGACCATGCGTCGTCCCGCGCGAAACCTGCGGCGTCGGCGGCGGCAAGAATGTGCGGCACCATGGCGCGATCCTGCCAGCGGCCATTCTCCTGCGCATAGGCCGGATAGACGGGCAGGCGCGCTACAAGAATCCGTCCGGCCGATGCCGTGCCTTCCCGCAACCGGGCAACCTCCGGCCATGGCGCCTCGGGGTTCACATGATCGGGCGTCACGGGGGACACGCCGCCCCAGTCGTTGATGCCGGCTGCGATCAGCCGGGGGAAACCGGCAGCCGAAAGATTGGGCGGCGCCTGAATGTTCATCTGCGGCCCCAGGATCAGCCGCGCCGCCGCAATGGTCCAGAGCAGTTCGTCCATGTCCGGCTCCGGCGCATTGGCCATGACCGTGCGGGGTTTGGCGCGGAAGTTCTGGACGATCACTTCCTGGATATGGCCATGGCGGGCGTGAAGCCCGGCAATCGCTTCCAGCGCCGCGATCCGTTCGGCACGTGTCTCTCCGATGCCGATCAGGATGCCGGTGGTGAAGGGAATGGCGAGTTCCCCCGCCATGCGGATCATCTCCAGCCGCACGGTCGGGTCCTTGTCCGGCGAACGATAATGCGGACCGCCCTTCCGGCACAGCCGTTCGGAAATCGATTCGAGCATCAGCCCCTGCGAAACGGATACCGTCCGCAGCGCCGCCATCTCCTCACGAGTCATGATGCCGGCATTCACATGCGGCAACAGGCCCGTTTCGTCCCGAACCGCGGCGCACATGTCGATCAGGTAGGAGAGGGTGCTGTCATATCCCATCGCAGCCAGGGCTTCGCGCGCCGCCGCAAAGCGCAGCTCCGGCTTGTCGCCCAGCGTGAAAAGCGCCTCGGTGCAACCCGCCTTCTGCCCGGCGCGGGCAATGGCAAGCACCTCTTCGCGCGACAGATAAGGCGACTCGCCAAGCCGGGGCGGCTGCGAGAAGGTGCAATAATGGCAAAGGTTGCGGCAAAGCTGCGTGAGGGGAATGAACACCTTGCGCGACCAGCTCTGCACCCGCCCATGCCCCCGGTCGCGCAGCGCGGCAGCCGCCGTCATCATCATGTCCAACGGCATATCGAGCCGGACCGCGCCGCCCTCGCCTCTTGCCACCATTCCGTTCACCATCCGCTCCATTCTTATTTTCGCTTGATCGTCAGGATCGTCAGCCCACCGGTCCGTGACTGTCCGGCACCGGGTGCCCCCGGCGATCGATCTGGGCAACCACCTCATGCGGAAGATTGGCCGGTGCTTCCAGCATGGCCACAACCGATTGAGTGAAATGTTCAAGGCTGTAGTCGGCGCCCCACATCGGGTGATTGCGGCTGTGATCGGCCAGGGCCCGCTCCCGCGCGGAAAGCACCGCGCCAAGATAGGCGCCCATGAACACGAACCGCTGGTTCTGGAGCGCCGGCGACAGATGGCCCATCAGTCGGCGCAGATGGTCCAGGCAACGGCCATAGGCGCGGTTCCATCGGGGATCGATCGCGTCCAGCATCAGGTCACGATGCGTCATGCTGAACATGGTGATGAAGCGGACATAATATTCGTCCTTGAGCGCGGTTACGGGGCGGACAAGCACGTCCACCACCTCGCGCACGCTGGACGGGCCGCCCTGCGCCTCCAGCGCATCGAGCGCATCGTTCCGCAGATTTTCCAGCGCCACCGCACCATCCATCACGATCGCCCGGACCAGCGCTTCCTTCGAGCCGAAATAATAGCCGACGGCGCCATGATTTTTCTGTCCGGCGGCGGCCGCGATTTCCCGCACGGTCACGCCATCGACGCCGCGCTCGGCAAAAAGGCGCAGCGCCACGCCCTTGAGATGCTCGGCGCCGCCGCTGCGATTGACCTCTTCGGGTCTGGTAATCTGGAGTCTGACCATGAGTGCAAAATCTCATTGCAATGTCATTCCGTCAAGCGCATTATCCATTTGACCTAATCGATGGCCGGACCATCGGAGAAATGAGGATGTCTGCGTGGAATCGGTGGTCGACATCGAGTCGCTGGCCGCTTGGATGACGGCCCGGGGCCTGGGTTCAGGCCCGATCGAAAATGTCGTGCCACTGGCCGGTGGCACGCAGAACATCCTGCTGCGCCTGACCCGCGACGGCCGCGATTATGTGTTCCGTCGCCCCCCCGCCCATCCGCGCGCCAATTCCAATGAAACGATGCGCCGCGAGGCCCGTGTGCTGCGTGCGCTGGCGGGAAGCGACGTGCCCCACCCCGCGCTGATCGCCGATTGCGGCGACGAAAGCGTGATCGGCGCAGCCTTCTACCTGATGGCGCCTGTGGACGGCTTCAACCCGATCGGCACGTTGCCCGAACCGCATGCCAGTTCTGCGACGATCCAGCATGGCATGGGCCTTTCGCTGATGGACGGCATCGCCGCGCTGGGGCGGCTGGACTACCGCGCGGTTGGCCTTGAGGATTTCGGCAAGCCCGACAATTTCCTTGGCCGCCAGGTCGATCGCTGGCGAACCCAGCTTGCCGGCTATGGCGAGCTGGCGGGATGGCCCGGCCCGGGGAGTCTGCCGGCCGTCGCGCGCGTCGGGGCCTGGCTGGAACAGCATCGCCCGGCCCGCTTCACGCCCGGCATCATGCATGGCGATTATCATCTGGCGAACGTCATGTTCCGCCATGACGGGCCGGAACTGGCGGCGATCATCGACTGGGAACTGGCGACGATCGGGGACCCGTTGCTCGATCTTGGCTGGGTGCTGGCGACCTGGCCCGATGGCGACACGCAGAGCACCGTTTCCGTCTCGCCATGGATCGGTTTCCCGACGGCCGCCGAACTGATCGCACGCTATAAAACGGGGTCGGCGCGCGATCTGTCCGCCGTCGACTGGTATCTGGTGCTGGCCTGCTTCAAGCTCGGCATCCTGCTGGAGGGCACCTATGCCCGCGCATGCGCGGGCAAGGCGCCGCGCGATATCGGCGAACGGCTGCACGGCCGCGCCGTCGCCCTTTTCGAACGCGCCGAAAGGCTGACCCGGTGACAGCGATCATGATGAAAGAACCCGCCCACCCATGAACGATCTCGATTTTTCCGGAAAGACCGTGCTGGTCGTCGGCGGCTCCAGCGGCATCGGCAACGGCATTGCCTGCGGCTTTCGCGCGCGCGGCGCCACGGTCCATGTCTGGGGCACGCGGGCGAGCGCCGCCGACTATGCCGGCGAAGAGGGATCGGACCTGACCGATATCGGCTATACGCAGGTCGACGTGGCCGATCCCGCAGCCATCGCCGCCGCCCCTGCACCGTTCGCGGCGATCGACGTCCTGGTCCACTCGCAGGGCACCGTGCTCTATCGCCGCCAGGAGTTTCAGCCCGAGGGGTGGGACAAGGTGATGGCCGTCAATCTCGGCAGCATCATGCACATCTCCAATCGCTTCCACGATCAGCTCGCAGCGGCGAAGGGCGCCGTCATCGTCGTCAGCTCCATCGGCGCGTTCCGCTCCACCATGGGCAACCCCGCCTATGCCGCATCCAAGGCCGGCGCCGTCAATCTGGTGCGGACCCTCGCACAGGCATGGGCCGGCGAAGGCATCCGCGTCAACGGCATCGCGCCCAGCCTGGTCGATACCAAGATGACCAAGGTGACGATGGATCATGAGGACCGTCGCGAACGGGCGCTCGCCAAGATCCCGCTCGGGCGCTTCGGCACGGTGGAGGAGATGGCCGGCGTGGCGCTGTTCCTCGCCTCTCCCCTCGCCAGCTACGTCTGCGGACAGACGATCATCGTCGATGGCGGCCTGACACTCTGACGCTCCCGAAAGGACCGGACATGGATTTTGAATATTCCGACAAGGTGAAGGCGCTCCAGGCGCAGCTCATCGATTTCATGGACGCGCATGTCTATCCGATCGAGAAGGAACGCGATCATTTCCATCATGACCCGGCGAACCTGTGGGTCCGCTGGCCGGGCACCGAGGAGATCAAGGCGAAGGCCAGGGCCGCCGGCTTGTGGAACCTGTTCCTGCCCCATGAATATGGCGAATGGAGCCCCGGCCTCACCAACCTTGAATATGCGCCGCTGGCCGAAATCATGGGCCGCATCATCGGCGCGTCGGAATATTTCAACTGCTCCGCGCCCGATACCGGCAATATGGAGGTGCTGGCGCGTTACGGCACGCCGGAACAGCAGGAGAAGTGGCTCAAGCCTCTCCTCGCCGGGGAAATCCGTTCCTCCTATGTGATGACCGAACCGGGCGTTGCGTCGTCCGACGCGACCAACATCGAGACGACGATCATCGCGGACGGCGACGACTATGTCGTCAACGGCCGCAAATGGTGGATTTCCGGGGCCTGCGATCCGAACACCAAAATCTATATCCTGCTTGGCAAGACGCCCAATGACGGGCCGCGCCACAAGCAGCATTCGCAAATTCTGATCCCCGCCGACACGCCGGGCATCGAGATCATTCGCCCGCTCGATGTCTTCCATTCGGTCCATTCGCCCACCGGCCATGCGGAGATGACCTTCAAGGATGTGCGCGTGCCCAGGGAAAACCTGATCCTGGGCGAAGGGCGCGGGTTCGAAATCGCCCAAGGGCGCCTTGGCCCGGGCCGCATCCACCATTGCATGCGCGTGATCGGCCAGGCGCAGCGAAGCCTGGAATATATGGTGCGTCGCGCCGAAAGCCGGGTCGCCTTCGGCCGCAAGATTTCCGAACAGTCGAGCATCCGGCAGGAGATCGCCAAATCCTTCTGCGACATCGAGCAGGCGCGCCTGCTCACGCTGAAAGCCGCGGACGCCATGGACCGCTATGGCAACAAGGTCGCGAAGGACCTGATCGCCGCCATCAAGATCGTGGCGCCGCAGATGGCGCAGACCGTCGCCGACCGCGCGATGCAGGTGCATGGCGGCATCGGCATGAGCAACGACTTCCCGCCCGCCGCCGCCTTCATGAACAGCCGCTATCTGCGCCTCACGGACGGCCCGGACGAAGTCCATATGGCAGCGCTGGGCAAGCAGAAGATCGCCGAACTGTGCGCACTGCCGGTTCGCTGAACGCATAGGAAAGACCCTGTCAGATGGCGAGCCAGACCTCATTTCCACCGTCCGATCGGACACAGGGCCTAGGGCAGGCCTGGTGGATGGTCGCCGTGCTGTTCGCCCTCTATGTCTTTTCCTGGGTCGACCGGCTCATTCTCTCGATGCTGGTCACGCCGATCAAGCAGCACCTGCTGCTGAGCGACGTGCAGGTGAGCATGGTCACGTCGACATCCTTCGCCATCTTCTATGCGATATTCGGCCTGCCGCTCGGCTGGGCAGCGGATCGTTTTTCGCGGCGCTGGATCATCTTCTTCGGGGTCATGCTGTGGGCGATCGCGACGACGGCCTGCGGCTTCGCCCAGAGTTATGAGGCGCTTCTGGTCGGCCGGATCTTCGTGGGCGTGGGCGAAGCGGCATTGCTGCCGGCCGCCTATTCGCTGATCGCCGACGGTTTCCCGCCGAATCTGCTGACGCGCGCGACATCGACATTCCAGATGGCGGGCAAGGTGGGATCGGCGACCGCCTTCGGCCTTGGCGGTATCGCAATCGCCTTTGCCACCACCTATACGGGCATCCACATCCCCTTCCATGGCCCGGCCCACCCGTGGCAGCTCGTCATGATGATGGTGGGGTTGCCCGGCCTGCTCATCGCCTTGCTGCTCTTCACCTTCCCGGACCCCGGCCGCAAACGCGCGACGCCGGCCGCGAACGCCGCGGCGGGCCGCGCGATGATCGCCGACTTCGTGCGCCAGAACTGGCGGCTGCTGGTCCTGATGCTGGTCGGCACGTCCTGCCTTGCGATCTGTGGCTATTCGATGACCAACTGGGTGCCCGCCTATATCGAGCGGCATTTCGGCTGGAAGCCGGTGCAATATGGGCTGGCGCTCAGCATCATGAACATCGTGTCGGCCGCATCGCTGGTCGTGAACGGATGGATTGTGGACAAGCTGTTCGCGCGCGGCATGCGGGACGCGCATCTGCGCTTCTACAGCTGGATCATCCTCGGCTTCCTGCCGGTGATCGCCTATATGTTCTTCGCAACGAACGTCTATGTGTTCCTGGCCTGCTACTGCGTGGCGCAGTTCATCACCGTACCGTTCATGGTCTATGTTTCCTCGGTGATGGCGCTCATCGCGCCGGGCGCGATCCGGGCGAGAATGCTTGCCTTCTTCCTTTTCGTCTTCACCATATTGGGCCTTGGCGCCGGGCCGGCGATGGTCGCCGCCCTCACCCAATATGTCTTCGGCAGCGAGGCGATGCTGGGTCAGGCGCTGGCCATGGTCGTCGTGACGGGCGCGGTGGTCGCGCTCATCTCCTTCCGAATGGCGCTGCGTTATCTTTCTTCCACCATCGCAGCGCAGGCGGCCCCGCATGGCTGACACCTGCACGCGCGCCACAACCCGAAAGGATCGGCCATGTCTTTAGCCATTCAGGGCGTCGCGCCCTCACGGCGCGACCAGTTCGCGCTTGTCGACGAGCGCGTCACCTATAGCTGGAACGCGCTGGACCCCCTCCTCAACCGCGCGGCCAATGCGCTGAACAGCCTCGACTATCCGGGCGAAAAGCGGATCGCGATATTCGCACAGAATAGCGCGGACACGGTGATCGCCTATGTCGCCTGCCTGGAAGCGGGCATTTCCAGCGTTCCCGTGAGCTTCCACCTCACGCCTTCGGAGGCCGCCTATATCCTGAAGGATTCAGGGGCCGCCGCCGTGCTGGTCGGCCCGGAAACCGCGCAAGCCGGGCTTGCCGCCGCTGCGGAGGCGGGCATCGCCACCGTCATCGGCTGGCGCTGCGAACCGCGCGAAGGCCTCATCGGCTGGGAAGACTGGATCGCGGCGGCCTCCACCGAAGAGCCGGACCACAGCATCAAGCCTCTGCCGCATCTCCACTACACGTCCGGCACCACCGGCCGCCCCAAGGCGACCGAAACCCCGCCGCAATATTTCCCCCGCGCCGCAACCGTGCGGGAACTGGCCGAGATCCTGCGCACACGCGTGACGCCTTCGCCGGGCATTGCGGTCGGCCCGCTCTATCACACCGGCCCGCTGGGCATGGCCCGCAACGTCTTTGCCGGCATGAGCCTTATCACCGAGCAGCATTTCGACGCGGAAAGGACGTTGGCGCTGATCGAGCGATATAAGGTCGCCGGCTCGGTCATGGTGCCCACCCATTTCCAGCGCATGCTGGCGCTGCCGCCGGAGGTTCGCGCCAGATATGATGTGTCCAGCATCCAGCGCCTCGCCCATACCGGCGCGGCCTGTCCTCGCGACGTGAAGAAGGCGATGATCGAATGGTTCGGCCCGGTGTTGGTCGAGGCCTATGGCGGAACGGAGGCAGGCTCGACGACCTTCATCACCTCGCCCGAATGGCTGGAACGACCGGGCTCCGTCGGCAAGGCACTGCCTCCGTTCGAAACGGTGATCTACGGCGACGACGGGCAGGTGCTTGGCCCCGATGAGGTCGGGCAGGTCTATTTCCGCGACACCAGCGGTCATGGCATCGTCTATCGCGGCGACCCGGAAAAGACCGCCGCGGCACATATCGCACCGGGCGTCTTCACGCTTGGCGAGATGGGATATGTCGATGATGCCGGCTATCTCTTCATCACCGACCGGGTTTCCGACATGATCGTCAGCGGCGGGGTGAACATCTACCCGGCGGAATCCGAGCATGTGCTGCTGCGCCATCCCAAGGTGGCCGACGTGGCGGTAGTCTCCGCACCGAATGCCGAAATGGGCGAGGAGGCACGCGCGCTCGTCATCCCGAAAGACCCCGATGATCCGCCCACGGCCGATGAACTGAATGCCTTCTGCCGCGCATCGCTTGCCGGGTATAAATGCCCGCGCGGCTATGAAATGGTGGAGGACATCGGCCGCACGGTCATGGGCAAGGTCAACAAGAAGGCGCTGCGCCAGCGCTTCTGGCCATCCGACCGCACGATCGGCGGTTGATCGCAATGCGCCGCGCCACCACCGCCCTTCTCCCCGCCCTCGCCCTGCTCGCGGGCTGCGCGTCATCGGGCGTGCCGGCCAAAGACGGCACCGACTGGCCCGGCTATGGCGGGATCGGCGAGAATCACTACAGCCCGCTGGCCGATATCGATGACGGCAACGTGCGCCGCCTGGGCCTGGCATGGTTCAAGGACATCAACGACGGCGGCAGCGCCCTTTCGGCGCCGATCGCCGTCGGCGGCGTGCTCTATTATGCATCGGGCTACAGCATGGTGCGGGCGGTGGATGCCGCGACCGGGCATGAATTATGGACCTATGATGCGCAGGCATGGCAGTCGGCCGGGCACAAGATGCGCGCGGCCTGGGGCATACGCGGCCTTGCCTATGACAATGGCTTCGTCTTCGTCGGCACCATCGACGGACGCCTCACCGCGATCAATGCGCGCACCGGGCACAAGGCCTGGAGCGTGATGACCGTCGGCAAGGACGACGAGCGCTATGTCTCCGGCACGCCATGGGTCTTCAACGGCAAGGTGCTGATCGGCCATGGCGGCGCCGATTTCGCGCCGATCCGTGGCTATGTGACCGCCTATGACCAGAAGACCGGCAAGCAGCTCTGGCGCTTCTACACGGTTCCCGGCAACCCGGACCTTGGCTTCGAGAACAAGGCGATGGCGATGGCCGCCAGAACCTGGACCGGGGCGTGGTGGAAATATGGCGGCGGCGGCACGGCCTGGAACGCCATGGCCTATGACCCCAAATATAACCGCATCTACATCGGCGTGGGCAACGGCTCCCCATGGAACCAGAAGATCCGCAGCCCCGGCGGCGGCGACAATCTGTTCCTGTGCTCCATCGTCGCGCTGGACGCGGACACGGGCGAATATGTCTGGCACTACCAGACCAATCCCGGCGAGACGTGGGATTTCAATTCCGCGATGGACATCGAACTGGCGGAGCTGAAGATCGACGGCAGGACACGTTCGGTCATCATGCACGCGCCCAAGAACGGCTTTTTCTATGTCATCGATCGCGAAACGGGAAAGCTGATCTCCGCGCGGAACATCGTGCCGGTGAACTGGGCCCAGCGGATCGATGTCGCCACCGGCCGCCCGGTGGAAAATCCGCAAGCGCGCTATCCCGGCGGTCGGCCCGCCATCGTCTACCCCTCGCCCTTTGGCGCGCACAATATCGAGGCGATGTCGTTCAACCCGGCGAGCGGCCTCGTCTACATCCCGACGATGGACCAGGGCCGCGTCTATGTGGACCCGGCGGAACCCCTCAAGGGCTGGCGTCACCTTGATGGCCAGCGGCTGAGCGTGGGCACCGGCGCACCACCGCCGGGCGTCGTGCCGGATCGTGCGGCGACCAGCTTCCTGCTCGCCTGGAACCCCGTCACCCAGAAGGAAGCCTGGCGCATCCCCATGCCCGGCATCCGGGGCGGCGGCGGCACCGCGACCACGGCAGGCAACCTGCTGTTCCAGGGCAATGCCGGCGGCAGGTTCGTCGCCTATGCCGCCAAAAGCGGCAAGCCGCTCTGGTCATTCGACGCGCAGACCGCGGTGATGGCGCAGCCGATCACCTATCGCGCACGCGGCAGGCAATATGTAACGGTCATTGCCGGCGCGCGCTTCGCCAGCGCGACAGGGCTGCCGCGCGAATGGAATTATCGCACGCAGCAATGGCGGGTGCTGACCTTCACATTGGACGGCAAGGCAAAGCTGCCGCCCGCCAGCAACGCTGAAACGCCGGTGATCGACGACCCGGCCTTTGCGGTCGATCCGGCGAAGGCCGCGGCTGGCGGCGTGGTCTTCGGGCAGCGTTGTTCCATCTGCCATGGCGCCAATGCGGTTTCCGGGGGCACCGCGCCCGATCTGCTCCAGTCGGGCGTCCCGTTCGACACCGCCAGCTTCGCCGCCGTGCTGCACGACGGCATCCTCATGCAGCGCGGCATGCCCCGCTTCGAAGAACTGAACGGCGGGGATATCGCCGATCTCCAGCATTATTTCCGTCAACGCGCCCGCGAGGTGCTTGCCACACAGCAGGCCGGCAAGCCGGGCGCCTCAACCCACAGAGGTCTCAATGAAGGTCAATGACGTCACCAGCTATGCGATGGAAGGCAGGGTCGCGGTCATCACGGTCAACTCGCCACCGGTCAACGCGCTGTCGAACGCCGTGCGACAGGGGATCGCGCAGGGCATCGACCTGGCGATGAAGGACGACGCGGTGGGCGCAGCCGTGCTGATCTGCGAGGGCCGCACCTTCTTCGCCGGCGCGGACATCACCGAATTCGGCAAGCCGCAGGTGGAACCTTCGCTGCGCGACCTGCAGAAGATCGTGGAGAATGCGCCCAAGCCGGTCATTGCCGCCATTCATGGCACGGCGCTGGGCGGCGGGCTGGAACTGTCGCTGGTGGCGCACTACCGCATCGCCGTGCCTTCGGCCAAATGCGGCCTGCCCGAAGTGAAACTGGGCCTGCTGCCGGGCGCGGGCGGCACGCAAAGGCTGCCGCGCATCGTCGGCATCCCCAAGGCGTTGGAAATGGTGACGAGCGGCGATCCGGTTTCGGCCACGGCCGCATATGACATGGGCCTGCTGGATGAACTCGCCACCGAAGGCGATCTGCGCGCCGATGCCATTGCCCTTGCCAATCGCGTGCTGGATGAAGGCCGCCCCCTCACCAAGGTGCGCGACAAGACGGACAAGCTGGACGAAGCGCGCGGCAGGCCGGAGATCTTCGCCGATTTCCGCAAGGCCAATGCCCGGAAGTTCCGGGGCTTCCTGGCGCCGGAATATAATATCCGCTGCGTCGAGGCGACGCTGGTGGAACAGCCCTTCGACGACGCGCTGGCCTATGAGCGTTCCCTGTTCGACGCGCTGATGAAGGACAGCCAGTCCGCGGCGCAGCGCCATGTCTTCTTCGCTGAACGACAGGCCGCAAAGGTCGATGGCCTGCCGGCCGACACGGCGATCCTGCCCATTGCCAGGGTGGGCGTGATCGGCGCGGGCACCATGGGCGGCGGCATCGCGATGAACTTCGCCAATGCCGGCATTCCCGTCACCATCGTGGAAACGAGCCAGGACGCGCTGGATCGCGGCCTTGACACCATCCGCAAGAATTACGAGACGACCGCGAGCAAGGGCAGGATGAGGCCCGAGGATGTCGACACCCGCATGGGCCTGCTTACGGGCGCGCTGGACATCGCATCGCTTGCCGGTTGCGACTTGGTGATCGAGGCCGTGTTCGAGCAGATCGACGTCAAGAAGGACATTTTCGCAAGGCTCGACGCCATTGCCAGGCCCGGCGCGATACTGGCCACCAATACCAGCTATCTGGACGTGGACGAGATCGCAGCGGCGACCACCCGGCCCGATCATGTGCTGGGCCTGCATTTCTTCTCGCCCGCCAATGTCATGAAACTGCTGGAGGTGGTGCGCACAAAGGACACCGCGCCATCGGTTATCGCCACCGCCATGAAACTGGCCAGGACGATCGACAAGATCGGCGTGCTGGTGGGCAACGGCTTCGGCTTTGTCGGCAACCGCATCCTCGCCGCCCGCAACGCGCAAGCCGACAAACTGGTGCTGGAAGGCGCAACGCCCTGGGCCGTGGACAAGGTGCTCTACGACTTCGGCTTTGCCATGGGTCACTTCCAGATGCGCGATCTTGTCGGCCTCGACGTCGGGTGGAACCGCGCGACGACCAGCTCCGCCAATGTCCGCGAAATCCTCAACGAAATGGGGCGCCACGGCCAGAAGACGCGCGGCGGCTATTATGATTATGACGAGAACCGCAAGCAGACCCCCTCGCCTGTCGCCATGCAGGTGATCGAGGCATTCGCCGCGAAGCAGGGCATTGCCCGGCGCGAGGTTGGCGATAGCGAAATCCACGACCGCATCCTCTTCGCCATGGTCAACGAGGGCGCACGCATCCTGGACGAAGGCATCGCGGCGCGGGCGTCCGACATCGATATCATCTGGATCACCGGCTATGGCTGGCCGAAATATCGCGGTGGACCGATGTTCTGGGCGGATCTGCAGGGCCTTCCGGCGGTGCTGGAAAAGCTGGAGGCGCTGAAGGCCGCACATGGCGACGATTTCACGCCCTCGCCGCTCATCGCGCGGCTGGCGGCGCAGGGCAAGGAGTTCAGGAACGCATGATGCAGGGAAGCATGATCGCCGTCACCGGCGTCGGAGAAACCGCCTTCCTCCGCAAGGGAGAGCAAAGCGTCATGCAGATGATGACGCGAGCGAGCCTGGCCGCCATTGCCGACGCCGGCCTGACCCCGGCCGATATCGACGGCTATGTCAGCAACAAATATGCAGGCCATGGGTCGGACGAGATCGCCTATGCCATCGGCGCCGGCGAGAAGCGTTTCTGCGCCACCACGGACAGCGCCGGCGGCACGGCGACATCCGGCCAGGCGCTGGTGCTGGCGCAGCTGGCGATCGAGGCGGGCCTCGCCCGGCATGTGCTGGTGCCCTATGCCATCCAGTCGACCAAGCCCGGCGGCGTCTATGGCTTCCATGCGCGCGAACCGCAGAAGGCCGGGCTGGAAATGCCGGCCGGCTTCTTCGGCCAGCCCACCTATTTCGCGACCATGGCCAATCGCTATGCCTATGAGTTCGGGATGACCGAGGAGGAGCAGGCGTCGATCCCCATCACCTACCGCGCATGGGCAACCATGACCCCCAGCGCGCAACGACGCGAACCCATGGACCTGGAAGGATATCGCCGGAGCCCGATGATCTCCACGCCGCTCAGGGCCGCCGATTGCTGCCTGACAACCGATGGCGGCGGGGCCTATGTGGTGAGCGCGATCAATGCTGCGCGCGACATGCCGCATCCGGTTGTCGCGGTGCAGGGCGTGGGCCTTGGCTTCAACAATTATCCGCAAGGCGTCCTGTTCACGCAGAAGCCCTGCACATTCGATTTCCCCGGCTGGGAATCGGCGGCGCATGCCTATGCGATGGCCGGTGTCGACCCCAAGGATATCGACCTTGCGCAGGTCTATGACGGCTTCACCATCTCCGCGATGGTCCAGACGGAGATGCTGGGCCTGTGCGAACCGGGCGAAGCGCCGCGCTTCTATGCGGCCGGCCATGCCAGGCCCGGCGGACGAATGCCGGTCAATACCAGCGGCGGCCATATGTCCGGCGGCTATGTGCCGGGCATGAACCTGCTGATCGAAGGCGTGCGCCAGTTGCGCGGGCAGGAAGGCGAGCGCCAAGTACCCGATGCGAAGCTGTGCGCCATCGCCGGGCTTGGCGGCAACAATCATTCCACCACCATCCTCGCGAGGGCTTGAGCCATGGGCGTGCCGATCTATCCGATCAAGCTGGAAGACCCGTTGTTCCAGGGCTTCTATGACGGGCTCGAAGCCGGTGAGCTGCGTATCACCACGGACGCGGAAACCGGCGCATGGGTCTGGTATCCGCCAGAGGTCATTCCCGGTCGTCCCGATGCCGTGCTGGAATGGCGCGCCGTCGCGCCGGAGGGCAGCGCCTACAGCTTCACCACCGTGATCCGCAGCCTCCTGCCCGGCGACCACAAGGACGAAGTCCCCTTCACCGTCATCCTGTTCGAACCGGATGCCGCGCCGGGCGTGCGGGTCGCGGGCCTATTGGTGGACGCCGATGGCGTGGAACCGGCCTGCGGCATGCGGCTGCGCTTCCGCCCCGTGCAGGCAGGCGATCATAGGATCGCGGGCTTCGCGCCGATCCCGGCATGACGCGGCGCATAGCCGAGACCATGCTGGAGCGCACCGAAGTGGACCGGCGGCGCTTTACGGCGGGCGCCGCGATACTGGGTGCCGGGCTGGCACTGGGCGGTTGCGGACGCACGACGATCGGCGGAGGCATGGAGAGCGGTGCGCCGACCTCCCTCGCCCTGCCGCCCGGCGCCTTCTCGCCGCTGCTCAGGGGCCTCGACAATCCCGAAGGCATTGCCGCCTGCCCGGACGGACGCCTCTTCTTCTCCAACGGCGGCGGTGCGGTTGCCGTGCGCGAAACCGACGGACGCGTGCGGCAGATCGGTCAACCGCTGGCGCCCAATGGCGTGGCGGTCGATCCTCAGGGCCGGGCCATCATCGCCAATATGGGCCTGCTCAAGGGCGTGTCGGGATCGTTGCAGCGGGTCGACGTGGCAACGGGCATTGTCGAGACGCTGGTCGAGACGCTGGAGGGCCGGCAACTGGTCGCGTCCAACGGACCCGCCGTCGCACGGGATGGCACGATCTACTGCACGCATAGCAGTTGGGGTCCGGTGGCGAACATCGGTACGACGACGGCAGCTGGCTTCATCTACAAGGTCGCGCCGGATGGAACGGCCACCATCGTCGCGCGGGGCCTGCGTGGCGTGAACGGCCTCTGCCTCGATCGCGAGGAGCGGTTCGTCTATGCATCCTTGACCGCGGAAGCACGCATCCGCCGATGGCGCCGCCGCGCCGACGGCACGCTCGATCAACCGGAGGATCATGGGCCACAGCTGGGCATCGCCATTCCCGTCCAGACCGTCCGGGAAATTCTGGCAATGCCTGCCACGGACCGCGCAGCGCTGGGCTATTGCGACGGCATCGCGTTCGACATGGCCGGCAATCTGTGGATCACCCTGCCCTTCTCGAACCGGATTATCGCCCTTACCCCGCAGCGGCGCGTGATCGACATCGTGCATGATCCCGAGGGCAGCCTGATCGACATGCCGACCAACCTGTGCTGGGGCGGCGCGGATCGGCGCGATCTTTACGTGGTGTCACGCCGCGGCGGCCGCATCCTGACTGCCCGCACCCCTGTCGCCGGCGCGCCGCTGGCGCACTGGCCAGCGGCCTGACGCCCCGGCATCAGACGGCATCCGCCATCGTCAGCACGATCTTGCCCAGCGCCTTGCGGTCGATCACCCAACGGATCGCATCCGCGCCTTCTTCAAGGGCGAAGCGGCGGCTGATTTCGGGTTTCAACCTGCCTTCCGCATACCAGCGGTAGAGTTGCGCGATATTGGCGGCATTGCCTTCCGGCTCGGCGACGAGATAGGCGCCCCAGAACACGCCGACGATCGCCGCGCTCTTCACCAGCGGAAGATTGAGCGGAAGCGCGGGAATATCGCCGGCCGCGAAACCGACGACAAGATAGCGGCCATTGCGCGCGATCGCCCGGAACGCCGGATCGGCAAGCGCGCCACCAACAGGATCGAACACCATGTCCACGCCCTTGCCGCCGGTCAGCGCCTTCACACGCGTCTTCAGGTCTTCGCGGCTGTAGTCGATCGTCTCATGCGCCCCATGCGCCGTCGCGAGGGCGAGCTTCTCCGGCGATGACGCCGCGGCAATCACATGCGCGCCCATGGCCCGCGCGACTTCCACGGCGGCCAGGCCAACGCCGCCTGCCGCGCCCAGCACAAGGACCGATTCGCCCGCGCGCAGCGCCGCCCGCTGGGCAAAGGCATGAAACGCCGTGCCATAGACCATGGTGAAACATGCAGCGACATCAAAGGGCATGTCCGCCGGCACAGGAAAGCTGCGCGCGGCATCCACGACGACCTGCTCGGCAAAGGCACCCCAGGTCGTCATTGCCGCGACACGATCACCGACCCGGAAGGTGGAGACATCCGGTCCCACGGCGTCCACGATCCCCGCCGCCTCGCTGCCCGGACTGAAGGGGAGCGGCGGCTTCGTCTGGTAGAGGTTGCGGATGATGAGCCCGTCCGGGAAATTGACGCCCGCAGCCATCACCCGCAGGCGGATCTGCCCCGGTCCCGGTTCAGGGGTGGTCACATCGCGGATCACCAGCTCTTCGGGCGGTCCATGATGTTCGCATATGAGGGCACGCATCCGCTTAATCCTTCAGGAAGTCCGCCTGCATATGATAATAATCGTCGCTCGGATATTTCTCGCTATGCTGCCCGGCGGGCCATGCCGCATAGGGTGTTTCCGAAGGGAAAGCGGGCGAGGTATAGTCGGAAAGCCCACGCCGGCGGATGATCTTCCACACGCCGGCGCGCCGCTCCAGATCGTCGAGATAGCGCCCCTGGAAGAACACATCCTCCTCGCCGCCGCCGTCCTTCCGGTCACGGCGATGCTGCGCGAAATAATAGCATTCGGAGAAGGCCCGATCCCCCTTCACCTCCACCGAGACGTTGGAAATATGGTGGCAGGCATATTTGAGCTGAGACACGATCTTGAACGCAAAACCCACGAAATCGGACGATTTTCCCTCGAACTTGCCATGTTTATGCGTCGATTCCGGCCAGAAACAGCCCTTGAGCAGCGCTTCATCAGCCCGATCATTGGCGCGCGCATAGGCATAGAGCAGTTCGGTGATCGCCTGCCTGGATTCGACCATATCGAGCCTGTCGGCGATGCTGCCCTTGCCCATGCTCTTCTCCCGTGTCGCGGCGACGGCAGAGCCAGCCGCCGCAAGCCCGAACGGTATGGCAAGGATCGCGCTCAGCGTGCCGCGACGGTTCCGGTCTTCCATGGTCTCTCTCCCTCTATCTGTCGCCGTCGGTTCAGTCGCACATTTCCAGCAGGCCGGGTTCCGCGCGCAGGCGCGGCAGCACGTCCTTCTCGAACAGGCGCAGGCTGCGCCAGGACAGTGCGGGATCAAGCCCGCCCAGCAGCGCATGGAACGTCACTGCCGTACCCCGGCCCAGCCCCTTGAGATAATCGAAGCATTCATCGGGCGTCAGCACCTTGATATTGGGCATCGCCTTCAGTCCCTCGATCGTCTCGGCGGGCTGATAGCGGGTCTGCCCGGTGCCGCGTTCCTTTGCCCATTCGGCATAGGCATTGGTCGCATAGGCGATATGCGGCGCGACCAGCGGCCAGTCGCGATCGGGATCGTCGGTGACGTAGAGGAAGCTGGCGGCCGGCTTGCGCAGTTCTTCCGGCGGCGGGAAACCAGCCTTTTCGCGCTCTTCCTTGTAGAGGGTGAAAAGGTCGGGATGGCCGGGGAAATATTGATAACCGTTCTTTGCCGCACGAATGGCCGACTTGTCGGTGGAACCGCCCATGTAGATCTTTGGGCCGCCGGGGGTCGCCGGCGCCGGGGTCACGCGCACCGTGCGCCCGCGAAATTCGAAAGGCTCGCCGGTCCATGCGCCCTTCAGCGTCGCCATCGCCTCATTCATGATGGCGAGCCGCTTGGTGATATCGCGGTCGAACATCTCGAACTCATGCGGGCGATAGCCCATGCCCGCGGTCAGCCAGATGCGGCCGGGCGCGATATTGTCGAGCACCGCCAGATCCTCCGCCAGGCGCAACGGATCGTGCATGGTGACGACCAGTGCGGAGAGGTGCGCAACGATATTGCCGGTCGCGCCCAGGATCGACGCTGCCTGGATCATGGAAGACGGACAATAGCCCCCTTCCGCTCCATGATGTTCGGCAAGGAACACCTGCGTGAACCCCAGCGTGTCGGCCCACATCGCCTGCTCGATCGCGGTACGGTAGAGGACAGGATGGGGCGCGCCGAAATCGGGGCGGTTCATGTCATAACGTAGATTGAGTTGCACCCTGAGGCTCCTGCTTATGTTCTGAAATCTATCCGCCTGGTCCTGGAGATCAGGCCGCCGATACTTTGGATGTGATCCGTCCGGTCGTGCTTTTTGCGACCATCGCCTTGCCGCCGGCGATCAACGCGTCGATCTCCTCGGGCGCATAACCGACCTCGGCCAGGATTTCCCGCGTGTGATGGCCAAGGCGCGGCGCGGAGCCGCTGGCTTCGCCTGGCGTCCGGCTGAAATGCATGAAGCTGCCGAACATGCGGACATGGCCGTACATCGAATCCTTGTCCTCGATAACGCGGTTCGAAGCGAAGGCCCAGTCTTCCCAGAGGGCATCCTGCACCCAGCTGGTTTCGCGCACGATCTCGCACGCCGCGCCAGCCGCATCGAGCGCCTCGAAGGCTTCGGCGCTGCTGCGCGCGGCGAAGAAGGGCGTGAGCAAAGCCTGCAAGGCGGCATCATTCCGCGTCCGTGCCCTGGGCGTCGCGAAACGAGGGTCGGCGGGAAGGTCGGGCTGCCCGACGGCACGGGCGAGCGCGGCGAAGCGATCATCCTGACGGCAGGAGATGCACAGCCAGCCATCCGTGGTGCGATAGATGCGATCCAGCGCGTTGATGCCGGCCTGGTCCTTGTCCAGTCGGAAGCCGTAGACGACCTGCATGTCGGCATCGAGGAAATGCTCCGACGTCGTCCAGAGGCTGGAATGAAGCTGCGGGCATTCCATATAGTCGCCCCTGCCGCTGAGGCTGCGATGCTCCAGCGCTATCAATATGCCGGCGGCGGCGAGGAAACCATTATTATAATCCTCATTGCCGAAGACCGAGCGCGTCGGCGGATTGCCTTCGCCGCCGCCCTCGCACAGCAGCCCGGTCCAGCCTGAAACCAGCGGCGCAAAGCTCTTCAGCAGCGACTTGGGGCCCTTCGATCCATAGCCGGGCATATAGGCATAGATGAGCTTCGGATTGATCCCCAACAGCGTTTCATAACCAATGCCGAGCTTGTCCGCCTTGCCGGGACGCAAATTGTGCGTCACGACATCCGCCTCGGCCACCAGCCTGTGTGCGGCGGCCAGCCCCTCGGGCGTCTTGAGATTGAGCACGATGTCGCGTTTGCCGCGCTGGGCGGCGTCGAAACAATCGGGCAACGGGCGCATCTGGTCGCCGTCGGGGGTTTCCACCTTGATGACGTCGGCGCCCAGATCGTTGAGCAGGCGACCACCATAGCCGACGGCAAAGAAGGACGAGAAGTCCACGATCTTCACCCCTTCAAGGGGATGCCTGATCGCGGACGTGGCGGATGAGGCGACCCGAGGGGTACGTGCCGCCAGCGCAGCAAGGTCGCCATTGTCCGCGCCGATGGCGGGAGCCGGCCGGGGCGTGGCGCAGGGCGTGTTGCCATAACGCAGCGCGGGGGCCGACTGATAGATCGTGCCGAAATCCGGGTCCGGCAGCGCAATCCGCTGGCCAACGAACGTCACCTGCTCATCAAGCAGCACTTCGGCCGGCTCCAGCACCGGCAGCGCGGCCACGTCCGCCGCGTGCAACAGCGCGATCCATTCGTCGCGGGGCTTCTGCTTGAAGGCGTCGAAAATCTCGACGCGGGCGATCCGATATTCATCGTCGGAGAGCGGCACGGCCATTTCCGCGCCTTTCACCGCCTGCACCCGATCGCCAAAGCCCAGCACGTCCATCGCCGCCTTGAACCCGCCGGGGCCGCCGGTGTGGAACTGGAGGAAACGTCCGTCGCTACATTCGAACATGGCGGTGACGAGCCGCGTGCGGCCGAACCGGTCGAGCGCGCCAGCATCCCCCTTCTTGATGTAGGAGATGCCCTCTTCCTGCCACCAGTTGTTCATCGGCGACTGCGCGATCATGGCATCGAGCAGCGATGCCTCGATCCGCTGGCCGACCCCGATATGATACCGCGCCCGTAGCGCCGCCAGCGCCCCGATGACACCAAGGAACGCCTGGCCATAATGAAGCGCCGGATGGCCCAGATAGACCGGGCCGGGGCGAAAGGGGCTGCCCTTGTCGATCATCGTGCCCAGGCGCGCCGCCGCAAGGGCTTCGCCATGAGGACGATCCGCAAAAGGCGTGTCGGCGCCATAGGCGGTAAGCGCCATGACGACGAGCGCGGGGAAGTCCCGCTTCAGCGACGCCTCGTCCAGCCCAAGGGCGGCGGCGTGCTTTTCCTCCATCGCATGGATGAAGATGTCCGCCCCCTTCAACAGGGCGCGCAGAGACTCCCGGTCGGCGTCATGGCCGATATCCAGCTCGACGCTGCGCTTGCCACGATCCCAGCTTTTGCGGGTCAGGTCGTGCGCGAAGAAAGCGCCGCCACGCGGCTCGACCTTCGTCACATCGGCGCCATGATCGGCCAGCAACATCGCTGCGATCGCCGCCGGCATGGACTGCGCCGCCTCAATGACGATCAGGTGGTCGAGAGGACCGGGCATCACGCACTCCTATTTGACATGTCCGACGGTCTGTGCCGCCTGCTCTCAGTGAATGACCGACCAGCTTCGCCTTCGCGCCACGGGTCGGGATGGGCTGTTGCGAAACAGACACCAGAACGCCGGCAAGCGCAAGTAATTTTGCACTATGGGTTCAAATTAGCCGCAAGTCAGCCTTGCTCGCCGTCTTGCTTGCCATTGCCGCCAAGGCGGGAACGGTCATAGGCCGGTCGTTCCATCTGGAAGCTGTCGCTATTGCGGACATACCAGCCGCCGCCATGGGTCCGGCCGATCAGCTTCATTGCAGGCGTATCGATATAGATTCGCTCGGGATTGGTGATGAACTCGTCAGCGATATGCGCCATCAGGATTTCGCCGACGATGATGGTCTGCATGGAGCCGATGTCGAGCGCCGCGACCTTGCGGCATTCGAAGCTGACCGGGCTGGTCGCGATGCGCGGCGGCGCGACGACGACACTGGGGGCCGTTGCGAGCCCGGCATAGTCGACCTCGCTCACATCGGCGGGCGCATCGACGCTGCACTCGTTCATCTTCTGCGCATCCGCTTCCGACACGAGGTTCACGACGAACTCGCCGGAGGCGATGATGTTGGATGCCGTATGCTTGAGCGCGCGGGTCACGGGTTCCTTGAGCAGACCGAGCACGATCAGCGGCGGCTCGGCGCCCACCGCGTTGAAAAAGCTGTAGGGCGCGGCATTGACAACGCCGCTCTGCGACACCGTCGTGATCCACGCGATCGGCCGGGGCGTGATGGTGGAATTGATGATCTTGTAATTTGCCGCCATCGGCAGGCTGCGCATGTCGAACTGCATTGCGTCGATCCCTTTTCCTGCGCTCCGCCTATTCAGACTGACCGGCCGCCTTGGCCGCAGCCCGTGCGGCGGCCCTGGCCCTGAATATTTCCCGTGCGCGGGGCACTTCCTCCCCGGCCTGGCAACTATGGCAATAGACCAGTTCCAGCGCGTGCGTTGCCGCCAGGTCGCCATTCTCGGCCTGATGCAGCAGCCGCTTGGTCAGTTCCACGGCATGGCGATTACCCCCGCCGATCGTCGCACCCAGCGCAAGCGCTTCGTCCACGGCCGTTCCCGCGGGCACGATCCGGCTGACCAGGCCGAGCGAAAGCGCTTCGGCGGCGTCCAGCGTGCGACCGGAAAAGATGATTTCCGCTGCCCGCGCACGGCCCAGCTGGCGGGTGAGGAACCATGCGGCCCCACCATCGGGAACCAGCCCGAATTCCAGGAAAGGCGCGCCAAAGCGGGCATCGTCCGCCGTGAAGATCATGTCGCACGCCATGGCAAGGCTCCACGACACGCCAAAGGCACCGCCTTCCACCGCGGCGACGGTCGGGATGGGCAATGCGCGCAGCCGGGCGATGATCCGCTGCCCCATTTCCAGTCGCGCGGCCAGCGCCAGCGCGCCCTCCCCTCTGGCGGGTGGCAGCTTCACGTCCCCGCCATTGCTGAAATACCCCTGCGCACCGCACAGGATCAGCATCCGGGCGGGCGTTCCGTTTTCAAGGCGATCGAGCGCCACCGAAAACTGTTCCCACATGGAAAAAGACACGGTGTTCTTGGCGCGCGGACGGTTGAGCGTCAGCAGCACGACGCCGTCACTCCGCTCTTCGACCAGCACTTCCGGGGCGACGGTCGGTTCGGTCACTTGGCTCTCTCCCATCTTCGCTGTGCCCGTCAGGCGGGCACGCAATCTGACTGGCTCGGATGACTAGGCGAGAGAGGGAGGTCGGCGCAAGAAAAATTGCATTATGGTATAGATTTTACCCGACAGCAGCGATCTTCGTTTTCTTGTGCACAGGCAACGCTTCCATCCCACGCTCCGCCACGTCCTTGAGCAGCGCTTCCACCTCCTTGCGCGCCGCGCCACGAATGGCGCCGAGCAGGAAGGTGAGATAGCTGGAGATCAGGCGGATGATGATCGCATCATCGGCGATGCGCTGCTGTGCCCAATCGTTGATCGTGGCATATTCGAACCGCACCAGATCGTCGACCAGCGTGTCCACCCGCACCCAGGGTTGCAACTGGTTGGTCGAGGCCAGCGTATCGATCCATGCCTTGTTGTGGCGCGTGGCGAGCGAATGCATCGCCTGCCAGATATCGCTATCGACCTCCGAACTGAAATAGAGCGCCATGATCGCGCGGATATAGTTCGGGATCTTGCGGTTGCGCTGGATGACCGAAATCATCCGCTCCAGATTGTGCATCATGGTGCCGGGCGGATTGGCAAAGGAAATCCGACTGACATATTCGTCGAAATATTCCTGGATCGCCGTCGCAATCATGCGCTCGCGGGTCTGGAACGCATTGTAGAGCGTCCGTTTCGCGACACCCGCGCGCCGGCCGATATCGTTCATGCTGAGCGCGGCGATACCCTGTTCCGCGATCACCTGCCTGGTTTCTTCCAGAATGCGGCGGCGGCGTTCCAGAATGGCGGGGCTGGAATAGGTTTGCGGTCGCTCGCCAACCTCCTTCAGCAATGAGATGTCCTCTTTGTGCATAGCCGGATCATTTCATGCATGGCCAGTCGGGCAAGGTCAACATCGACCGCCCCTGCCTCCACGCGCCGCCGGTCCACGACCGCACGCGCAAATCCACCGCAAATGGCGGAAATACGCGGCGGGGATGACGGCGGGTCATTTGGCGGCGGTCTTCGTTTCCCGGGCCCTCTGCCGGATATAATGGCGCAAGCCTTCCAGATCCTCCGGCTTGAGGATGCCGAACGACGGCATGCCCCTCGCCATCAGAGCACCATCATGGACAACCGCACCGAAGGATTCCGCATCGAGCGGCACCGCCGATTTGCGCAAGTCGGGCGCGGCGCCGCCCGACATCATGCCGGCGCCATGGCAGATGATGCAGGAGCTATTGTAGATGCCCGCACCGATCTTCGCCTTGGCGGGATCGACAGCAAAGGCCGGGTCGTCTTGGACGGGCAAGTCCACCATATCCACCTTGGGCAGGCGACGCACACCACCGATAGCGAAGGTCAGGACGCGACGTTGCTGCTGGGCATAATCCCAGTTCGGCGAATTGGGGAAGCTGCTGCGGAATCCAGTGATAACCGTCACATATTGCCTGCCGCCGACAGAATAGCTGATGGGGGCCGAAAGAATGCCGTTCTGCGCCGGGAAGGACCAGAGCTTGCGCCCGGAATCCGCTGCATAGGCATTGAAGGTGCCATCATTCTGCCCCTGGAACACCAGGTTCCCGCCAGTCGCCATCGTGCCGCCATTGAACACGCCCGGCTGCGGCAGCGCCCATGCGATCCTGTTCTGCGCCACATCCCACGCGACCAGGCGGCTGGTGGCGGGCGGGGGCACCAGATTGGCCGGCGGTGCGCCGAGCCCGGTGTTGACGAACATGCCGGGCTTATATTGCCAGTCCTTCACATTCGGCGGATCGGTGACGACACGGCCGCCATCCATGACGGGAATATAGCTGTAGCCCGTCCTGGGGCTGAACGACATGGCCTGCACCCCGTGCGCCCCGTTGGGGAAGGGATACATGATGAACGCCTTTCCATCGGGATAGAGCGAGTCCGGGTTGATTTCCGGGCGCCCCGTTTCGGGGTCGATACGCTTCGCCCAGTTCTGCTTGGCGAATTCGCCTGCCGAGATGAGCTTTCCGTTCTCCCGGTCGATCGCATAGAAAAAGCCGTTCTTGGGCGCGTGGATCAGCACGGAACGCGGCTTGCCGCCGATCACCATCTCCGCCAGCTCGATGTCCATCGCGTCATTGAAGTCATAGCTGTTCTCAGGGTTCACCTGATAATGCCAGACATAGTCCCCGGTCTTCGCATCGAGCGCAACGATCGACGACAGATACAGATTGTCGCCGCCGCCGGGGCTGCGGATCTTCTGGTTCCACGGCCAGCCATTGCCGGTGCCAAGGTAGATGCGATCATATTTCGCGTCATAGGCCATGGCATGCCAGACGGTGCCCCCGCCCCCATATTTCCACCACGCCCCGGTCCAGGTCTTGGCGGCCATTTCCATGGCCTTGTTCTCAAAGCCCTTGGCCGGATCACCGGGCACGACATACCAGCGCCACGCCTTCTTGCCCGTCTTGATGTCATAGGCGGTCACATAGCCGCGCGTGGGGCTGTAGTCCGCACCACCGAAGCCCACGACCACCTTGTCGCCGGCCACCCATGGCGGGCCGGTGATATAGCCATGCTCCGCTTCGTCCAGCGTCTGCACCGACCATCTCGGCTTGCCTGTCTTCGCGTCGATCGCGATCAGTCGCCCCTCGCGCGTGGCAGTGAAGACGGTGCCATCCTTATAGGCGATACCGCGCGTGCCCCAGCCGGCGCGCATCCGCGTTGCCGCTTCGGGCTGGCCGGCGACGTCAGGATCATATTGCCACAGCAGCTTGCCGGTGCGTGCATCAAGCGCATGGACGACGCTCAACCCCACGGCGAAATAGACCACGCCATTGACCGCGAGCGGCTGCGTATAGGAATCGAACGTGTCGATGTCATAGGACCAGGCAAGGCCAAGCTTGCCGACATTGGCATCGGTGATCTGCGTGAGCGGACTATAATGCTGTTCGCTGCTGTCGCCACCGAAGCTGTTCCAGTCGGCACGCGGCTGCGTGGCGCCGGCGCCTTCGGCCGATGCCGCCGAGTGAAGCACAAGCCCGGCGCAGAGCGCTGCACTTGCAATTCCCGCGACGACCAAGCCGCCAACCTTGACCTTCATATGGCACCCTCTCTCTTTACTTATTGCACATTGGTGCAACTTTTCTCCGCTGTCAATGTGCGACTTGATGACCTGAGCCGCCCCGACTTTGCCTCACACGCTCGGTCCGCGGCCCTGCCGGTCAGCTTTTTGGATATGGGAAGACCGGGCTGACAGGCGCTGGATCGGTCGCCCGCTCTCTCCTGGCCGGCTCAGCTCGCTTCGGTTTGGAACGTGGGGCAGGCGAGACGGAAATGGGCGCCTCGTGCCGATGGCATGAGCTGAAGTTCACCGCGATAGGCATCCAGCAGCGATCGGGCGATCGCCAACCCCAGACCCGTCCCGCCCTCTTCTCGCTTGCTGGTGAAAAAGGGGTCGAAAATGCGATCCCTGTCCCCTTGCGGAATGCCGGCCCCGTCATCGACCAGGTCGATCCACGCCACGCCGTTCTGCGCGACGACAGTCATATCCAGCCTGGACGCTCCTGCCTGCCGCGCATTTTCGGCCAGAGTGGTCAGCACGGCCTCCAGCGCCCCGGCATCCATGGCCAATGGCGATATCTCTTCGGGCACGCGCAGGCCGATGACGAAATCCTCTCGCTTCAGCGCATCGGCGACCGCGGCCAGCACCGGTCCAACCTCCGTTCGCGCATCGCTCTCGCGCACCAGCACGTCGGCCCTCGCCAGTTCCATGAGCCTGCGAACCAGGCGCGACAGCCGCTCTGCGTCCGCCGCCATGTTCGCCAGGAACCGCGCCCGATCCACGGGGGCCATATCCGTGCCATGGTCCTGCAACAACTCGATCGCGCCGGAGATGCCGGCCAGCGGCGTCTTGAATTCATGGCTGACCGAGGAGGCGAAATCACGCAGATAGCGGGACCGCTTTCCGATGCTGTCGGCCATCTGCTCGAAATCCTGATAGAGCGCCCGGATTTCGACCACCTGCAGGGAGGGATGGCGCGGCGCGACCCGGCGGCCCGACGACAGCTCCCGTGTCGCGCGGCTCAGTCCCTCGATCGGCCGAACGATGGCACGGGACAAGACAGCCGACAGCAGCACCAGCAGCAGGAAGATCGCGACCACGCCCAAGGCGATCTTGCCCCGGTCCTCATAGATGCCAAGGAACAGCGCGCGCGGCGAGCGGGACACCAGCAGCACGCCGACGACCTTGCCATCCACGCTGATCGGCCGCGCATGGTGCAGGCGGATGTTCGCCCCCCGGCTCAGCCATGCAAGCGGGAAACCGGCGACATGACCTTCATTCTGGCGCAGCACGGTCGCGGCCTTGCCAGCCAGCGCCGCCCGGATCTCCGGCAGCGCGGCAAGGCTGCGTCCGCCTTCCCGCCCGTTCAGCACCACGCCCCGCCGGTCGAGCATCAGGATGGAGGACAGCGTGGTCAGCTTGGTTTCCTGAAAGGCCGGCATCATCTGCCGCGCAAGGGCCAGCGCCGCGCCGTCGGGCCGCTGCCGCGTCACGACAGCCGGGGGACGCGACGGCAGGATCGGCGAGGAGCGCAGGTCCACCTCGGTCATCCGGTCATGATAGCGGACCACAGCCGACGGGACATCGGGCCGGGCCGCCATCCCCTTCCACACCACCGCCGCGCTGGCGGCCAGCGCCGCGCTCTGCGCCACCAGTTCCGCCTCGGTCCGCCGCACCAGGGCATTTTCATAGACCCTGAGGAAGATGGCGCCAAAGCCCGGCAGCGCCGCCACGAACAACAATGTGCCGAACAGGATGGTGCGCAGCCGCAACACCGGCCAATGCCGGGCAATCCACGCCTTCAGCGCCCGGATCATGCGGGCGGCGCCGTCCCGTTGCACCCGCCCATCCGATAGCCGATGCCGGCTCGCGTCTCTATGATGTCGACGCCGCCGACATCCGCGAATTTGCGGCGCAGGTTGCGGACATGGCTGTCGACCGTCCGGTCGGTCAGCGCAAAGCCCGGCCCGCGGAACCGGTCGATGATCTGATCGCGGGAAAAGATGCGCGTCGGCATGGCAAGCAGGGTGCGCAGGATGGTGAACTCCGTCACCGTCAGGCCGACCTCCCGCCGCTGCCAATGCGCGGACCAGCTTTCGGTGTCGAGGCTGAGCAGGCCATGGCGAATCACGCCCACATTCTCCACCACCGGCGGCCTGGCAGCCGTGCGGCGCAGGATCGCCATCGACCGCGCCACCACCTCACGCGGCGAAAAGGGCTTCACCACATAATCGTCGCCGCCCAACTCGATGCCGAGCACCCGGTCGATCTCGTCATCGCGCGAGGAGAGGAAGAAGATCGGCACGTCGCTATGCGCCCGCAACCGGCGGCACACCTCCAGCCCGTCCATACGCGGCATGTTGATATCGAGGATGACAAGGTCGGGTGAACGACGTTCGACCTGCGCCAGCGCATCCTCGCCATCGGCGGCCTCGATCGTGTCCAATCCCGCCTTGCCGAAAGCAAAAACGAGCAGTTGCCGGATGTGGGGATCATCGTCGACGATCAGGATGGTGCTGGGCATGGGGCACATGATCATTTCCCGATCTCTCCTGTCAACGCAGCGACGGCCTTGGGATCGACCGGCTGGGCCGGGCGCGGCGGCGGCGCGGGCTGGGACGGCGGCGGAATCAGCATAGCATTGCACCTTCTCGCCCCTGGCCTTGGCGCCACCGGCGTTCGCTGCGCCAGCAGCAGCCGCGCCTGCTCCAGCCGACTCTGCCCCACCAGGGTCCAGCCCTTGCGCTGTTCTTCCGCCAACGCGCCATGGAGCCGCAGTCGCACGGCTTGCACGCGATCGCGGAAGTCGGGCCGCAGATCGCCCCGCTGCTCCAGCGCGATCAATGGCAGCAGGGCAGAATCCCCCAATTCGCTCAGATAACAGAGGTCGAGCGGCACGCCCGTACCTCCGGCCTCCCGCGCATGGCGCACATTCCAATGCGCCGCGACCGCGCCCAGATCGACAAAGCTGGCAATGGCCAGCATCAGAAGTGCCATCGCCAGATTGGCGTTGATCAGCCAGGCCGCGCTCCGGTCGCGCAGCAATCGCCAACAGATCGCCGCCAGCCCGAATGCCACCAGCAGCATCCACGCCAGCGCCGCGATCCGCAGCCGCGTGAGCGAATAGGCCTCGATATAATCCAGCGTGCGCAGCATGGAGGAAGCCACCAGGAAGATATTCTGTGCGATCCACAGCATCACCAACCTGCGGATCGCCGCCGTCCGCGCCGTCACCGACCCGGGCCGCAGCGTCACCAGCACGAACAGCGCCGCCAGCAACGCCGTCGCGATCAACGGATAGGCGCCGCGATGGGCATAGTCCGCCATGGTCATGCCCTCAGGCATTGGCGCCAGGCCCCAGAGATAGGCGATATCCAGCAGGTTCTGCAGCGCGAAGATCAGATTGAAGAGGATCAGCGACAAACGCACCGAAGCCACCGACACCCCCGGCAGGTCGATGTCACCCCGCCCATCGAAGGTCGGCAGCAACCGGCAGGCCGGACGCGGACGCAGCAGGCTCCACACCATGACGAACAGCACGCCCCAGATCAGCGCGCGCACGACCAGCGCCGGCGACAGTTCTGGCAGCAGGAAGGACGACAGCAGCCGTTCGAACAACGGATTGGCCGCCGAAAACAGGCCAAGGATCACCATGCTGCCGAAAAGCGGCAGGGCCAGCACCGGCAGCGCCGCGCGCAGGTTCCATCGCCCAGATCGCCTGGCCGCACGGACCTTCAGCCATCGCTTCATGTCGACCAGCGGCCCGACCGGCGCTCGCACCCATTGCCACACGAGCCGCTGGAACCAGCGCCAGCCATCGTCGAACCGCGCCGTCGCCGGGATCAATGCGGCCATGCTCGCCGCCACCCAGAACAGGGCCCAGGCCAGCAGGCTCGCATCATGGACAAGGGCCAGCGCGAACAAGGCCGCCGCCGCCATGGCCACCCACGCCCGCCTGTCGCGCCACATGCCAGGCCGCCCGGCGACAAGCGCGCCCAGCAAGCCCAGCGCAAAGACGCCGAAATAGCCGCCGTAAAATTGCCGTTGATAGAAGAGCCAGTCACCGGCCCCGACGAGAAGAAAGGCCGGCACCATCTTCCACCTGAAGCTTGCCCCTGTCGGCAAAGCGGAGGAACCCATTGTATATCTCCCTGAAAGTCGGGGAGAGAATGCGCCGGCGCCAAGCAGGCCATCGGGTGCTGGCCATCAATAGTTGGCGCAGATCCCGTGCAGAAATTGTGCAGGCTGCGCCGGAATTGGCGCAATCCTGCCAAAAACCCGGGCGCGCGCCTTCCACGCCCTCCGGCGCTTCAAGGGCCAGGCTCGACTCATCGCTTGCCAGCCACGGCTTGCCGCCCCTAATTTCTCTCTACTGATCCAGTGGAGAAACGAAGATGCGCGCTCGCATATTGATGCCCCCGTCCCTGATCGCCAGCCTGATCCTCGCGGGATGCAGCCAGGCGCCAGGCGGCTCCATTGCCTATGAGGCGGCGAACGGCGCGATCCCTCCCGAGAATGGCGAACGCTATGATGGCCATGCGGTCAGCCCGATCCATCAGGTCGCGACCGAGCCGGTATCCACCTTTGCGGTCGATGTCGACACCGGCGCCTATGCCAATGTCCGCCGCATGCTATTGGGCGGACAGCCCGTCCCGACAGACGCCGTGCGGACCGAGGAGATGATCAACTATTTCCGCTACGACTATCCCCTGCCTGATGATCGCTCGGCCCCCTTCAGCGTCACCACCGATGTTTCGACCACGCCATGGAACGCCGGCACCCGCTTGTTGCGCGTCGGCCTGCGCGGCTATGATGTCGCCCGGTCGCAACGGCCGCCCGCCAATCTGGTCTTCATGGTCGATGTGTCGGGATCGATGCAGGATGCTGACAAGCTGCCACTGGTCAAACAGGCACTCTCGACCCTGGCCGACAGCCTGCGCCCCGACGACAGCGTGTCGATCATCACCTATGCCGGCTGGGTCGAAACGCTGGTCGAGGGCAGCCACGATCCCGCCGAGATCAAGGCGGCGCTCAGCGGCCTCGACGCCGCCGGATCGACCGCAGGCGGCGCCGCGCTCGCGCTCGCCTATGACACCGCCCGCGCCCACCGCATCCCCGGCGGCATCAACCGCATCATCATGGCGACCGACGGCGACTTCAATGTCGGCCTGTCAGACCGGAAGAGCCTGGAAGAGATGGTCAGGCAGAACCGGGAGGACGGCATCACCCTGACTACGCTCGGCTTTGGCCAGGGCAATTATAATGACGCGATGATGGAGGCGGTCGCGGACCTCGGCAATGGCAACCACGCCTATATCGACAGCGCCATGGAAGCCCGAAAGGTGCTGGACGAAGACCTCTCCTCCACGCTCTTCACCATAGCCAGGGATGTAAAGGTCCAGGTGGAATTCAACCCCGCGCTGGTCAGCCAGTATCGCCTGATCGGCTACGAAAACCGGGTGCTCAGGGAAGAGGATTTCACCGATGACAAGGTCGATGCGGGCGAGATCGGCGCCGGTCATCAAGTGACGGCAATCTACGAAATCGTCCCTGCGGACGCGCCCGGTTGGCTGGCCCCGCGCAAATATGCCGCCAGCCGTACCGCAATCGCCCGGATGGGGGACGCAAGCGAAATTGCAACGGTCCGCTTGCGCTACACGCTCCCCGACAGCGACAAGAGCCGACTGATCGAACGGCCGGTCGCCGCAACCCTACTGGACCAGGCGACAAAACCGGACGGGGACATGGCGTTCGCCGTGGCCGTCGCCGCTTTCGGTCAGAAGCTCCGCGGCGACACGAAACTGGGCGACTTCAGCTTTGCCGACATCACGCACCTTGCCGGCAGTCAGAACGGATATTGGCGACAGGAATTCCTTCAACTCGTGCGCATCGCCGAAAGCGGCGACCATCCGGACCGGGAAAGCGCCCGTCTGGAGCAGTGAGACGCCATACACGACCCCACTTCGTGGGAGAGTCCGGTGGGGCGCTGCAACCAAGTGCGATCAGAGCAGATCGCGTCGAGTCCTGTGAGCGGCGCGACTTCCAATCAGACCTCATTCGATTGATAGATCTCGCGAAGGATCGCCTCGGCATCCTGATCAACGGCCGGAATATCATGGCGCAGGCCCATGCGTTGTCCGTCAAGTTCGATTGGCAGCCCAGGAAGACGCGTTCTCTCGCCGCCCGGAATGGTCACGTCGATCAGTCCGCCCGACGCCGTCAGATGCGGATCGTCGAAAAGTTCATCCGGACGCACGATCGGCGCAAAGGGCAGCCCGAGAGATTCGAGTTTCGCGACAAGATCTTCGCGCACCATTGAAACGAAGAGCGCGGAGACGATGGGCAAGATCGCATCGCGGGCAAGCACCCGCTGGTTATTATGGGCATAGTCAGGATTGTCCCCCAACGCGTTCAGGCCAAAAGCATTGCAGAACTGCCTCCACTGGCCATCGCTGACCACGCCCACGAACAACTGTTCCCCTTCACGCGCGGTTTCGAAGACGTCGTAGATCGCCCATGCCGAGATGCGGACCGGCATGGGTTGCGCTGCATCCCCGGTCACGGCCTTTTGCGCCATATGCTGGCCGACCAGAAACGCCGTCGTTTCGTAAAGCGCGCATTTGACCTTGCCGCCCTTTCCTGTGCGATGGCGCCGTTCGAGCGCCGCGAGAATGCCGATCACGCCGAACATGCCGCCAGTGATATCCACCACCGACGATCCGGCGCGCAGCGGACGCCCCGGCGGGCCGGTCATATAGGCAAGGCCGCCCATCATCTGCGTCACTTCGTCGAGTGCGGTCCTATGCTCATAGGGCCCGTTGAGAAAACCCTTGGCCGAGCAATAGATCAGGCGCGGATTGTCGGCAAAAAGTGCGTCATATCCCAGTCCCAGCCGGGCGAGCGTACCGGGCCGGAAATTCTCTATCAGGATGTCGGCGCGGCCCGCCAGCTTGCGTGCGACCGCCAGGCCGCGATCCGATTTAAGGTCGAGGCAGATGCTGCGCTTGTTGCGGTTGAACATCGGGAAATAGCCCGCGCCCGACCCCAGCAGCTTGCGCGTCTGATCCCCGCCTACCGGCTCCACCTTCACCACATCCGCCCCGAGATCGGCGAGGATCACGCCGACCGACGGCCCCATCACCATATGGGAGAACTCAACCACCCGGATACCCGCCAGCGGCAAATTTTCTTCGTCCACGTACCAAATCCTCTACTCGACACTCGCCCATTTTGATATATAGTTAGTACAAATAAGCAAGGGCCAGGATGTGATGAATCGAAACGCCGCGATCGACATATTGGTGAGTGAAGTCGGGCCGCGCGACGGCCTGCAAAGCATCGCATCGATCATGCCAACGGATAGAAAAAAGGCGTGGATCGCAGCCGAGGCCAAGGCCGGCGTGCGCGAGATAGAGGTAGGCAGCTTCGTTCCGGCAAAACTGCTTCCGCAGCTTGCCGACACCGCCGAGATCGTTGCCTATGCCAAGACGATCCCCGATCTGACGGTGGCGGTTCTGGTCCCCAATGCGCGCGGGGCGGAGGCGGCGATTGCCGCGGGCGCGGACAAGATCACGCTGCCGCTGTCTGTCTCTGAAACCCACAGCCTTGCCAATCTGCGGCGCACGCATGAGCAGGTGATAGAGGAGGCGATCCTGATCGCCAGACTGATCCGGACCCTGCCGGCAGACCGCCGCCCACATTTCGAAGGAAGCCTTTCGACCGTGTTCGGCTGCACGCTGGAAGGGGCAATCCCCGACACCCAGATCGCGCGCCTGGCCGCCTCACTGATGGATGCGGGCTGCGACGAGGTCGGCCTGTCCGATACCACCGGCTATGCCGATCCGGCGGCGGTCAAGCGGATGATCGCCCTTGTCCGTGGCGTGGTGGGGGACGCCGCGTTGACCGGCATCCATCTGCACAACACCCGTGGCCTTGGCCTCGCCAACGCGCTGGCGGCGCTCGACTCGGGCCTCACCACGCTCGATTCCTCGCTCGGCGGGATTGGCGGCTGTCCGTTCGCGCCGGGCGCCAGCGGCAACATCGTCACCGAGGACCTGGTGTTCATGCTGGAGGCGATGGGCCTCCGCACCGGCATCGATATCGACAGGTTGCTGGCGGTGCGCGAAATCGTCACCGCCGCTCTGCCGGACGAGGAGATGTTCGGCTTCCTGCCTGATGCAAAGCTCCCCCTCGGCTTCATGCCTGCCCGCACTCTGGAGTATATGTGATGAGCGATCTTGTTGGCACCCGCATGGTTTCGGACGGCAGGACCGCACGCCAGATCTTCGAGGAGGTGATGGCGAACCCGGCGCGCGCCAAGTTCGGCTTTGGCGACAAGCTCGCGATCGTGAATGTCGACTTCCAGAACGCCTATACCCGGATCGACGAGTTCAGGACCGCCTATGAGACCGATCCGCGTCAGATCGAGTATGTGAATACCATCTCCGCCCTCGCCCGCGCCAAGGGCATGCCGGTGGTGTGGACGCATGTCGCCTATGCCGAGGATGCCAGCGATGCCGGCGTCTGGGGCACGCGCACCGACACGCCGGACTCGCTGCAGAACATCAAATATGACTCGCGCCGCCACGCCTTTGACGATCGTTGCGAGATCGATCGTGCGAAGGACGCGATCTACACCAAACGGATGCCGTCCCCCTTCTTCGAGACACCGCTGCAGAGCCTGCTGGTGTGGCACAAGGTCGATACCGTGGTGATCACCGGCGGATCGACCTCGGGATGCGTGCGCGCGGCCGCGGTGGACAGCCTCAGCCGCGGCTATCGCACGATCGTTCCGATCGAGACGTGCGCCGACAAGCATGAGAGCTATCACTTCGCCAATTTGACCGACCTTCAACTCAAATATGCCGATGTCGAGCCGGTGCGGACGGTGATCGACTGGTTGGAGGCCCGCTGATGCGTGAAGGCGAAGCCGATCCCGGCCTGTATGATTTCCGCCCCTATCGCGGTCGACCGAAGCTCGAATGGCCGGATGGCAAGCAGGTCGCGGTATGGATTTCCCCCAATATCGAATATTACGAACTCGATCCGCCCGCCAATCCGCATCGCAAGAGCTGGACGAAGCCGCATCCCGACGTGGTCGGCTATGGCCATCGCGACTATGGCAACCGCATCGGCCATTGGCGCATGGCAGAGGCCATGACCAGGCACGGCTTTCCCGGTTCGGTCAGCCTGTCGGTGGCGATGTGCCAGCATCTGCCCGAAGTGGTCGAAGACGCCAATGCGCGCGGCTGGGAATTCTTCAGCCATGGCATCTACAACACCCGCTACAGCTATGGCATGGACGAGGGTCAGGAGCGCGCGCTGATCGAGGATTCGATCCGCACCGTCCGCAATGCGACCGGACAGACGATCAAGGGCTGGCTCGCCCCCGCGCTGACCCACACGCCGCGCACGCTGGACCTGATCGCCGAATATGGCCTCAGCTATACCTGCGATCTTTATCATGACGACCAGCCGGGCGAAGTGAACGTGACGTCGGGCCGCCTGATCTCGATGCCCTATAGCCTTGAGGTCAACGACCATTATGGCTTCTTCGTCTACAACATGTCCCCGCGCGAATATGCCGACATGCTGATCCGCCAATATCAACGGCTCGCGGACGAGGGCGGTACGGTGATGTGCATCCCCCTGCATGCCTATCTGATCGGCCAGCCGCATCGCATCGGCCCGTTCGAGGACGTGCTGAAGCACATCGCCGCCGACGGCCGCGCCTGGATCACCCGGAGCGGCGACATCGCCGACCATTATGTGCAGCAGGTGACGGTATGAGCCTCGATCCCGGCTATCTCGACTATCCGCTCCGCAAGCGGGGGATGGATCACGATCTCTACGCCTATTCGAACATCTTCGAACGCCAGCCGATCGCCTGGCCCTCGGGCGCGCGGGTCGCGGTGGCCATCGTCGTCAGCCTCGAATGGTTTCCGATCCTGCCGACGGACAAGCCGTTCCGCGCACCTGGGCACATGGCCACGCCCTACCCGGATTATCGCCACTATACCTCGCGCGAATATGGCACCCGCATTGGCTTCTACCGCCTGCTCGATGCGTTCGCGAAATTTGGGGCAAGGGTCTCTGTCGCGACCAATGGCGCCATCGCCGAACGCTATCCGCGGATCATCGCCGACATCCTCGCCGGTGGGCATGAGATCGTCGCGCATTCGACCGACATGAACGGCACCATCGCCTCGGGCCTTCCCGAGGACGAGGAACGGGCGCTGATCGCCGACTCGCTCGACGCGCTCGCAAAGGTGGCAGGCACGCGGCCCACCGGTTGGATGTCGATCGCCCGCTCGCAATCCTTCAACACCCCGCGCCTGCTCGCCGAGGCGGGTCTCGCCTATATGTGCGACTGGGTAAATGACGAGCTGCCCTATCGCTTCGCGACGCCCGCGGGCGATCTGGTCAATGTGCCGATCAACCACGAACTGTCCGACCGTCAGATCATCACCCTCCAGCAGAACGGCATCGACAGCTATGTCGAACAGATGCGGGATGCGCATGCGCTGCTGGCAGGCGAAGCGGCGCAGTTTGGCGGGCGGATGCTGCCGCTGCACATCACGCCCTATATCATGGGGCTTCCATACCGGATGGACGCCTTCGAACGACTGCTGCATTGGCTTGCCACGCAACCCGGCACCGCGTTCCACACCACCGGCGAGATTGCCGACGCGCTGACCGGATGATGCGCGACGCGGATGCCGGCGCGCACTGGACGGCGCTTCAGATCCTCGTTGTCGTCATCTGCACCGTCATCAATGCGCTGGACGGCATGGACGTGCTGATCGTGTCGATCATCGCGCCCTCGCTCATGGAAGATTGGGGGATCGGCCTCGGGGCGCTGGGGATGATCTTCTCGGCCGGACTGTTCGGCATGATGATCGGTTGCGTTGTCGTGGCGCCGTTCGCCGATCGTTTCGGGCGTCGCCCGGTGGTGCTCGCCGCATTGACGATGCTCACGGTCGGGATGGTCGGCACCGGGCTGGTCGATACCGTCTCCGCGTTCACCGCATTTCGAGCGCTCGCTGGCGTAGGGATCGGCACGCTGCTTGCCAGCATCGCGGCACTGTCGGGGGAGTTCGCGCCGCCGGGCCAGCGCAGCATCGCGATCGGCTGGTTCCAGGCGGGCTATCCGATCGGTGCCGTGGCGACCGGACTGGTGGCGCTTTGGGCGATACCGGCCTTTGGCTGGCAGGCGGTGCTGGTCGGGGCAGGCGGCGTCGGCGCGATCCTGCTGCCCGTAGCATGGAAATTCTTGCCGGAATCAGTGGCCTTTCTGGAGGCCCGCCAGCCGCCCCGGGCGCTCGCGCGATGCAATGCGCTGCGCCGCCGGATGGACTGGCCCGAACTAAGCGAACTTCCACCGCCGTCCACATCGCGCGGGGTGCCGATCGCGCAACTGTTCGGGCCGACCCTCTGGCGCGCCACGCTGTTGCTCTGGCTGGCGACCTTGGGTGGGTTCGCAGCCCTCTATTTCATGACAAGCTGGATAACGAAACTCGCCATCATCGCGGGTCTCGACCATGGGGATGCCATCTGGGCGACGACGATCTTCAACCTGGGCGGTTTCGCCGGTGGCCTGACGATGGGGTGGCTGGCGGTCCGCCATCGCGTGGGCCTGTTGATCCGCAATTTTCTGGTCCTCGCCGCGCTGTTCATGACGGCATTCGGCACCGGCATGCCGCTCGCGCTGCTGCTGGCGACGGCGGGGGCGATCGGTGTGACGCTGCAGGGCGGGTTCACGGGCTTCTACACGCTTGCCGCGCAACTCTATCCGGTCGAGATACGCGGGTCCGGCATTGGCTGGGCGCTGGGGATCGGGCGCGGCGGCGCGATTATCAGTCCTCTGGCCGGCGCCTATCTGCTTGATGGCGGGTTGCCGCTATGGATGGCATTCGCATGCTTCGCCGTTCCGCTGGCCATCAGCGGCATTCTCGCCTCGCTCGCCGGACGGAATGTGCCCGCGGATCTGACCGGAGTCGTTTCCAGCAAGCCGGCCCCGCTTCCGCAAAGCTGAAAACGCCCCTGGGCTCAGACCTTCACGCCGTGCAGGTCGAGCCGGATCTGATAGCGATCCGGACGGAAATGCGCCTGGATATGCTGGATCGGCCGCTTGCCCTTGTCATAGACCGTGCGGCTGACGCGCAGCAGCGCCGATCCCATATCAACCTGAAGCAAGGATGCGAGGGCAACGTCGGCCAGGGTGGCCGTGATCGTCTGGTGCGCGGCACCGATGCTGATCCCGGCCTCCTTGATCAGCGCGAGCATCGGCGTCTTGCTCAGCGCCGCGCGTGTCAGGTTCACGCCCAGCGCGCCCGGCACATGGGTCTCGTAGTGACCGAGCGGCACATCGTCCTGCCAGCGGACGCGAACCGCGCGCACAAGGTCGGCCCCCGGTTCCACGTCCAGGATCACGCTCATCGGGGGCGCCGCCGCCACCGTCTCCAGTTCGATCAGCTTGACCTGCGTGTTGCGGCCAAAGGCGATCAGCGATTCCATGGCCTGGTCGATATCGCCTTCGATCGGCTTGGCCGGCGGCTGAAAGGTGACAATGGTGCCAACCCGCTGCTTGCGCGCCACCAGCCCGGCCTGTGCCAGCTCATCCAGCGCACGCCGCGCGGTGATACGTGACACGCCGAAGCTTTCCGACAATTCCTGTTCCGTGGGCAGTCGCGATCCCACGGCGCGCTGCCCGCTGGCGATCTCCCCGCGCAGCTGGAGGAAAATCTGGTGATAGAGCGGGATTGGCTGAAATCTGTCCACGCCGGTCGTGACCTCCCTGGCCTGTTTGGGCATCGATCCGCTCTCCCCTGTTGCAACGCTGTGGGGCGCATAGCACTCAGATACAACTTATAACAATTAGCCGTTCACGAAACGTCCGCACATCGCAACACGCATTCCCCGCCGTCGATCGCCGGCAGCGGCGATGTGCTTGGTTACAATTTTGCGTATTGTATTATCTCCATAACAATTATATTGTCCTATACATATACCAAATCAGGCGCGCGTTGCAGGGAACGTGCCGCCACCGCATGGGGACATTGGGGGATAATGCAGGACTTCGCCTGCCCATTGACCGGAATGGAAGCCGAGCCGCAGGTGCGGACGGGCCATACCCTGTTCGACAAGATCTGGGCGATGCACCGGGTGGCGGCGATCGACGTGGAAACGGATCTTCTCCTGATCGACCGGGTGCTGTTGCACGAGCGCACCGGCGCGGTCGCATTGAAGAGCCTGGAGGCGGCCAAGCGCGCGGTGCTGGCGCCACGTCAGGCATTTGTGACCATGGACCATGTCGTCGACACCCGGCCTGGGCGGACCGACGCCACGATCATGCCGACCGGTACGGCGTTTATCACCGCCACGCGCGAAGCGGCGCGGACCGCCGGCCTGACCATATTCGACCTGGGCGATCCCGATCAGGGGATCGGCCATGTCATTTCGCCTGAACTGGGCATCGTGCTGCCGGGCGCCACATTGGTCTGCCCGGACAGCCACACCTGTTCGCAAGGCGCGCTGGGTGCGTTGGCATGGGGGATCGGATCGACCGCTGCCGAACATGCGCTGGCGACGTCCACATTACGCGTGAAGCGGCCCCGGGCCATGCGTATCACCATCGATGGCCGGCTGCCCGACTGGGTGACTGCCAAGGACCTGGCGCTGTACCTGCTGGCACGGCTCGGTTCAGGCGGGGGTGCGGGGCATATGATCGAATATGCAGGCGACGCCATCGCCGCGCTCGACGTCGAGGCGCGGCTGACATTATGCAACATGGCGACCGAACTGGGCGCCTTTTCGGCGATCATCGCTCCGGATGAAAAGGTTTTCACCCATCTGCGCGGGCGCCGCTACGCCCCTGCCGGCGCCGACTGGGACACCGCGATGGCTGCCTGGCAGGATTTGTGCAGTGATGCGGATGCGGTGTTCGATGTCGAGCACCGGATCGATGCGGCGGACGTCGGCCCGATGGTCAGCTGGGGCATCAGCCCGCAACAGGCCGTGGCACTGGACGGCGCCGTGCCGGACTATGCGGACGTGGCGGCACGCGATCCGCGCGAACTCTACGACCGCGCGCTCGCCTATATGGATCTGGCGCCCGGCCGCTCGATGATCGGGCTGCCGATCGGCGCGGCGTTCATCGGCTCCTGCACCAACAGCCGGATTTCGGACCTCCGGCGGGCCGCGGCCGTGCTGAAAGGGCGCAAGGTCGCGCCCGGGGTTAAGGCAATCTGCGTTCCCGGATCGACGCAAGTGCGCGCCCAGGCGGAGCGCGAGGGGCTGGACCAGCTTTTCCTGGATGCCGGGTTCGAGTGGCGGGAAGCGGGCTGCTCGATGTGCTTCTATGCGGGGGGAGAGAGCTTTGGCCATCGCCAGCGCGTGATCAGTTCCACGAACCGCAATTTCGAGAGCCGCCAGGGGCCGGAAACGCGAACGCATCTGGCGTCTCCGGAAACGGTCGCGGCCTCGGCCGTGGCGGGTGCCATCGCCGACCCGCGATGGCTGCCCTGATGGAACCCTTCACCACCCTCACCGCGATCGCCGCGCCGTTGCTGCGCGACAATATCGATACCGACGCAATCATCCCTTCGCGCGAAATGCGATCGGTTGCCAAAACCGGATTGACCCACGGCCTGTTCGCCGGCTGGCGCTATATGACGGTGGGTTCACGCGAACCCAATCCGGCCTTCATCCTCAACGATCCTCGCTTCGCCGCCGCGCGCATCCTGCTTTCGGGTGCCAATTTCGGGTGCGGGTCGAGCCGCGAACATGCGGCATGGGCGCTTGCCGAATACGGTTTTCGCGCCGTGATCGCGCCGTCCTTCAACCCGATCTTCTTCGGCAATTGCGTGAACAACGGCATCGTCCCGGTCGCACTGGACCGGGACGCGATCACCCGGATCGCGGCATCGCTTGGCGACTGGCCCGCGGATCGCCCGGTGACGGTCGACCTGGAGCATTGCGCCGTCGCCACCGCGCAGGGCGAGCGCTGGCATTTCCCGATCGATGACGAGGCACGCACCATGCTGCTTGGCGGGATGGATGCCATCGAACTGACCCTGACCCAGCGCGCCACGATCGAGCGGGTCCGCGAGGCCGATCGTCGCCGGCGGCCATGGATCTACCTGCAACGAACATATGAAGATCCCGCAAAGGGGCAAACAAGCATCTGATCAAAAACACATATCAGAACAGTGGAGGTGACACGCTATGCACGTACGGACAACTGGTTCGCTCCTGACAGCAATATTGCTCGCGAGTGTGCCGCACTATGCTTTTGCGCAATCGGACACGCCGACCACCGCCCCGCAAGCCGAGGTGGGTGCCGAGGACAATGGCGGCCTGTCGGAAATCACCGTCACGGCGCGCCGCGTTAAGGAAAGCCAACAAAAGACGCCGATCGCCGTCACCGCGTTGAGCGGCGCGATGCTCCAGCAATTGTCCACGTCCGACTCGATCGACCTGTCCGGCCGCGCGCCGAACGTGCAGGTCATCCAGACCGGCGCGGGCGCGGGCGCGGCATCGGTGTTCATCCGCGGCATCGGCAACAACGCGCTGGGCTTCAACCTTGCCAATCCGGTCGGCATCTATGTCGACGATGTCTACATGCCGCGCCTTCAGGGGTCGCTGATCGACCTGCTCGACCTTGAGCGTGTCGAAATCCTGCGTGGGCCGCAGGGCACGCTGTACGGCCGCGATTCCACGGTCGGCGCGGTCAAATATGTCAGCAGGACGCCCGACCTCAACGACGCCCATTTCCTGGGCAAGGCGGTGATCGGCGATTACGACCGGCGTGACGTGCTGCTGGGCGCCTCGGTTCCGATCATTCCCGGCCAGCTGGCGGTAAAGGTGGACCTCTCGTCGCGCAGCCAGACCGGCTACATGATCGGTGTCAATGCCAACGGAAACGACGATGGCCAGCGCGGCAACGGGGTCGATCGCCAGAGCAGCCGCTTCTCGCTGCTCTGGACGCCGAACGATGCGTGGCGCGTGAACTATATCGCGGACATCAGCAACGACGATTCCGGCTCGACGATCCCGACCCGCATCTCGTCGCCGACCGGCGGCACCTGCGCGCCGGCGGTCGCCGCGTGCGTCCCGCGTTTCGGTTCGCCCTACAAGACCGGCATCAACGTCGTTCCTGCTGGCTATGCCCGGGCATGGGGCAACAGCCTGCGGGTCGAATATGATGCGGGTCCGGCGGTCATCAAATCGATCACCGCCTACCGCGAACTCGACTCGCTCGACGTGATCGACCAGACCCGCCTGCCCGGCGCCGGCGTGCTGCTGAAGGACCTCAAGGCCCAGAACCAGTTTTCGCAGGAACTCCAGATCGCGTCGAACACCGAAAGCCGGTTCAGCTGGGTCGCGGGCCTCGTCTATTTCCACGAGAAGATCGACCATGATGCAAACCTCTATACCACCCACAATATCGACGACACGCAGAAGGCAGACAGCTACGCGGCCTTCGCGAACCTGAACTATGAGTTGATCGACGGCCTGCACGTCGAGGTCGGCGGGCGGATCAGCCACGAGAAGCGCGCGATCGACCGTGTCCTCTTCCCGATCGGCGGCGGCGCGCCCCTCATCACCGGCGCCACCGCCTTCTCGGAAACGAAGGGGACGTACAAGCTGGGCCTCGACTATGCGATCACGCCTGACATCATGGTCTATGCCTCCCACTCGACCGGCTACCGCCCGGGAAGCTTCGCGAGCACATATGGCTCGCGCGTTCCGGAGGTGCTGCTCGGCAATACTGGCGCCGAAACCGCCGAGAATAACGAAATTGGCCTGAAGTCCGAATGGCTTGCCCGGCGTCTGCGCGTCAACGTCGCGGCATTCGATACCAAGTACAACAACATGCAGACGCAGTTGACCGCGGTGCCCTACAACGTCACCGCGACCGACTTCAGGTTCAAGGGCGTCGAGGTCGAGATGGAAGCCCGGCCGACCCGTGGCCTGTCGCTGTTCGCCAGCGGCGGCTATCTCGACGCCGAAACCCTGTCCGGCTCCAACAAGGGCATGCGTCCGCGCCTGACACCGGAGTTCCAGTTCTCGGTCGGCGGCGAGTATCGCTATACGCTGGCGAGCGGCACGGAACTCTTCTTCAACGTCAATGATGTGTACACGAGCAAATATACGACCGATCCGTCCAACGTATCCTCGGCCACCCAGGGCGCCTATTCGCTGCTTGGCGCAAATGTCGGCGCGGAATTCGACAACGGCAGATATCGCCTCTCGGTTGGTGGCAAGAACCTGACGGATTCGGCGTATTTCAATGGGACGTCACTCAACGTCTCGCAATATTACGGCGCGCCGCGCACCGTGTACGTCGAAATGCAGGTGAAGCTATGACCCCAGACTATGTCCTCATCGACACTGACGCGATGCCGGTGGAGGAAGATCCGCGCAACCCGGGAAAGCAGACCCAGCTTCTCCTTTCCCGGGAGGATACCGGCGGCGGCGTGGTGCGCATCAGCTACTGGCCGGCGGGTTTCACCGAAAAGATCCGCAACATGGCGACCGACGGACATCGCCACTACCATCGCACCGTCAACGAGCGCCACTATGTGCTCGGTGGCGACTGGACCGCCCTGTACTGGCCGGACCCCGAAGGGAAGCCGGTTCCCAACCGCCTGACCCGTCACCATTATCTGGAAAACCCGCCTTTGGCGCTGCACGGGATCAACCGCGATCTGGGCCCGGATACCGGGACCAAGTTCCTCGTCTGGACCAGCGGTCCTGGAACCGACGTCTATGAGCCGGAGGCCGAGACCGAATCCTTCGACGTCGCGTTCGAGGGCGAAGTGCCGTCCGAAGTGAACAGCGTGCCGATCCTGTTCAACGCCAAGGACCGGCCCTGGCTGCCGCACCCGCAACAGCCCGGCTGGCTGGTCAAGGAGCTTTCCCCCCGGCAGGAAACGCTGCCCGGCGTGACGCTGGTCAACATTCCCGCCGGTTCGCGCGCGTCGATCCATGTGCCCTCGCCGGACGGAACGGTGAAGCGCTGGCTGTTTCTCACCTCCGGCGATCTGAAGCTGGAGTTGCGCGGCAGGGACGGCACGGTGCCAGCGCAGATGCATGAGAACGGCTTCCTCGCATGGCGCGACCATGCGGAGGTCGTCAGCGAAGACCGCGTCGTGAGCGAAGGCGGCTGCGTGGCGATCTGCGTCGGACATGTGCTGGGTAGCGAGCCGGCAGCGACAATTTGAAGGACAAACAGGATATGGATTTTCGCCCCCTGAAGGTCGAACCTGTCACACATGAGGCGTTTGCGCCTTATGGCGTGCTGGTCGGCGTCGACGAAACGGTCGGTTCGCGTACCGGCCAATTCTATGGTGACAAAGTGGAGCTATGGGCACCCGGCGGGTTCGTCAGTGACGAACAGACCCGCCTCAGCGTTGCTCGCATACATGCGCGTCCGCCGCAGGTGATCTGGATGGAGCGGCATTTCAAGCATACCCAGACCTTCATTCCCCTCGGCGGAAGCGCATTCGTCGCGGTGCTGGGTGCTCCAACCTCCACCAACCAGCCGGACCCGGACACGGTTCGCGCCTTCTACTTCGACGGGACATGCGGGGCGCAGCTGAACCTGGGCACGTGGCACGAGTTTCCGTTCCCCGCCAACGAAGTTGCCGAGGTCGTCGTCATCATCCGCAAGGAGACCCAGGAGAATCTGGAAGTGAAGGACAATGACGAGGCGATCGGTGACGATCTGGAGAAACGCAACCTCCAGGCCCGGCTGGGCTTCGGTTTCACCTACCAGTCGTGACGGGGCAGCAAGCAGCACCGGCTGACGCCCCGTTCAGTCGTCTTGGGGGCCGCGCGCAATGCGGGCGGCCCCAGCGGGGAGCGCACGCACCATGATCTCGAACAAGAACGGTACCGCCTATCGCTGGTATGTCGTCTACCTGCTGCTGCTGATCTTCATCCTCTCCTATCTCGATCGCTACGTCCTCACCTTGCTTATCGAGCCCATCAAGAAGTCGATGGGCCTTAGCGACCTCCAGGTCGGCCTGCTGCTGGGCCCCGCATTCTCGCTGTTCCATGTCCTGGTGGGCATTCCGCTCGGATGGTATGCCGATCGCGCGAACCGGAAATATCTGCTGATCGCCGGCATCGTCGTGTGGTGCGCGATGACCGCGGGCAGCGGCTTTGTGAATAGCTTCATCCTGCTGCTGATCCTGCGCCTCGGCCTCGGGCTGGGCGAGGCTGTCGTCAGTCCCGGTTCCGTATCGATCATCAGCGACTATTTCGACCGCAAGGAGCGCGCGCGCGCGATCAGCCTCTTCATGGCGGGTCCCTATCTGGGGGCCGGGCTCGCCTTTCTGGGCGGCGGTTTCGTGATACGCTGGCTGGAAACGCTGGGCCCGATGACGCTGCCGTTCGCCGGCGAGATGGAGCCCTGGCATATGGCGTTCCTGCTGGTCGGCCTGCCGGGTCTTGCCTTCGCCGCGCTGATGCTCACGGTGCGCGAACCCGAACGACGCGAGACGCTGGCCCCGGCGCAAGGTTTCGGAAGTGCCTTCAGTTATATCCTCGGGCGCTGGCGCGGGTTCGGCGCGTTGTTCATCGGCTCCTCCTGCAACTTCGCGATCAGCACGCTCGCCTTCTGGAACATTCCGCTATTCCAGCGGATCTGGGGCTGGAACATCGCGGAGATCGGCGCGGTCACCGGAATCTTCTATTTCACCGCAGGCCCGATCGGCACCGCGCTCGCGGTATGGGCACAGCGCAGGTTCGCGCAGAACCATGTCGACGGTTCGTTGCGTGTGCTGATCCTTGGGCTGCTCATCGGAGTCCCCGCCAGCGCACTTTATCCGATCATGCCCTCGGCCGGGCTGGCGGTCGTTCTGATGTTCGTCGCGTTCATCGGGAAATCGGTGGCGACGGCGGGTGGCCCGTCATCGATGGCGCTGATCACGCCAGGCGAGATTCGCGGGCAATCCCTTGCGATCTACAACAGCGTGATTGCGTTGATCGGCCCGCTGTTCGGCCCGCCGTTGGTCGGCTGGGCAATCGACCTGAGCGGCGATCCGAAGTCGATAGGGGTCATGCTCTTCGGTTATGTGACGCTGATCGGCATTCCGTCGATCCTTTTGGTCTGGCTCGGGCTGAAGCATTATCGGGCCGAGGTCCAGGCCTTAGAACGCACCCTTCACGTCGATTGACCCGCCAATCCGGAAAACCTGGCGAGCGGCGAATTTGCGGCTGATCAGCGTCGCGAACGGCGCATGTGGGGGATCGCATGACGTCGGCTTTGGCGAATGTAACGACGAGCAGCCTTAAATACACTGCTCTTTCGTGCCTTGGTAGGCCGATCTCAGGATAGCGTCCGAGAGCCAGGCGCTTCTGCTTGCCGAAGTAGCGATATTTATAACGCCACAGCATCGACCCGTTGGGACGGATCTCAAGATAGTGGCCCTTCTCGTCAGCGCAGTGGTAGATTTTTTCCGCCGGGCGGAGGTTGCGGATCTGGAGGTCTCTGAGCGGCACAGCGAATCTCCTGGACTGGTCCTGGGAGACGCTGGTCGAGGGACTATCGGGTGGTGCCATCAAAATCCGGTTGGGGCCATCATGGCCTCGCTCGTGGCACCTTATGGCCCCGGATGGTCTGACATCGCCTGAGACATCCCGGGATCGGTGAAATCTATAAATAGCAGAAATCTGCCATTTTGTCGATCTCTACGGGACGGCCCGGGGAGAAAAAATGGTGCCAGAAGAACACTCCCATCGGGCACCCAAACGGCTGATTTTCCCTGCAAATCGGCAGTGGAAAACGACCGGCACCATCAATAGCACCAACAGGTCGTCTGGAAAAGGGTGGACGTCGCCGGACAGGGGTAAAAATACGCCGTCTGACAACCGCCTAGTAGTAGCCATAAGGCGGACGAAAGGCGTGATCATCGTCCTCGCCGAACAGCTTGTTTTTCTCGAAACGCTGCTCGAGACCATCAGCCGAAAGCGCCGCCTCGCGCGAAGCCAGCCTGCGCTCGGCCAGACTCAGGAATTCGGCGACGCGGCCGGTGCTCGCTGACATTTCGTCGCCGCGCAAATTCGCGACCAGCCGTCTCAGCCGATCGAGCGAGGCCATCTCTTCGAGCACCTCATCCAGTGCCTTGCCGCGGCGCTCGGCGATATGGTCCCTGCGAAGGGCGAGTTCGCGCAGCCGCCGCTCTTCCTCGCGTTGCCGCGCCTGCTCCTCGCGCTTGACCTGATCGTCTTTCTTCGCCGCCGCCAGCACCGCGATGCCGACCGCGATGTCGCTGGCCATGTTCTCGATCCGTTGAACCTTCGCGTCCTTGAAGGAACGCCGCAGGCTACCCCCAAGCAGGTAGGAGTGCTCCAGCTCGAACACGAGCAAGCCGGTCGGGTGATAATCCCATTCAGGTCCACGCAGGGCTGACCAGTTGAGATCAGCACGCCAGCTGCCAGGGTTGTTCCAGTTTCGCTCTCGACGCTTTCGGGCCGCCTCCTGCTCGGCGAGTTCCTTCTCGGTCGGCACATGCTTTTCGCGTCGAACACCCTCGCTGATCGAAAAGCCGATCGTCTCGCCCTCGCATTGGAAGCTCGCGGATTTCTCGCCTCGCACCAGCTTGATCCCGAGCGCCTCCGCTGCCGCCGCGATACGGCAGAGCGCGAGTTCCAGGCGATCGATCGAGGCCGGTGCGACGTTGACCTTGACCACGTTCAAACCTTCGACCGTGACGAGCCCGTTGATCGACGAAGGCTTCGCCTTGCGGAGCTGGGAGATTGTCCGATCGACGATGGGGTTTGCTGGAAAGACCGCCTCCGTATCGATGGACGATGCGAGCAGTCGTGCGTTCTCACGTGCGGTCGCGATCAGCTCGGGCTCCGGCCGCAATTCGCCGGCCGCAATCGTGATTCTGTCGGACGTACCTGTCTTCGCTCTGGGTAGTGGCGTTTGCTTGACCGGCTTGCCAGCGGCCTTCTTCGCCCACCAGCCGAGCGGCGGGTTCGGGATGTCGTGCTTCCGGCAAATCTTGTGGAGCGCGACGTCCGACAGCGCGAACTCCTTGGCGAGATGCGTCATCGGCTTCGACCAGACGAGATCGTAGAATTCCTGTCGGATGAATACTATCGACATGCGCTAAAGCACCTTGATCAGACGCTAGAGTATCCGATTATTATACTCGATTTGCCGAACCCGTTTCATCCGTCCCCGCTTCGCGCGGAGACACGATGCGTGAACGCGCTGCGCTGGTCTTTTGTCTACACAGCGGCCGCAACAAGGCATTTCTCCCACTGCGCCCCGGAGAACGATTAACGAGGCAATGTAGTTTGCCGGGTCCGCATTTCGCGCCACCGAATATATTGCTCGCGTTTTTTTGGATCTGGATCTTCCACCGCCTTCAGCCAGAAATCGAACCAGTCGAGATTGCGTTGATAAAGGGCGCGTCGGTGCGCTGGCTGCCATTTCACGTGATTCTCGCCCGGGAAAACAAACATGTCGACGGGCTGATCGTATTCAGTCAGCGCGGTGTAGGTCTCTAGACTGACCAGATATTCATCTTCAGATAACTGAAGCAGAATGGGCGTTGAGACCGTCTCCGCGTTCCGAGCAAGCGAAAAGCCCCGCCAGAAATCGGGCTTGTCCTCGGTGACTCCTGGCCAGCCACGCTGTCGGCGCTTCACCGCCTCTGACGGTCCCACCATTGTAGCGGCGGAGACGGGATCTTCGCAGCAGCTGCTGAGGGACGCTACGGAAAATTTGTTATCGTGCAGCAGAGCGAAGATCGCTGTCGAAGCCCCGTCGCTCTGACCGGTGATCCCCAACTTCGTCGGATCAACAACGCCTTGATCGATCGCAATTTGGACACCGTGCTGCAGTGATGACTGCACGCTGCGGCGATCCTTCCAGCCTTCCAGTTCGACCTTTTGGCGCTCCGTCGACGTGTCGATGTGAGCGAGCGTCGTATAGAATGGTTCTGGGCGCTGGAAGCTTAGAACTGCAAATCCATGGTTGGCGAAAAGCTGTATGGGGTACTCGTCGCCGGTTCCGCCGCGAAGAAAGCCTCTGGTGGTGTACTGTACTACGATTAGGGGATGACGTTGGCCGGGTCGATGAGAGGGAGGGAGGACCAGATCGCCGATCGTTTCGAGACCCTCGTCATTTTTCCAGTGAAGCCGCTCCACCGTACCAAGGTCAAGGTTCTGAAACTCGGGGTTTGGATCGTACAACGGTGTGATAACGCCGGAAACCGGATTCAGCTTTATGATGCGCCTTGGCTGGAGCGAGCCCTCCTGCACGCACATGAGGTCATCAACTAGCGCCTTGCAATCGGCCAGGATGTCGTTCGTAACAAGAACCGGCTTCGGTTGTGCCTTGCCGACCCGCCAACGATAGAGCGTCAGGACGCTTTGCGCCCAACCGCCTACGCTTAGATATCGGAGTTCTGTCCCGCCTGAATCCCACCATGCTCCGATGACACGGTCGTCGCAGCCCGGTCCTGCGCATTGGATCACGCGGCCATTCGAAAGCCTTACGGCAAGATTGGTGGCCGAGGCGTAGTAACTGGGGTCCTTTGCCCAGGACCACGCCACGGAGCCGCCAGTGCTTACCGCGCCTGCGATCGCGTCCGGGGGAAGCCCAGGTTGCAGCAGCGCGCCGACTTTGCGGGCTTCAATGGGGGTGGCTGAGCGAGGGTCGGCTGCGCCCGGCTCCGTCACCAGATAGGCTTCCTCAATCGGAGCCGCCGGCATCGGAACGCTGGAGGCCATAGGAACCGACCGTGCGTCGAAGTGATGGCCAGAAAGACCTTCCCGCTGGATGGCCGCAACCGCATCGGCCAAGCCCGGCCGGCTTTTCGTGATCACTCCTGCTCCGTCATCGGTCCAGGCGAAGTCGTCCACATCGACCAATGACCGTGTAACCTGTTCTGATTTGGTCCCGTCGGCAGAGGCGCGCCAAACCTGGGTAACGCCACCTCCAACCCGCTTCAAGAACGCGACCCAACGCCCGTTTGGTGTCAATCGGCGTGCAAACGGGACCCCTTATCGGCGCGCAAAAGGGACCCCCTGTCAGGATGGCGGAACGTTGATGT